>JBEIGI010000004.1:0-178144 GCA_040381975.1 Pirellula sp.
GCTACGTTGAATATCGCTTTTGGCGAAAAACACGACCAATCCAATTGGCCAACGGCCATAGTCATCATAGCCAGGGGCATCGCCCCTGGGAAATGTCGCGAGCCACACGCATCCCTAGGGCGTTGCCCAAGGCTACGTTGGACATCGCCTTTGGCGAAAAAGACGGCCAATCCAATTGGCCAACGGCCATACTCATCATAGCCAGGGGAATCGCCCAGGGGAAATGTAGCGAGCCACACGCATACCTAGGGCGTTGCCCTAGGCTACGTTGAACATCGCCTTTGGCGAAAAAAACGGCCAATCCAATTGGCCAACGGCCATAATCACCATAGCCAGGGGCATCGCCCCTGAGAAATGTCGCGAGCCACACGCTTTCCTAGGGCGATGCCCTAGGCTACGTTGAACATCGCCTTTGGCGAAAAAAACGACCAATCCAATTGGCCAACGGCCATAGTCATCATAGCCAGGGGCATCGCCCCTGGGAAACGTCGCGAGCTACACGCTTTCCTAGGGCGATGCCCTAGGCTACGTTGAACCTCGCCTTTGGCGAAACACAGCGGTGAAAAGATCTCATTCAAATTGAGGGTCCCTAATGCGCCATGGTGGGTTGCGCGGCGATGCCGCTTCACCCACCCTACGGCAGGTTCCCAGAGCACTCCGACCCTCACCCAACGGCCATAGTCATCCTAGCCGGAGGCATCGCCCCTGGAAAACTATTTCTTGTTGGGTGCTGGTTTGGCCGCCTGCTTTGGCTTGGCCGCCGGTGCTTGTTCCATGAGACTCCCAACAGCTTGTATCATGTCTGGATTCGTGCTGAATCCTGCCGTTCGCTTGACAACCACCCCCTTGGCATCAATGAGGATCGTCACCGGCACACTCAATACGCCCAGCTTGGTCGCTAAGTCGCTTTGGAATCCACCCTGCTCGTGGATATGCGCCCACGGATACTTGCCTGCATTCTCCTTGAGAAACTTCGCTGCCGTCGCTGCTTCGTTATCGAGATTCACGCCGACGATCTGCAAGTTCTGCTTAGCGTACTTGGCTTGCAATTTACGCAGCTCGGCCATGTCGGCTTTGCATGGATCACACCATGTTGCCCAATAATGTACGATCGTCGGGCCTGTGGTTTGTACCTCTTTACCGTCCAAGGTTTTGCCTCTGAGGTTCAAGGTCTTCCCTTCGAGATTCAACCTGACGATTGCTCCAGAAGCTTTCTTTCCAAAGTCCGTATCTGGGAAGTTGGTCGCGACTTTACGATACCACTCCTGCGCTTCTTTCTCTTGTCCACCTAACTCATCGTTCAATCCGATCTGGATCATGGCTTCGGCTGCATCGGGTGATTTCGGATAAGCTTCGGCAAACGATTCGAGTTGTTCGATGTAGTTCTCCTGCACCGATGCATGATTTGCCTTAGGGTCACTCATCTGCGCCATAAACTCTGAGGAGATGACTCGGAAAGCGACATAGGATTTGTGCTCTTTGCCACCAGGAATCTTGTCCAAACTGGCTTCAAGATTTTTTAGTTCTTCGAGTCCCTCTGGGTAGACACCCGTCTGTACAGCAGAACTTACCGAGTCGGCATACTGGTGGATCCAGGATCCCATGTCCTCTGCGTTTTGGCTTGCTGAAATGAGCTTACGAAGTATCACTCCTCGCTCTTTGTATTGCTGTGGAGTCGCATTGCCTTCTCGCATCGCGCTATCGACCTTGTCCAAATCGCTCAGAAGTCCTTGCATGGCTTCTGTCATTCCGGAATCGGTTGGCGCGGCTGCTATATCTCGGTTGACGGCCATCGACGGAAAGAAGAATCCTGAATCACCCACGCTGGTTCCATCGACCATTTTCGGTGCATCGATCAGTCGCCAACTGTTTCCGACTTGAACGATCGTTCCTACGAGCAACTGCTGATTGGCCCCCTTGCTTTCGACGATCGCTATGACGTTTTCATAGGCTACGAGGTCTTGGCCTGCTCCTTCTGTCCCTTCGGGTATTACACCGGGCTTGTCGGCTGCAAACTGCGCCCATGAGGCTTGAGCGTCGATCAAACGCTGACTTTCCATGAACTCGCTAAATGCGAGTTTCGATCGCTCGAGCTTCTCCTGCAACCTTGTCTTGGTCTTTTCACCCAGTTTCAAACTATCCAGCTCAGCGGGTGTCAAAAGCAATTTTGTGTAGCGATTGGTATCTTTGTTCTTGATCGCTTCGATGACCTCGTAGGTGATCTCTTCGGCAGAAATACTCTTCCATGAATCGATCTTACCATCTTCGTCTTTGTCCAAGCCCCAGCGGGTTCCTTGAGTACCCAGCCATCGGTACTGATCGGCGGTTCCGTTGAAGTTCGAGTCGACGTCTCGGTAGACCTCGATGCCGTCTTTGTAGTAGCTCCAAAGATCCACATTTCTATCCCCGTTGGTATCGGCAAATCGTCTTAGAAGACGGCCATCTGGGCCATAAATCATGAGCCCATCGACTCCGCCGATCGTCTCGTATTTACCCGTACACTTGGTCGCATCTTTGGGATCGACTTGGTCGTAGACGACGTTTTGCTGTTGTGGGGTATAGCCCAAGCCTGTGGCTACCAACGTTTCGGTATCTTGGGCGTTGGCACTTACTGCGGACTGCCCTGCAAGCATCATGGCAATGGCTGCTAGAAATCTTTGTCGTTTTGCTCTTTGATTGCGTTTGGCCAGCATCCTTGCTTTCTCCAATGAGGGTTTGCGTTACGTTTGTCTGGGGAGTTTAGCCGAAAAACCCTTTCGCCTGCCATAGCTTTTTCAGCCTTCTTCGCCCCTGATATTCCCCTGTATTTCCCAACCTTTCTCTATTTGGCTAGCATTACCCCACGAGGTGTTTTTGCCAAAGATGATCATGTGGGCCGTTTTCATCAGGAGTGTCTGCTGAGCTAGCTGGGTAGCTAAGTTCTCGATTCCTGGATTGTGTCCTATGCACATTATTTTTTGTTTTCCCGCTTTATTCGAAGCGACTACTTGGGTGATTGTCTCGGGACTTGCCAAATACAACTCGTCAAAATAGAGAAGTTCGGGAACAGCTACTTGGTTGTATTGGCTCAGTACCTGAAGGATACCTTGAAGCGTTTGCGTGGCTCTTAAAGCTGTCGAGCATAGGATCCTATCGGGGGTTAATCCAAGATCGTGGATCTTTTCCCCTAGTAGTACAGCGGCTTTTTTTCCTCTTGGGCTAAGCGGCCTTTGCTTGTCATCGAGGTTGGTATCCTCCCAATCACTTTTGGCATGCCTGACGAGGATCCATTGAGTGTTCATGTTTCTGCTTCCTTACGGGCCTGGAGACCCGTTCTACTCTCTACTCTCTACTTTCTACTCTCTACTTTCTACTCTCTAATCTCTACTTTCTAATCTCTATCCCTCTCACAAAAGTAAGCTTTGGATTTTCTCGTCGAGGAGGCTGTTAGCTATCCATCGAGCTCCTTGAAAATCCCCTTTTTGAGTGTGTCGATTCGGTACGCTGATCACATAAGCTCCGGCGGTTACACCAGCTTTGGTACCGTTCTGGCTATCTTCGAGGACAAGCATTTTTCCTGTTTCTACTCCCATCCTCTTGGCAGCTTCTAGGTAGATATCCGGAAACGGCTTACCCCTGGGTACTTCTTCTGCGGTCAGTACAAAATCGAGCTTATCTAGCACCCCTACTATTTCTAAGGCTCTTAGAGCGAACGTTCGTGTGGAGCTAGTCGCTACGCATCTTGGCAATCCTTTGTTCTTCACCGCTTGAAGGGTTTCTTCGACTCCATGCAATGTTTGTAGCTTCGTTTCAAGGATCCCTTCGAAGATACGCTCGGTATCTTCGTGCAGCTCTTGCCAGGTCTCTTCCAGACTCTCGCTTTCGATGAGGACTTGGTAGGCTTTCGGAGCCGGTAACCCTATCATCTTTACTCTTACTTCTTCCTTGAAGGTCCTACCTCTTCGTTGCAGGAGCTCTTTGGTTACCTCTTCGTAGAGGTCTTCTGTGTTGAGCAGTAGTCCATCCATGTCGAAGGCTACAGCGTGGATAACTTGTTGTTTGGTTGGTTCTTGTTTTTCTTTCCCTAGTGGACTTTTGAACATCTCTTTTTGCCTGTCAGTTTGCTTCCTTTTTCCCTACGTTATTTTGCAGCCTACTTACGCTCCTTTTACATGTTTTCCACATAGCGTATTCCTCGAAAACGCTTGTTTTTCTTGGGTCTTTTGCCTTTTTTGAACAGGTTTTTTCTCTCTCTTCTACAACAACAAGATTTTTATATCTACCTTCTAGATAGCTCGAGCTTACTTCTTCGAGCCAAGGGACCAACCATCGCCTAGCACCCCGTCTTTGGTTACAATGCAGATCCCATCGCGTATGCAGCATGGGTCATAAGCATCCGAGTCTGTCAGGCCCAACGTGTTGGATACTTGTACATGGCGACCTATTCGAGAGTTTTTGTCCAAGATAGCTCCTTCGATAAGGCTTCCAGAGCCTATCCCTACCCTAGGCTTTCCTTCTTTAGCTAACCTAGCTACGTCGGTGTCAGTCTCCATGTAGTCAGCGCCCATGATGATGGAGTTACGAATCGTGACTCCGTCACCGATAACGCAGCGTAGACCGATGACGCTGTTTTCTATGACGGAACCTTTACCAATCCTGCAACCATCGGCTACGAGCGACGAAGTGATCGAGGCCCCTTCGATGACAGTCGGAGGCAAAAAACGGGGCCTGGTGTAGACAGGATTCTCGGCAGAAAACAAATCAAAAGGTGGATTCGGTTTGGCCAAAGATAGATTCGCTTCGTAGAAAGCCTTGATCGTACCGATGTCTTCCCAGTAATCATCAAAAAGATGTACTTGAACCTTTCGAGAACGGATGGCCGCTGGGAAAACCTCTTTTCCAAAATCGCTGTAATTGGTTTTGTTAAGGACATCGAATAGAAGTTCCTTGTTGAAGATATACAGGCCCATACTAGCTAGACAGTCGCGACCCTTCGAGGCGATCCCGCGAGCATCGATCCAAGCCGAAGACATGCTGACCATATCGATTTCATCCGCCGTCTTCGGCTTCTCAAGGAAACCTACGACGCGACCCGACTCATCGCAACGCATCACACCCAAAGCACTAGCAGCACTTCGAGCAACAGGGATCGCAGCGATCGTAACGTCCGCATTGGACTCGATGTGAGTACGAAGCATTTGTCGGTAGTCCATGCGATAAAGCTGGTCACCACTCAAAATCAAAACGTACTTGCAGCTAGGGTCATCGAAATACACAAGGTTTTTTCGAACGGCATCGGCGGTACCCTCGAACCAAGCAGCGTCGCTATCCATCGTCTGCTGGGCAGCAAGCAACTCGACAAAACCACCGGAAAAATTGTCAAAACGGTAAGTCTGACGAATATGTTGGTGAAGCGAAACGCTCAAAAATTGCGTAACGACATAAATTTTGTTGATGCCACTGTGAAGGCAATTGCTTATGGGAATATCGATAAGCCGATACTTAGATGCCAAAGGAACAGCAGGTTTGGCTCGAATTTTCGTCAAAGGGTAAAGACGCGTACCTCGACCACCCCCTAGAATAAGGGACGTTACACTTTTGAGATCCAATACCGTCATGAAGCACCTCGATGGCTAGCGAGCAAGTAGGGTGGAAAAGCCCTATGGTATCCGACTATTTTAGCACACAAGCAACCAAATAGGACAGCAAAGAGCGTATGGATCGAGCAAGGATAGGGAAAGCCCGTATAGAAACACTCGTTGGCGACCTTGTATCAGAAAATTCGGTAAGCACGAACAGCAATGTGCCAATAACCCAGAAGGTAGCCGACTGGCTCGAATCACTTGCTTTTAACCTCGAATGGATCGAGTACAAAGACCAAGCTGGTGTCGATAAAGCCAGTCTAGTCGCAGTGCGAAACCCCAAAGGTCCACCAAAAGAAAAAGGGGGAGCAGCCTACCTAGCACACACCGATGTGGTTCCCGTGGACGATTGGTACACAGGCTTCAACGGACCCTTTGAAGCAGTCGAGCAAGCTGGCAAACTCTATGGAAGAGGAACTTGCGACATGAAAGGTTCCTTATGCTGCGCAATCCAAGCCGCCTCGAGGATAGACCCCAACGAGCAAACCAAGCCTATCTATTTTGTCATCACAGCCGATGAAGAGATAGGAATGGAAGGAGCCCAGCAAGTCGATAAACGGTCGAGGTTGTGGGAAGAAATGAACCAAAGGGATGTCACAGGAATCATCGGTGAGCCAACGGAAATGCAAGTGGTTCATGCTCATAAGGGTACCTATGGAGTGTCGCTACGATCCAACGGTCAAAGCGCTCACACGAGCACGGGCAAGGGGATCAACGCTAACGATGCGCTGATACCGGCACTTCAAGAACTCTTAGACTTGAAGAAACAAACCGAGATCCAAGAACAATACAGAAACCAAGAATTCGATCCACCTACGGTAACACTCAATATGGTCATAAGGAACGAACCCCTGGCCATCAATGTGACGACTTCCCTAGCCGAGGCTCAGATATTCTTCCGAACCATGCCCAAGGTAGACACAAGCTTGATCCAAAGTGCATTGCGCAAAATACAAAGCAACCACAAACTCGAATGGATTGATAAGGGGCAGAAGGCTCATTGGAGTGTCGATCCAAAATCGCCATGGATCGTAGAGCTACTGGCCATCACAGGACAAACCCAATCCAAAACCGTATGCTACGGCACCGATGGAGCAGTTTTGCAAAGACTCCCGAAATTGGTGGTGTGCGGACCCGGAAGCATCGAACAAGCTCACCGAAAGGATGAATGGGTAGCCATCGAACAACTGCAAAGAGCCGTAGAGGTTTACGAACAAGCCTTCAGAAAGTGGGCTTGCTAGGAAATGTTTCGTATTCTCGTCAAAAAGTACCTCCACGAATCGATTTTGCTCTGGTGCGCATTGGCCTTAGTTCTCTTCTTTTTCCCTTGGGTTAGGATATGGACGGTAAGCCAATTCGAGCTAACAGGTTTTGCTCCATTGATCGAGCAATTCAAAGCGTTCGAAAAATTTGCACCGGTACCCTTAGAGCAGTTTTTAACCTACCACGGGATCATCGGCATCACTTATGACGAGCCCGTTGTCCTGCTGTGTGTACTGACTTGGTGTATCGCCAGAGGAACCGATGTGGTAAGCGGGGAGCTGAACCGAGGCACCATGGAAATGCTCTTAGCCCAACCCATACAGCGATGGAAGGTTTTATCGAGCCATGCCTTGGTAACTATCGTTGGCTTGGCATTGCTGTGTCTACTGATTTACGCAGGGGTCTACCTAGGCATCCACACCAACTCAACACCGGTAGCTTCGAATTCGAAACTGACTCTACCTTGGCTGGAATGGACGATCAAAAATCCATTCACCGCTAAACAAATGCAGAATGTCCCACTGAGTCAACTCGTACAACCTAAAGAATTCATCGCGGCCACGCTGAATCTCTTTTCACTAGGGTTTGCAGTTTTGGGCCTAGGGGTCATGGCCAGCAGTTTCGATCAGTACCGATGGCGATCGATAGGGATCGTCATAAGCATCTACGTGCTGAGCTTACTATTGTTTATTTTGTCCAAATCCACACCCTCGATGGCGGTCTTCAAACCCTTTACTTTTCTTTCAGCATATCAACCCGCCTGGATGATCCAACAAATCCATAATCATCCTGAGAGGCAATGGTATCTAAGCAACATCGAACATGCAAAAAACTGGCAAGAAAACATAGGAAGCATGGGCTATGTCAGCATTTTGATGCTTCTAGGCATCGCAGCCTATAGTGTCGCCTTTTGGAGATTTACCAAGCGAGATCTACCGGCCCCTAACTAGATGATCGGCTCGAAGCGTCCATCGAACGACGTACCCAACGCCACCAAGAAAAACGCAAAGGTGGCAAAAGAAGTCTTCCTAACCAACCAAAAGATCCAAGATGACCACCAATATCCAAAGCTCAGGCGTAGTTGTCCCACCAAAAACGATGCTGATGACCAGGTCGACCCGCTAAGAGATCGTTACGGGAATATACCGTAGGGAAATCCAGGTTCGCCCGGACCGGGAATTTTGGTTCGACTCACAAGTCTAGGTGTATTCAAAGAGTTTTTCGGAAAACTCCATTTCTCTATACAGCCTTCAGTCGCAAGCGGAACCACGTCGCAGTATTCGGTCACGATCGGATCAGCCTCTACCAGATAATCATCTTGCCGCTCCAACACTCTTGTAACATCTATATTCCAATGAATTGGGTGACAACGAAAAGCGTACCCGAGTGACTCAACAAATTCGACACGTTGATCCATGAACGATTGGTCAACCAAAACAGGGATCGCTGCATAAAGCTCGGGATAATCTTCAAAAATAGTAACATTGACCCCGATCTTGTTCATCGCAGATGCGACTTGGGAAGGAAATCTACTGGGGTTTTCGCCATCCCACAAATACAACGGAGTGTCAGCTTCCGGAATGCCTTGATCGAGTTCAGGATTTGCAACCAGGTCGATCATTTCCATCCCAAACTCTTCATCGCTGTCCTGCTTTTGCGATATATTTACTGGAATAGTCTCTCGGCTATCGAGCTTCGTCGTTGTCGGACTGGGTGCAACTTGCGGCTCTTGACGATTGCACCCCAAGAGAAATACAAAGATCAAACTCCAAATCAAGTAGGAGTTTCCAAAGTAATAATTTCCGTTTGGTTCGTTAGTTATTGGGTGCATTGAGGTCGCCTCCGGTATATTGACTTACAATTCTCACCACCTTTACGCCGTCGACAATATCCACCTTCAGAGCGCAAGAAAATAGAGGTGTGCGTTTTTTCCATTGGCAGTCATCGCAAATCGGACATTTTGGCCCCTTAAATGTGTAGACCATATCGTAATGCCCAAGTATATAGCCCCGACGAAACTCGTCTCCGTTAAGCCACGGAAACTTCATGACCCATTGAACATCCGTTAGTGTTGGGCTCTTCCATATCCAGGTATTCTGAGCAAAATTTCCTCCTAAACTGCCCTCAGATCCATCGACCTTGTACTCAGAGCTAGGCGATTGACACTCAGGAAAATCTCGCAAAACACGTTTAGGATAGTTTTTCGTCATAAATTTACTGCGCTCGTTTGGTCTCCATGTCCAATCCTCTGTGCAACAAACCAGCGCGCAAGGCCCTATCGGTTCTTTTTTCCCATTTTTTTGTTTCAAGAACAATGTTGTAATTCTTGGCGTGACAAATGCGTTTTCCAAGATTTGTAAGTCGCCTGTTTTGACCTTACAAAAATTGGGTGATTCGTACCAAACTATAAATTCTTTTGAGCCTGGTCCCTTCCCGGCAGTTGAGTGATTGACTTTGACTAGGTATTTGACTCTTGATTCGTACCCCCAACAGTCATCGATCTTGGCCTTGTCCCAGTCGTCGCGGTGTCTGAGCAAGGGCTTCGTTTCCTCCCTCCATTCTCCGCCGACATTTTTCAAGCAAGTGGCAACCCAATGGTAAGTGGGTGATTCCACGGGTTCGTGAACAGCGGTTAACACCTCCTTGACACCGATAGGAACCGGAATCTCTTCCATAGGGCCTTGAATGACCACTTCCAACCCCGGCGGAGTCTCTTTTATTGCATCTTCATCGATTACTTGCGCAGAAGCAACTTGAAGGGAAGCGAAAAATGCAATCAATTGAAAAGACGTGACCGCGTTACGCATAGCCAAACTCCTTGCTGATTCGCCGTTTAAACCTGCATCGCGTAAACGAGACTATCAGAGAGTGTTTTAGCTATCAAGAAAATTCCCAGCATTTTTGGCGAGTATTTTCTGCACCGTAGGAGCAGGGTATGAATGATCGCAGTGTCCAGGGGTTCGATGTGAGTGGTTGATCGAAGCGGTTCGCCGTAATTTGCAGACGAATGGGCTGAATCGCTGTACTAGACCGCTTCGAGTACGACGATGCTACTCTTCGCAAGATCTCTTGTATAATCAGTTTGTCAGACTCCACACCAAGCTTCGGGCATAAATCCTATGATGACCCCATGGATCGGCGATCTCAAGCCATCGTTCAAGTTCATTTTCAGTCGATCGCAAAGCTTACCATTCCTCTTGATAGCCTGGATCGTGATTGGCAATTCTTGCAAGGCGGATTCGCCACAGGTGAGGATCGCCTCAGACAAACGACCCAACATCCTCTTTGTTTTGGTCGATGACCAATCCCCTTGGGATCTCAAAGCGTACAACCCATCTTCCAAACTCGACTCTCCCGTCCTAGATCGACTTGCAAAAGAAGGGATGGTCATCGATGGTGCCTACCACATGGGCTCATTTTCAGGTGCTGTTTGCACCCCGTCTCGCCACATGATCATGAGCGGACGAACCCTGTGGCATCTTCCAATCTCCCCCAAGGTTAAGCAGCGTGAATTGTGCCCACCCAACCTGGAATTGCAAACGATTCCAGCCGTATTCAATCGCGCCGGATACATCACGATGAGAACCTGTAAGCAGGGGAATAGCTACGAGAAAGCCAACGAGCAATTCACGATAAGAAAGGATGCGACCAAACGAGGGGGAACGGCCCAGACGGGAAGCGCATGGCATGCCGATCAGGTTCTGGAGTTTCTAAAAGCTCGCGAAACTTCGATCCAACCCAACCAGCAAGTCCCTCCGTTCCTTGTCTATTTTGGTTTCTCCCACCCCCACGATGAGCGAGACGGAACACCCGAACTGTTGGCCAAATACGGTGCGGTCAATCATACCGATCGAAACAATCGACCACCTTCCCACCCCGCCCAACCACCCTTGCCGGAAAACTATCTTCCTGCACACCCGTTTCCCCACGGTCACCCAAAACTTCGTGATGAGGTCGATGTTTCCGGAGTCTGGGAACATCGCGACGAGAGAACCATACGTAACGAACTCGGTCGCGAGTTTGCTTGTAGCGAATATATCGATAAGCAAATAGGTAGGGTTCTCGACCAACTTGCGTCGATGGGAGAGCTCGAAAACACGTACATCTTCTACACCTCCGACCATGGAATCGCCATCGGACGCCATGGACTCCAAGGCAAACAAAACCTCTACCAACACACTTGGCGGGTTCCAATGATTGTCAAAGGTCCAAAAATCCCAGCCGCAAGTCGCGCCGAAGGAAACATCTATCTACTCGATACATTAGCGACACTGTGCGATCTTGCCGGCATTGAGACTCCGGAAACCAATGAGGGGCTAAGTTTCAAACCTATCCTTATGGGCGAAAAACAGTCCCTGCGAGAAGTCATGTATGGGGTGTACAACGGAGGGACCAAGCCCGGTATGCGTTGTGTCAAGAATGGGAATTGGAAACTCATCGAGTGGGATGTACTCGATGGCCAAGTCCGAAAAACACAACTCTTTGACCTCAACCAGAACCCTCTCGAATTTGTCTCAGAACACCATGATCCAAAGATCCGTGAATTGACGGGGATCCATCCCCAACCGAATCAAACCAACCTCGCAGCAGATCCTGCCTATGCAGACAAACTTCGAGAGATGCGGATGTTGCTTCTCTCGGAAATGAAACGCCACGACGATCCTTGGCGATTGTGGAACCAGCCGCAAGATCCCTGATTGATCACTTAAAGAACTTGCTCATTTCCAAATACAGGTTTGTCAGGCCAATAACAAACAGCAATGCAACACTGATCCACAGCCCGATCTCGATCCAATTCGAACCGTGCAACTCTCGTCGCGTCTTGTAGTATCTAAAATACAATGCTGCGAAACCTAGCATCGGCAACATCACCGCTTGGGCCGAACCACTGATGAGAACCAACCAAGCCGGACTTGGTAAGATCCAATAGACCAACAAACAAAGCATCGGAAACAGCGCACTGAGGAACTTGACCATCCGCCCCTGAGACACCTGATCCCTACCGACCAAATTCAAAATACTCAGCCCATCGGTAAAGGTTCTTGCATGGCTTGCATTGGCGACATAATAAGTCGAATAAAGAACCATGAAGGCTCCAAACAAGTAGATCGGCGGTGCCCAACTTCCCAGCACTGGTTCGTACATGGCCGAGAGCGTCTGGATTAACTTCGACTCTTCGGGTTGAATACCCGAGCGATGCAATATCCCGGCCCCCAATACAAAGAAACCGATGGTGGCAGTCGTGTAGATCAGCATCGATACCCAAATGTCGTAATGCATCACCTTGAGCCATCCTCGAGCTCTTTCGAGCCAAGCGTTGCTCCCATCGTCCGGGCCGGTGTGCTTGGCATACCCTTTCTCGAGGCACCAATACGGATATTGAATCAATTCTGCAGCACCCACGCCGATAATTCCCACCGTCGCAAGGGCGGTCGTTAGGGCCTTGAACTTGTCCCCCTCGGGCAAGCCGAACGAAAGACCTTGCAACCATTCGCTGGCACTGATCGACCAATCGGGCTTGGCCTGCAGTCCAATCACTGTCGCAAGAGTAACGAGGGTGAAGATGGCCACCATGGCCGTTGATGCCGATTGAACCAAGGAATACCCCCCGTAGAACAGAAGGGCTGCAGTGATGATTGCTACTGGGACGGCCCAATAACGATCATCCATCGGTCTTGGCAATCCGGCGACACTCATCGACGTGACAAGTTCCTCATTGCTTTGCGACTTGCCGGAGCCCGAAGCATACTTGGCAAGATAATCTCTTTTGAGTCCGTCGAGTTGCTGCTGGATGTTTTTCGATTCCAGCGCCATGGCCTCTTTTTCTTGCGGGCTTGCCGATCGGGATTTAACCGAAGCGAGTTTGATTTGAGTCTCTAGATTACCGATCGTCTTGTAGTCGGCTCCCTGAGTCGTCAGCGGTTGGACAATCGAGAGAACTTGGCCAACGCTACCGACGATTCCACCGAGTTGACCGATGCTGCAAAACCACATGAAAAACCAGTACCAAACCAACCAGTTCCCGCGTCCCGAAATCCTTGGGCCTGGAACCGTATTGAGAGCAGAGAGAGTCGGGGTCCCGGTCGATACAGTAAAGCGACCGATTTCAATTTGAGCAAAGACTTTGACAACGCATCCCAAGATGATCAGCCATAAAAGACTTAGTCCACCGCGAGCCCCAGTAAGGGTCGTGGCGATCAACTCGCCACTTCCCACGATGCTTGCAGCGATGATCAGGCCCGGCCCTAGATAGGATAGAATCCCAAAGAAGCTTTTTGGGGGCGAGAGTGTCTGCGTCGGCATATTCGCAGCCGCAGTAGGTAACTTATCGGTCATCGCAAGGTTTCTTCGACGGCAGGGGTAAGCTTCGCGTATGGCGTATCGATTGCCAAAGCGGTACACTAAAGGGCGGTTTATTGGACGATCTATCTTACTCCATCCCAAAGACACTCCCAGCCATGATTGTCGGCGTTCCCAAAGAAATCAAAGAAGATGAATACCGTGTCGCGATGCTCCCTGTGGGAGTCGAGGAATTGGTTTCACGCGGGCACAAGGTGATTGTCCAAGCCGGTGCGGGGCTCGGCTCTGGACTGGCAGATGAAGCTTATGCAGAGGCCGGTGCGACCCTTGTGCACTCGGGCAAAGAGGTCTTTCAAGAGGCCGACCTGATTGTCAAAGTCAAAGAGCCCCAAGCGGCCGAGTACCCGCTGATTCGCAAGAAACAAGCGTTGTTTACCTATTTCCACTTCGCCGCCGATCGTGGGCTTACGCAAGCCATGATCGATAGCGGAGCAACTTGCTTGGCCTACGAGACCCTTCGCGATGCCCAAGGCCGATTGCCGCTACTGACCCCCATGAGCGAAGTCGCAGGTCGGATGAGTATCCAAGAAGGAGCAAAGTATCTTGAGAAACCTCAAATGGGCCGAGGTATCCTTTTAGGAGGCGTACCGGGTGTTCCCCCAGCTCACATCACAGTGCTCGGAGGTGGGGTCGTCGGAGCCAATGCTGCACGGATCGCAGCTGGCTTTCGCGCCGATGTCAACATCCTCGATGTCAATCTCGATCGGATGCGTTACCTCGACGATGTCATGCCCCCGAACGTCAACGTCATCTATTCGGATCGCTATAACGTGCGAGAACAACTCAAACTTGCTGACCTCGTCATCGGATCGGTGCTGATACCTGGTGCCAAAGCTCCCTACTTGGTCCGCAAGGAGGATCTAAAGCTCATGAAGCCCGGAAGCGTTATTATCGATGTGGCGATCGACCAAGGAGGGTGTGTCGAAACCAGCAAGCCAACGACACACCGTAATCCGACTTACATCGTCGACGAAGTACTCCATTACTGCGTCACGAACATGCCAGGCGCCGTCGGTCGAACTAGCACGTTTGCATTGTGCAATGTGACTTTGCCCTGGGTTGTTCAGTTGGCCCAACAAGGAATCGAGCCAGCGATCGCAGCCTCCAAGCCGCTGCGCGAATCCCTCAATGTGCATCATGGTAAAGTGACCAACGAGGCGGTTGCAAAAACCTTTGGCTACCCTTACGCGGCGTAATGACGACGGTTGTGCGGTTTTGCATTTGGAAGCGGTTGTGGGCAATCGGACTTGCAGTCGCTTTGCAAACGACACTCTTTGCCAAAGATCCCTTCGGTATCCAGTTCATCGATCAGCAGACCAGTCGTCCGGTTCCGTTGGTCGAGATAGAAACCGTCGATCACGTGCGGATGGTTTCCGATAACAACGGTTGGATCTCCATTGATGATCCGGAGCTTTTGGATACCCAAGTCTTTTTCCATATCCGCTCGCACGGTTATGAATATCCCAAGGATGGCTTTGGCTTTGCTGGCAAAACCATCTCCTGCACATCTGGACAGCGGGTTAGCGATCGTCGGGTATTAGCCACGCAAGATGCCTATGTTGATCCAACTCGATACCAAGGGTTCACTTGCCTGCAGGAAGGTACGGTGTTTGAAGATCGAAAAATCGATCGCAATAGTCGAGGTGAGATTGTCTATCGCTGGCGGCACAACACGCTGCCCCTAACACAATCTCAAGAAAAGACACTCGTCGAAGAGAAGCTTATGAGCCAATCCGAAAGACGCTATCGAATGCTCGATACTGAACATGGTCAAGAGGTTCAAGCTCACAACGGCTCTGTGGTTTGGAATCCTTACCGAAACGCATGGTCGATGGTATTTACTCAGTATCGGGGGGATACATCTGTACTTGGAGAGATTTGGTACGCGGAATCCAAGAGATTGGAAGGGCCTTGGAAAAGGGCCAAAAAGATCGCCACTCATCATCAATATTCCTTCTATAACCCCAAGATACATCCTGAGTTTGTTGAGCAAAACGGCAAGATCCTCTATTTCGAGGGGACTTACACGACGACTTTCTCGGGCAATTCTCATCCCACGCCGCGATACGACTACAATCAGATCCTCTATCGATTGGATTTGGATTTGCTTTCCGGGCTCAATTTCGAAGATTGAACCACTGAGTTTTCTCGAAATCCTCGTTAGAAGATGCTATCATGGGGCTTCCTGATCCCTGCCTCAATACCCACCTGGCTCATCCCGCCTTTTCGATCAGATTGCGATGCTGAGTCCTAGATCGATCGTTTATCGAGAGTTTCCGTGAGTTCAAATCCGCTGTTTCGATGGCTTAAGCCAACCGATATCGAGAAAGTCTCAGCGCTGCAGTTGCTAGCTCGCGACGTCGTCGAGGGTGTAACGGGCGGTATTCACCGATCCAAGCATATTGGAGCGAGTGTCGATTTCAAAGAGCATCGACCTTATGTGCATGGCGATGAGATCCGTTCGATTGATTGGAAGCTCTACGGTAAGACCGATCGGCTCTATATTCGGCAGTACGAGGATGAGACAAACGTACGAGCGACCTTGGTCGTCGATCAAAGCGGTTCGATGAGCTATAGCGGGTCGCGTTCCAAGCAGATGACCAAGCACGACTATGCGATACGACTTGCAGCGAGTTTGGCCTATTTGTTTGTATCGCAGCAAGACTCCGTTGGGTTGGTAACGTTCGATACATCGATTCGAAAACATATTCCTCCGCGATCGAGGCCCAATCATTTGAGAGTCTGTTTGGAGACGCTGGCCGATTCGGAGTGCCGAGGGGAGACCGAGCTCGGTGGAGTCTTGCATCAGCTATTGAGTATCTGTCGCAAGCGAGGCTTGGTGATCTTGCTCTCGGACTGTTTTGGAAATTCCGAATCGCTGTTTAAAAGTCTTTCGATGCTCCGAGCCAACTATCAGGAGATCCTACTGTTTCAGATTTTGGATGACGACGAGGTCGATTTTCCGTTTCAGAACAGGACACTCTTTCGATCGCTGGAGCTCAAAGAGCAACAATTACTGGTCGATCCGATGTCGTTGCGGCAGACTTATCTTGCGAATTTCAACAACCATCAGGAGGCGATCCGAAGTGGTTGCAAGCAGAATCGTATCGATTGGATTCCTGTGCGAACATCGGAATCCTTCAGCGCTGTCTTGGCTTCGTACATTGCACAAAGGGGGCAAGCATGACGTTTCTCAATGCGTTGCTTGCCTTTGGAGCGACGGCTTTTTCTGTTCCTCTGATCATCCACTTGCTCAACCGCAGCAAGTACCTGACGATCGATTGGGGGGCGATGCAATTCTTGGACTCGTCGGTGAAGGTCAATTCGCGGCGAATTCAATGGAAGCAACTGTTGTTGCTACTGATTCGCTGTTTGATCCCCGTTCTTTTGGCACTTGCAATGGCAAGACCACTGATTCAGTCATGGAAGGACACGGCCGGTTCGACACCGATGAGTTTAGCGATCCTTTTAGACGAATCGCTTTCCATGCAAAGTTTGCAAGAGACCCAAGGCCGAGTCGGTGAAAAGCGAACTCGTTTGCAGCAAGCTATCGTGCAGGTGCAAAAGATCTTAGAAGAACTCCCCGGTGGATCCGATGCAGCGATTATTCTCGGTGGAAAGCCGGTTGAGCTATGGGCCGAGCACCAACCTAGCGAGATTTCCAAACGATTGATTTCCCTCAACGATCGCAGCGAACCAGCTGGACGTTTGGATTTGTCCGAAGCGGCCCGCGAAGCTGCCAATTGGTTAGACAAAAGCTCCAATCCCCGTCGCCATCTGCTCGTGGTCTCAGACTTCCAAGCCTCCGAGTGGAAACCCGCTCAGCAGGATCTTGCTCGGGACATTGCCAATCAGCTTTCAGGCCGCAGCGTTCCGATCGCTTGGAGCTTTCTTAATGCCGTAGTGGCAACTCCCCCGTCAAGCGATGCTAACCTATCGATTCAGAGCATTGAATCGATCCCCTCTCAGGTTGCCCCACAGGGTAAGCTGACCATTATCGCTTCGCTTCAAAACGACTCCCAAGAGCCTCTCGTCGTGCCGCTTGTTCTCATGGAGGGACTCGATGAAATCGAACGTCAGTCGGTGACCATCGCAGGTAACTCGACGTCGACGGCGCGGTTTGCGTGGTCTCCGACCAAGGCCGAAGACATACTGCTGAAAGTCTTTGCCGATCACGACGATTCGAACCCAAAAGACCATTCGATTTCCAAGGTGCTGCGGGTGCGAGAACCCGGCAAGATCGTCATTATCGATGGAGATCGCAAGCGTGAGGCAATGCAAAGCGAATCAGATTTTGTTCGCTTGGCCTTGACACCCTTCTCACTCCTACGGGGTGAACCCGGTGATCTATTCACCACATCGGTGGTCGATCCAGGCGGGTTGAATGAAGCGATGCTCAAAGACGTACAAGCGGTGATCTGTTGCAACGTCGCAGATCTGAATCCTGAGCAGCGCAAATGGCTGCGAGCTTTCGTCGAGCGGGGCGGCGGATTGCTCTTTAGCTTGGGGGACAAAGTGCAGGTGGACAAACTCAACGCTTGGGAGAGTCTTGCAGAGGGTGGTTTGCGGGTCGGCAATTTCAGCCCTCGTACGGCTTGGGAAGGTTCGATCAAGCCTACGGCAAGTCCAGCCTTTGAACTCTCGAAAGCATCGCTCGACTCCTTGAACTCTGCGAGGTTCGTGGCTCGCCACACGCTCAAACTTGATGATTCGCCAGGCGTCTCTCCTATTGTCTCTTTGGCTTACGAAGACGACCAACCTTTCTTGATCAGTTTGTCCCTTGGGGCAGGGCGTTGTTTTTGGATGACAAGTGGCTGTGACGAGGCAGACAGCAATCTTCCCTCGCTTCCGGTTTTCTTGCCATTGGTTCAGCGCATGATGACCACTGCGATTCGTTGGCCTGCGGGTTGGAATGAAACGCCACTTGGCGAGCCTTGGATCGAAAACAGCATCGCCGGTGCCAAGCCAGAGACGACGCGATTATCCATTCAGTTGCCAGGCGCGTCGATCCAGGAAAAGGCCTTCGAACTGGGTAAGTCCGTCGAGATTGGATCAGCCCGACTCGAAGGGGTGGGGCAAGCGATGGCAGGTGATAAGCGACTCTACCACGGGTTCACCTCTTCTTCGATCGATCGCAAACAAGAACTTGCACGATCTTTGCTGGCTCCTGAAGAACTAGAGTCGCTGGCCAAGTCGGCTTCGGCATCGGTTCACAGCGATGCCAATCGATGGCTTGAGAAGGAGCGATCCAACGCCAGTGGCAAGGAGTTGTGGACATGGTTTTGGCTTGGGCTCCTAGCGATGTTCCTTGCCGAGATTTTTTTGCAGCAATCTCTCTCGCCTCGCACGGCAAAAGCCACAACAACACCTTCGATGCCAATGAATGCTGAACCCAGTCGCCGTCGAGGTGCAGCATGAGTCGCTTCGAGTTCAATGGGCTCTTGCCTGTTTGGTTGATGATTCCATTGTCCTTGGCCGCGATGGCTTTCGTCTGGTGGTGGTACTTCAAAGAATCCAAGTTCGCACGGGCACCTTTCAATTGGCTCTTGCCCACACTCAGGGCCGGTGCTTTGGGAGGTATCCTGTGGATGCTTGCCGGTCCGACATGGGTACGCGAGTGGGTCTCGGGCGAACTGAGTCGCATCGCAGTGCTGGTCGATACGTCGGGCAGCATGGAACTCAAAGAGTCCGAGTCCTCGGAGAACAGTCGACTGGACCGCGCATCGCGGTGGTTGAGCAGTTCCTCGGAGAAAGAACCTGGATGGCTTGACCAGCAACGCTCTCGATTCCATTTGAGAATCTTTCCTTTTTCCGATGTAGCCGATGGATCAGGTCAGACTACCACCGAATCGACTTGGGACTCGACTGTCGATCGATCTGGCAAACCAACGAAGGTGCAAATGGCTTCCAATGGGAGCATGACGGCCATCGGTGAGGCGCTTTTGTCGGTGATCCGATCATC
This sequence comes from Pirellula sp., assembly GCA_040381975.1. Taxonomy (GTDB): domain Bacteria; phylum Planctomycetota; class Planctomycetia; order Pirellulales; family Pirellulaceae; genus JBKCUI01. The sequence continues at coordinate 19,207 of JBEIGI010000004.1, forward strand.
GAGTTCGATGAGCACTGCAAAGAGTACTTCAGAGGGATCTTCTGAAGGAGTCGGTGGTGATAAACAAATCACTGCACCCGAGAAGCCTTATGCTGCCGTCGTTCTTTTATCCGATGGGCAAAGCAACTCAGGTGAGTCGCCAAGCTCGGTGGCTGATCGTTTTGCACAAGCCTCGATCCCGATCTTTGCGATCGGCTACGGCCGCGAAGCCGAACCCGATGATGTCGGGATCTTGGCCGTCGAGCATTCACGCAGCATGTTTCGAGCCGATTCCTTTCAAGGGACAGCGACGATCAAGCAGCAATTGCCAGCCGGTCGAGAATACCGCGTCGAGATTCGCTCGGGTGGACAAGTCGTGTGGAGCAAATCGCTCGAATCCGATGGCAGTCCAAGTCGAATGCTCGAGTACCGGATCGCAGGAGAAAAGCTCTTCGCGGCCCAGCAGTCTGCTTCGCGTTCCAAAGCGATCCCGCTGGATCTGGAGTTTGAGATCTCCTATGACGGCCAAGACGCATCGGCACAAAACGACACCTTTGAATCCTCACTCTGGGGCGTCAATCGCAAGAACCGCGTGTTGGTGATGGATAAGCGGGGGCGATGGGAATCCCGATATGTCAAGAACGCGTTTGGTCGCGATACTGCTTGGGAACTCAAATCGATCCTGGGCCCAGAGGAATACGAAACAAATCCTTTTCCAAAGACGCGTGAAGAGCTCATCGGATTGGATTTAATCGTTATGGCCGCCGACAGCCTTTCTGCAATGAATGAGACCCAATTGCGTTGGGTCTCGGACTACATCGCTGAACTCGGCGGTGGAATGATTCTCATCGATAGTGGTCGGGACAAACCCTTGAGCATTCTCGGTAACAAGGAGGTCGACTGGTTGCCCGTATCGTTCATCGAAAGCGAAACAGCACCGCTAACCGTCGCATCGCTTGCCTTGGAACCCGCTGCGATCGAGCAACGGGCGTTTGCCTTCGAGCAAGATACAGGGGCAAATCGAAGGCTGTGGGAAGCCTTTCCACCTCCTCGGTCGGCCAGACGTGTCAGGTCGGCCCCCGGTGCAGAAGTCATGGTCAGTGGAAGAAACCAGAATGAGCAATACCCGTTGATCGTCAGTCGTCGCGGTGGGCAAGGTCGGGTCGTGTACCTAGCCAATGATGAAACTTGGCGATGGCGTTACAACGTCGCCGACTTGTACCATCAGCGCTTTTGGAACCAGATGGCCCAGTGGACCATGCAGCCCCCCTATGCAGTCGAAAACGACTATGTGGGCCTCGATGCAGGCGACCGAGTCTACGATTTCGGCAAGCCCATTCCGATCCGTGCCCGACTGAGAAACGCGCAGCAAGAACCGCTCACGGGTGCAAAGGCAATGGCGATCATCGAACAAAACGGCGTGCGACTTCAAACGCTGCCCTTGGTCGAAGAGGCCGAGGGGACAGGTATGGTCTCAGGATTAGCCAATGGACTTCTTTCGGGGCGATACCAAGTCCGCTTGGAAGTCCCGGGGATGCCCAGCGAAGCCCTGGATTTGGAGACGGAGTTTTTGGTAAACCCTCCACAAGACCTTGAAATGCAGGTGTTGGCGTCGAATCGGGCGTTGCTCGAGCAAATCGCCAAAGCTACGGGTGGAAAATACTATGACGAATCGCAAGCCGATCGAGTCAGCGAATCACTCCAGGCCCTCCGAACTGGTAAAATCGAACAATCTCGGACATTGTTGTGGCAGAGTTATCCATGGTTCTTGGCCGTGATGACTCTGCTTGCCCTCGAATGGTACTTAAGGAAACGAGCAGGGTTCATCTAATGAGCACAACCGTAGCAACCGTTGATCCAGCAAGCCGCAACTATAGTGGAACGAATGTCCATCGACAAGAAATTCAAACTTGGGTGCGTCGCTTCGGACTCAGGCAGGCGGCGATCCTCTTTGTCCAAGGGCTTGCCATCGCGATTCTATGTTTGATCGCTTGCGCATCGATCATCGTCCTGCTCGATACCCTTCGATGGATCGACGATCCGACCCGCTATGTACTGAGTCTCGGGATGTACGGATTAAGCATCGGGGCAGGTCTTTGGTATGGGATCGCTCGTTGGTGGCGCAAGGAGGATCCAATCCAATTGGCCAAGCATGTCGAGCATGCCAGTCCGGAGCTCAACGAAAGCCTCCTATCGGCGATCGAACTCGATCAGATACCTGCGGACAAACGTCATTTCAGCCCCGAGTTCCTCTCGGCGATCGAGCGCAATGTCGCACAGCAGTTGAAGGAACTGTCGATCCCAAAGATGCTGCCTTGGTCGTTGATTCGATCCGTTGTACTGGCTGCTCTTGGGGCGATCGCATTTTTGCTGGTTCTGTGTGGCTTGCCCGGCATGGAAATGCAAACACGGTTTGCGCGAGCGTTTTTGCCGTTTATGGATATCCAGCGGCCGTCGAAATCCAAGATCGTCGTTTTAGCTCCCGCACGCGATGGAGCGACGGTTCCTGAAAACCAAAGCGTGTCGTTTGAAATCGAGGTCCAAGGGGAAGAAACTCAGGAAGCCTTCATGGAAACACGGCTTAGCTCCAAAGGACGCTATGCCAAACCTGAACGGATTCCGATGTCGCTACTCCAACATGAGCCGCTCAAATATGCGACTGCAGTGGCCGTCGGCAACGAACCGTTCGAATACCGATTCGTCACCGGCGATGCGATCAGTTCCTATCGCAAACTCTATACGACTCCTCGTCCCAAAGTGAGCCAATTCCATCAGAGGATCGAGTTCCCCGAGTACTCCAAACTGCCAACGACCACCCGATCGAGCGATCGAGGAGACCTGCGACTCCTAAGCGGTTCGAAGATGAAACTTGCCATCGACCCATCGATGCCCCTGGCCTGGGCTCGATTGACCATCGACGATCTGGACTCTGGTGAGAAGCAAACGATTCCGATGGAGTTCGACTCGGCCTCAAAGCGATGGAGTATCGAGTGGCCCGCGAAAAGGGATGCAAGATACCAAGTCAAACTCGCCGCCGATGTTTCCGGAGCAGATGCTCCTATCGAAAACACCTTCAGTCCATTCTATGAAATCGACGTAATCGAAGACCAATCTCCGAGCGTCTCTTGGATGGTCGGAGAGCAAACGCTCATGGAAGCGATGCCCAGTCCGAATCAAATGTGGATCGTATCGCCTCATGAGCTTGTGAAACTCTCGGCTGCACTGGCCGATGATTTGCCAGGTGCAACGCTACGCCAAGAGATCTCCGTCAATCGTCAACCCTACAAGACGTTGGATCTGCCGAAGGACTTGAGCAAGGCCACCGGCCAGCAAGCAAACTTTTTGAGCGGCTTGGTAACTTGGACACCGCTTGATGGAGTTGCTGATCCTACGCGCTCGACAGCAAACTGGACTTGGGATTTGCTTTCGGAGTCTTTGACCTCTGGCGATGTCGTGACTGTGAGAATGGCAGCTATCGACTCGGCTGGTCATGTCAGTTACTCGATCCCGATCCAGTTGAGTTTGGCTTCGCAGGATTTTGATCGCAATCGCCACCAAGCTTTGTATTTCCGTTCGGTACTAGGTCCGGAACTGCAAAAACTCGCTGATTTGGTACGCACCAAACGGGCTGATCTGCGTCCGAAGATGTTGCAATTGAAAGATCCAAAGCTTGAAATGCCAACGCGTCGGAATATCTCGCAGGAGATCGAGGATTTTTCTGCGGAGTGGATCAAGATATCGGATCGCATTCGGGCCCTGGCGACCCAAATGGTTGGCAAGCTTCCGCGTCCACTGGACCAAAGCGAAACAGAGTTTGTAGTCAGAGCCGTTTCCAAACTACAGCGCGAGCATGCGACTTCAATAGCTTTAGCGGCCAATCTCGATCCATGGACTCCGATCGATGTACCAGGCAAGGGAGAGGTTGTCCCAGACAAGCTTGCGCAATTGCTGCAGCAGCAGATCGACCGATCGGTAGCTGCTTTCGATGATGCCGAGGGGAGCACAGCGAGGCTTAGCGAAATCTACAAACAACTCCTTGGTCACGAGTTCCTGACAGCCATGACCAAGGACTTGATGGTGCTCAAGGATCATCAACGCAAGCGGCTCGACAAGTCCGACAAGCTCGATTTTGCTGGACTAGTGAGGACTCAAACGATTGCAGACCAGTATGCCGAAGGGGCCATGCAGCTCGGTGCCAAGATGGATCCATATTTGGCTCAGAACTTGCGCGATCAGTCGAAGAATTTGATGAGGTTCATCGAGCAGACCCGACAGGAGATTCGGGACTTGGCGCAAGTCGAACCGAGCGACCAAGCCCTCACCCAACTCAGACAGCGCGTCGAGCGTTCCTACAACGAACTCCATGGACAGCATTGGGCCTTCAATCTCGATGGTGGCTTGCTGTGGAATATCTCCGATGTGCGTCGCGACTTGATCCTCCGCGGTGCGGGGGTAGGCAATGCCTTGCAGCGAAGCCTTGATACGCTGTCCAAGGCCCTTGAGTGGGGAAGCGACACGAGCTTAGACAGCGAAGTCCTAGGGCGGTTGCGATCTGCGACGCTCGATGAGTTGACCAAGCATACGTTACCTGGTTCGGATCAAATCACAGACCGTCGTGATTTTCATCTGCAACGCAAGCCAGTCGATCCTTTGTTCCCCAGCGATATGGGGCTTGCAAGTCGAGCTTGGACAACGGTGATCGAGTCGTGGTTGGAACTTCCGACCGGCACTCCGGAATGGACGAAGATGCGAGACGACCTCAAATCGATCGTGCAGGCTTATCGAGTCTTGGAGTCGGCCCATGAGTTGCAAGATGTTCGGCTTGTACTCGATACGCTGCGGCGCCAGGAGCAGTACGATTGGCAGACTTCCGAAGGTCGCCTGAGTCACCTGCGGCAATGGGATAGCATGAACCATCGACTCGACCTGACCCACATGTGGATGAAGGAATCGGGATTCCCAGCGCCTATTGCCGACAAGCTCAATGCGATGCGTTGGAATGTAACTTCCAATTCCATTAGGCAAAAGCTCGATCCTCGGCGATCTGCCAACAATGAGACGATGCTCAATGCGGCTCCGGAATTGCAAGAGTTCCTCGGAGAGTACGATGCGATTTTGCGAGAGGCACAGCCAACGATCGATGCGGCGCGGAAACTCTTGGCTCGCTTTTCACCAACGGTTTCGCAGCTTGCCCAAGTCGCAGCGGAAAAGACAAAGGCTCTCGAAGAGAAGACCAAGGATCCGGAGACTTCGGCTCAGGAGAATGCCCAGCAGCAACAGCAAGTTCAGCAGAGCATCGAGCAATTGCAGGAAGCATTGGTGGAACTCGCCACTCGGCAAGACATCCTCAACGCGGCCCAATTGCAAGCCGCAAAGGACTCCGACCGAGCATTGAGCATGGTTGATGCGGTGCAAGAGCCCATGGCAAAGGCAAATGAGCAATTAATCGCCGCACAAGAAAATACGCAGGATGCAAATAAGATCGCCGAGGCTGCCAAGGAGGCGATCGAAAAACAGCAGCAGGCCGCAGAGACCTTTGAGACGATTGCAAGGCACTTTGAACGTGTCGAAGAAGCGCTGGCGAATCCTCAGCCGAGCAACTTGGCCGCCGCTGAAGCCTCACGCTCGCAGTTGCAAAAGCAACAGCAACAAGACGCCCTTTCAAATCCTGCCAACGATCCACAGTCACCGATGCAAAACGAAAAGGCTTCAAATGACTTGCTCGCACAAGCCAAGGATCTGCTCGACAACTACCAAAAAGCCGATCAGCTCAATGAACTTGCAAAGAACTCCCCCGAAGAGCTTCTAAAGCTTTTGGAAGCAGAACTTCGTCGCAACGCTCCGATGCAAAAAGAACTCTCTGAAATCTCTAAAGAAAACGTGCGCGATGCAGCGGCGGAACTCAAGAATGCTGCCCAAAAGGAATCCAACTTGGGACAGCAACTTGAGAATTCCGATACTCAGACTCTGGACGCGAAAGCACTCCAGGCCCAACAACTCAAGACTCTTGCCCAAAACACAGAGACTCTTGCGGCCAACGTGCTCAGCAAGTCGCAAACACCGATTCAGAGGATCAATCAGCCAGAGTTGAATAAAGAGGTCGCCGCGATCACCAATTCTCTCTTGAACGCAGCACGCCAAGCCCAAAATGCCGATCCAAACGCTTCGCAGAAATCTCTACAAGAGAAAACTGAACAATTGACCAAGGAGGTTCAGAAGGCCCAGCAGCAACTCGGTGCGATCAACCCGAACCTCAACCAATTGGTCGATCAGAACAACTTCAAAGAGGACAAACAAAGGCAAGCACAATTGACCGAAGCTCAGTCGTCTCAGTCTCTGATGCGAGACCAGCAAATTCGACAAACCAAAGACTTAGCACGGCGTCGCGAACAAGTTGCAAATCAGTTGACCAAAGAGTCTGAAAACCGCGATCGGGAGTTGCAGCAGAAGAATACGGAACGAGCCAAGGCGATGGAGGCTCTTCAAAAGAAACAAGACGACGCAGGTTTGCAAGCGCAAGTCGATCAAAAGACACGCGAGGTACTCCAAGCCACTCAGAGAGCTAACTCGGCAAAGCAACTTGCGCAAGCCGCTCAGGAAATCGCTAACAACTCGAAGCAGATCGAGCAACGAACCGAGCAAGCCCAGCGAGCCAATCTCGACACGCCCAACCCGATGGCCGCCTTGGCCCGTGAGCAAATAAGCTCAGCCAAGGAACAACTCGATCAGTTGCAGAGCCAACTCCAAGGACTTCAAGGGCAAGTCAATCAGCCCCCACAGCGTTCGCCTACAGCAGAAGCCTTGGCACAAGGAGAACCCACCCAGCAGAATGTCGAGGGTACGGTCGATCAAGTAGCCGAGCAATTGGCTCGCAGTGCTAGGCACGAGGAGAGACTCAACAACCAAAAGGGTAGTGAGCAACTCAATCAGCAGGCCAAGCAAGTCGAGCAGAAGGTTAAGGGGGATGTCGATCGAGCATCTGAGCAAATCGATCGAGCAGCCCAGCAAGCCAAAGAGCAGTTCAACAATCAGGTTCAGCAAGCTCGTCAGAATGGTTCGCCTCAGCCCCAACGAGCCCCCAACGCCGAGGCTCCCTTGGCGGCATTGAGCCAAGCCCAACAGAGTCTAGCTCAGCAAGCCGAGCAAATTGGAGCGTTGGATTCGTCGATGAACCCGGAAAGTGTCCAGCCACAAGGTAGCCAGCCACAAGGTAACCAGCCACAAGGTAACCAGCCACAAGGTAACCAGCCGCAAGGTAGCCAGCCACAAGGTAACCAGCCACAAGGTAACCAGCCACAAGGTAACCAGCCACAAGGTAACCAGCCACAAGGTAACCAGCCGCAAGGTAGCCAGCCGCAAGGTAGCCAGCCGCAAGGTAGCCAGCCGCAAGGTAGCCAGCCGCAAGGTAGCCAGCCGCAAGGAAACCAAAATAGCAATTCGGGTAATAATCCCTCGAATCAGTCGATACCCCAGTCGGCCAAGGAGTTAGCTCGGTTGCTAGATTCGCTAGACCAGCAGTTGGCCGACTCGGAGGGATCGCAATTAGCGAACTCGCCCAGTGGCGAGAATCCGTCTTCGCAAGAAGCCCAGGCTAATGCGGAGGGAAAAAACGCAAGCGACCAAGCGGCCAATCAGGATGCGACCAATCAGCAAAACTCTCAGCAGAACAGTTCGAATCCAAGCAACTCGCAGGCAAAATCTGGATCTGAGATAGCGCTTGCCGACGCAGCGAATCAAATTGCATCGCAACTTCAAAGCCAGCGACTTGCGAATCGAAATGCGGCCAAGCAAAGAAGTCAGAATGCGAAGAAGCAATCGAGTCAGAACTCTTCTGAGCCGGATGATACAGGCCGGACCGAGGATCAGCCGGTGGGGAATTCGTTGATTCCTAATGTGATGGTTGATAAAGGGACGCAGTGGGGCAAACTCAGAGAGCAGCGAGCCGAGCAAGTCATCGAGGGTAAGCGGGAGTTTCTCGATCCGGAATTCGGTGATGCGATTCGCGCCTACTATCGGGCACTCGGTAAACAAGGGAGCGACCGCAAGCAGACCGCTCCTGCCAAGTAGTTTCTATAGCGATCAAAAAACGGACCGCTGATATACACTGATGAACGCTGATATACACTGATGAACGCTGATATACAGCCTCGATGGAAACGGATTGGACGTCGAGCTTGGCTCTCAGCGGTCGCTGCCATCAGCGTTCATAAATGGACATCATCCATGACGGGGGGCGTTTTTCGAGAAAGGCGCGAAGCCCCTCTTGTGCCTCAGGACTGTTACGAGCCTTAAGGTGATCATTGATCGATGTGTGACCCGCATGTCCCTTGGGCTTGTTTGCATCAAACGCCCGATGCATGAGTTCCTTCGTGTCGATGATCGTCTGAGGTCCTCCTGCAAGGATTCCTTGTGCAAGCTCCATCGCCACATCGATCAGTTTTTCCGAGGGCACTATTCGTTGAAACAGTCCGATTTGTTGGGCTCGTTGGGCGTCAATCGGATTGCCCACCAGAAAGAGTTCCGCAAGGTCACCTTCTCGAACTTTGGTCTGCAAGACGTCGGTAATCAGCGCAGGCAAGAGTCCTCGACGGGCCTCAGGGAACCCGATTTGCAGATCGTTTGCACCGACGGCCATATCGCAAGCGGCGACGACTCCGGCACCGCCAGCGTAAGCTCCTCCGTGGACGGCTGCGATCGTAACGATCGGAGAGTATCGCAAGGCATGAAGCGTACTTGCGACACACTCTGCGGACTCCCCAACCAGTTCGCTCTTGGAGGCCTCGGCAAGATCAAGCCCCGCGCAAAATACTGGGCCGGCACCCCGCAGGATCACCACGCGAGCTTCGCGCTGCTCGGACAACTCTTTCATTCGATCAACGAACGTTCGCATCATCGCGATCGAAAGTGCATTGCGGCGATCTGGGCGATTCAAGGTCAATACGACGACCCCTTTGCGGGGCGTTTCTTCCAAGATGCTCTGTGTCATCGTTGACTCCGGCAGCTAGAGATCAAGTTGCGATTCAATGACTAGATATGGCGATCGATCGTTCGAGGATCCAACGGAATGCCACTGACTTCGATCTCCGAGATGAGGTCTTGATAGAGTTTCGAATTCGGGTCCATCACCTTGCGTCCAATCTCGGCCCATAAATGAAAGAGTTCCGGCGTTGGGGCTTTACGCTTGAGTTGCAGATCGGCTTCGAGATCCAATGCCTGAGCAACCAAGGCGTAGTCGCGATCGGACTTGTCCAAGGCGATCGCATACACAAGCGAAGCGCACGAGTAACACAATTGGTCAAAGATCCCCCCGTCATCGCCTAGCAGATAGCTTTGCTCGATGAACCTCTTTTGGTACCGAGCGATGATCCACAGAATTCGACGCCCAAGAACACGGTTCCTTTTGAACCCTTTTCGAATCCAACGGCTCTTCTCGGGGGTCAAGTTTCGGACACCGTCGAGTTTCCCTGGCCATGGGTTCATAGAACTAAGAACCGATTTGGCAATGTACCAACCGAATGCCGCCTTTTGTGTCAGGCCAAACTTTCCGTTCGCTTCGGCCACTCCGATCGGCTCAAGGTAATCGGTTCGAAGACTTCGTGTCATCGCGTTGGGTGCACCCACATCGGCCAGCACTGGATTGGGGCCTTCGTAAACCGTTGCAATCGTGAACTCATGCATGTTCTCGCCAATGTAGTTCTCGATCCAGTCGGCGTGATCCCCAGATGCATTCTGAGCGGTTTGACGAACATGAGCTCGTCGCTCGTCGACATGCACCGACCGACCACCTTGAACCTGGTAGCAGTGGATCGCGGTTTGAAGCAGTGCCTTGGTCGCATAGACTTTGGCGATCATCCCCATCGTTTCATCGCGCACGCCATTGGCCGCCAAACGAAAGCAAACGTCGCCCAAGACTCGGCTTGCTAAGGCATGGCACACAGCTTGGCCAAACCAAGTCTGAATGCGTGGAGATTGGCCGATCGGCTTACCGAAAGTGCTCCGAAAGGCCACCCAGCCGCCAGGAGACTTTTTGGAACTCTCCGATTCAGACTGAGCCAAGGGATCTTGAATCAACTGGGCAAGCAGTCGGAAGATCTTTGCAGCGCTGTTGACGCAAATGCCACCACGTCCCTTCGCCAACGAGCTAAAGGCTTGTGCTAAGCCTTTGCCCGGAGGCCCAAGAAGAGCCGAGTTGGGGATTGGATAGTCCATCAACCGGAATCTTGCATTCCATAGATAGTCGAACGAGGTCAATCGATTTCGGATCATCCGAAAATGTTCGTTGTCGGATTTGGGTACCTCGAAAATCATCATTGCCGAATCGCGACCCTTGGGCAGATTCTCACCTTCGAGCTTGAGCACGAGAATACAAATCCCACCGTAGATCACGTTGGTGATCGGCCATTTGACACCCGAGACCAAGTACTTGTCGCCTTGGCGGCGAGCAGTTAGCGAAAGTTTGCTAGGGTCGGCTCCGACTCCAGGTTCTGTCAGTGCAAAGGAACCTAGGAGTTCTCCCCGTGCCATCTTTGGTAGGTAGTACCTCTTTTGCTCTTCTGTTCCAAAGTCCAGCAACGGGGTAACGGGCCCGAGGAAATTATGGACTTCGAACATGACAGCCAAATCGGGGTGGATAAGGGTCAAAGCGCGTAGTAGTGGTCCGAGATCCCCGAGTTTGGCTCCCGCACCTTCATACTCTTTCGGGATCGCCAGACCGAAAAAACCAAGCTCAGCTAGTCCAGCAATCGTCTCGTCGTGGAAGAGCATTTTGCGGTGATCAAGCAGAGTACCCGCTTTCTTGCGGCGCAGGAGAAACTCAAGCGACTCGCCCATGATTCGGGCAACTTCTTGCGACGGACGAAACACGCCGGGGTCAAGTTCTGTGGCTTTGGCAGTTCCGAACAAAGTTGTCAGCGTTGGAGCCTCGCCAGAAAACTGTTTTTCAGCCGATCTGTCGGCATCATCGAGGGTCGCCAACGAGGCAATCTCCTCAGCCGATTTGCCCGCCTGAGCCAAAATCATGGCCAACGCGTCGTTGGTGGAACTCGGCTTCGAGGAGTCTTGTGATTTTCCAGATTCAGGCTTTTTCGTTGGTGTTTCTAGTTCTTGAGCCATTTTTGGGTACCGTTTGAGAGGGTGCGGTAAATCCTGTCCAAAACGCAGAATCGCCAGTATAAGACAAACAGATAGCAGGTGAAATAGCCTGCTGTATTAGTATAGGTTGTTGGGAAGCCACAACCAAGAAAGATCAGAAAGATCGGAAAGATCAGACGGATCGGACGGATCGGACGGATCTGACAGATCGGACAGATCGGCGCTAAGCGGCTTTTCGATGCTGCGAACTGGCAGGAGCAGAGTCGGCCAGTAGTTTACGCAGTCGATCGAACTCTTCGATGCTCGTAAAGTGGATGGTAATTCGTCCTCTGCCTCGGCTCGTTTGGCTGATATCGACCATCGTCCCGAGGGAGAACTTCAGCTCTCGCTCTAGCGCCGCAATCTGCTCGGTCTTGCTCGACCGTCGCCTTGGCATCGCCTTGAGGATCGAATCTTCATCCTGGGCCGCTTCGGCCACGGCCTGGGCGACTCTGGCTTCGGTCTCTCGCACACTCCAACCCTCTTGGCGAATGCGCTGAACGAAAACCATTTGCTCTCGCTCCGATCCTAAACTCAATAGGGCTTTGGCATGCCCGGCGCTGATCTCCTCGCGCTGAATGCAATCGGTGATCGCATCGGGCAGTTCCAACAGACGCATCATGTTGGCAATGGTACTGCGATCAATTTTCAAACGTTTAGCAAGGTCTTCCTGGGTGCATCGATGCTCAGTCAAATATCGTTTAAACGACATCGCCTTTTCGATCGCATTGAGGTCCTTGCGTTGCAGATTCTCGATGATCGCAAGCTCGGCCACCAATCGATCGTCGGCCTCTCGAATTTCAGCGCGGATCTTGCCTAGCCCGGCTCGAACCGTTGCTCGAAGTCTTCGCTCTCCACTGATGAGCTGATAGCGATCCGCTGTGCGCCTTACCAAAATCGGCTGAAGCTGCTGATGCTCTTTGATGCTCTCGGCCAGAGAATCGAGCTCTTGGTCGCTGAACTGACGACGTGGCTGAAACGGATTCGGGTCGATCAACGAAACGTCGATTTCCAATGCCCTAATGCCAGTATTTGCTAGCGTTTCTCGATCTTGGGAAGCTATTGGCACCGACTCGACGACCCCTAATGTTTCTGCCGAGGCGTTGGTTTGTCCGCTTGGCATATCCGTACGCGAGGCGATGACCTCATCGAGAGGAGTGCCCAGGAGGGCGGCCAATCCGCGTCCGAGTCGTCTGTCTTTAGTCACGATCGAGTACCTCCATACAAAGTTCAATGTAAGCTCTGGCGCCACGGGATCGAGGCGCGTAGCTTAAAACGCTCTGTCCGTGGCTTGGGGATTCGCTGAAAACGATATCCCTAGGGATCCTTGTATCAAAAACAATGTCTCCAAAGAAATCCCGAACTTCGCGATCTACCTCATGGGTCAGCTCAAAATTTGGATCGAACATCGTCAATAGAATGCCACCAAAGGTCAGTCGCCCGGGTTCTTTTTGCATAATGTCCCGGATCACGTGGATCATCTGAGTAAGCCCCTCCATGGCGTAGTACTCGCATTGGATAGGCATGATGACCTCAGTGCTCGATGCCAAGGCGGCTTGGGTCAACTCGCCAAGTGACGGTGGGGAGTCGATGACCACCGCGTCAAACATTCCGGTTTCGGCATCCAAATGCTGCTTGAGCCAATCCCGGCGACTTTGGGTCCCCTTCTCTAACCTATCGACGTCTTGAAAGCTCCGACAACCTGGGAGTACTTGCAAGGATTCGAGGTTCGATTGCTGAATCGATTCGCGAAGAGGTTGGTCACCCAGCAGCGGATGGCGATCGAAGGGGGTAAATCCCAGCCCGCTGGTCGCATTGCACTGCGGATCCAGATCAATCAGCAATGTTCGTTGCTTGGCCATCCCCAATCCCCAAGCCAGGTTGACCGCAGTGGTCGTCTTACCGACCCCACCCTTTTGGTTCGCCACACAAAAGATTCTCGGCATGCTCGAAAGCGACTCTAGGGGATGGAAACAAGACTCATGGCAAACCCGGGAACCATAAGTAACCTGGGAGTTTGCCGGCAATACCAGTTCCACGTATCACGTGGATTTTTCTCAAAAAAAAGCCCCCTGCCCTACCCTTTTTGCTTCTGACTTTTGAATTGAGGGGGCTTTGCTACAATGGGGCGAAATTGATGAGGTTTCCAAGCCCCCTTCCGAAGCCTTGTACCGACTCCCTCTGACCCTCCATGGATTGCGATGAACAAAACCTTGCGATTAATTGCACGCTCAAGCCTTTTGTCGGCGGCGGCTTTGGCATCTTTCGGATTCGATACAACCTGGGCTCAAGAGGGGGCGCCCAAGCTCAAGGCCACCGAGTGGTATCACTGGCGCGGTCCTCAGCAAAACGGCCAATCGGTTGAAACCGGTTTGCCAACATCCTTTTCGGTTGAAGGAGAGAATCTACTCTGGCGTCAGGAAGAATACGCGACCCGCTCGACCCCTGTGGTCATGAACGGTCGAATCTATGTGGTCTGCCGTCATGAACCAGATACGAACAAAGAAGCCGAAAAGACCGTCTGCATCAACGCCGAAACCGGCGAGAAGATATGGGAAAGCATCCACAACATATTCCTGTCCGACGCCCCGTCGGAGCGTGTTGGATGGGCAAGTGTTGTCGGAGATCCGGAGACCGACCGAGTCTACGTCTTGGGGCTTGGTTGCACGTTCCAATGCCTCGATGGCAAGACCGGAAAAGTGATTTGGGAGCATTCGATGCTCGAGGAGTACGGCATGCTCTCGACCTATGGCGGCCGTACGAACTTCCCCGTGGTCTACGAAGACATGGTCATCATTAGTGGTGTAACGACCGGTTGGGATCAAACCGCTGTACCGACCCACCGCTTCATCGCAATGGACAAGAACACCGGTGCTGCGATTTGGACGATGTCGACACGTCCTCGTCCCGAGGACACGACCTACAGCACTCCGATCTTCACGGTGCTCAATGGACAAGCCGCCATGGTACTTGGTGCAGCCGATGGAGCCATCTACGCTTTGCAGCCTCGAACTGGCAAAGTGATTTGGAAATACCAAGCCTCACCCAGAGGTATGAACGTTGCCCCATTGGTTGAAAACGGCATCGTTTATATGGGCCACGGGGAACAGAACGAGACCGATCGTACCATTCTCGGTGCCGTCTTTGCCATCGATGGAAATACCTCAGGTGATATTCCAGAGGACAAGTTACTTTGGAAGGTTCCCAAGCGAACCGTCAGTCGCTCTTCACCGGTCCGCATCGGCGAACGGATCTACTTCATCGAAGACGGTGCGGCACTCTTTGGTGTCAATGCCAAGACCGGTGCGATCGAAGTCGAAAAGAAACTCGGGCGAATCATGTTCGGTTCTCCCATCGTGGCAGAGGGAAGACTCTATGTTGCTGAGAACACCGGACGCATCTGGTGCTTGGAGCCCGAAGGCAACGAACTGAAAGTCGTCGGTCAAACACGGCTCAACGATGGAAGCGAGATCTTTGGCTCCTTTGTGATTTCGAATGGGCGTCTGTATTTGCCCACGAACAAAGCGCTTTATTGCATCGGTGTTCCCAAGCCACAGGTCGCTGCTGATTTGAAACTGCCGCCAGTACCTAACGAACCAGAAGTGACCGATAAACAAATTGCCCATATTCAACTGTGCCCCGTGGAAATGCTTGTGCAACCGGGTCAAAAAGCCAAACTCCAAGTCCGCGGCTACAACGCGTTGGGTCAATACATCCGAAACGTCCCCGAAGCGACCATCGCAGTCGATGGCACCGGTTCGGTCAGCGAAGACCAAATCTATCTTGCAGGCGAAACACCGACCGGCTCAGGTGTGAAGCTCGAAGCCAGCTTCGGTGAACTCAAGAGTTCGGCTCGTGCTCGGGTCATTCCACCTCTACCATGGAACTTCGATTTCGAAGACAAGAAAGTTCCCCTCCACTGGATTGGGATGGCTTACCGTCATCAACCGATCGAGTTGCCCGATGGTGCAGGCAACGGCTTGGTCAAGATCAGCACCATTCCCAAAGGCACCCGAAGCCAAGGATTCTTGGGGCTGCCAAAGACCAAGGAATACACGGTTCAAGCCGAGTTCTATGCACTCGATACCAAGAACAAAGTACCTACAAATAAGCTCCCTGATATGGGGGTTGTTGCACAGCGTTACACGCTGGCACTCGAGGGAGCACAGCGGTTGCAACTGCGATCTTGGGTCTCACTTCTCGAGCAACGATTCGCTGTAACGATCCCTTACGAATGGCAACCCAAGACCTGGTATGTGATCAAACTCCGAGCGGAAACCGCTGAGGGCAAAGCGATCCTCAAGGGGAAGGTTTGGAAGAAGGGCGAGCCTGAGCCAGAAGCATGGACCATCCAAGGTGAAGATCTCACGCCGAACCTGCAAGGCAGTCCTGGTCTGTTCGGTAATTCGACCGACGCAGAGTTCTACGTCGACAACGTTTCAGTAACTGCCAATGATGCAAAGTAGACCTAATCGATGAGTTCAAGCAACACGCCGGATCCAAAGCAACTGTACATCGAGACGGTCGGTTGCCAGATGAACGTACTCGATAGCGAGATGGTCGTTGCAGCCCTGCGCAAAGACGGCTACTCGCTCACGAGCGATCCGGCCAATGCCGATGCGATTCTTTTCAACACATGCTCGGTTCGCGAGCACGCTGAGGAAAAGGCTTACAACAATGTCCTACGCCTTAAACAACTTAAGCTAGCAAAGCCTGAGTTGGTCATTGGGGTCATGGGTTGTATGGCACAAAAGGATCAGCAGAGGGTATTCGATCGGGTACCGTTTGTGGATTTGGTGGTAGGGCCAGGGCAGTTGCATCGCATCCCGGAGTTGATTGAGGGGGCAAGGCAGGGGGAGCGTCATCAGTTGGCCGTGAGTTTGTCGCGGAGGGATGGGAGTGTCGAGGAGATCAAGCGTTCGCATGAGACGTTTGATCCATTGCGAGATCCTCAAATGCGACCGACTCCATTTCAGGCTTATTTGCGCATCCAGATCGGCTGTGACAAGTTTTGTACTTACTGCATCGTGCCCATGACACGAGGACCAGAGCAGGGGAGGGCACCCGAGCAGATTCTGCAGGAGGCCAAGATCTTGGCCGAGCAGGGAGCCAAAGAGATCACGCTGCTTGGTCAGACTGTCAACTCGTATAAGTGGGTCGATGGGCAACGCACCACACGCTTAGCAGACCTACTGCAGATGCTTCATCCGATCGAGGGACTCGAGCGGATCAAGTTTGTGACGAACTATCCCAAGGACATGACTCGGGAGTTGCTCGAAACGGTGCGGGATTTGCCCAAGTGCATGCCTTATTTGCATGTGCCGGCACAAAGTGGTAGCGATGTGGTCCTGAAGCGAATGAAGCGTGGGTACACGACGGGTGATTACTATGCGATGATGGATCGCATTGGAGAGATCTTGCCAGGTGCTGCTGTATCGAGCGATTTTATCGTTGGTTTTTGTGGAGAGACCGAGGAGCAGTTTCAAGAGACCGTCGAGATGGTCAAGCGCTGTCGTTTCAAGAACAGTTTTATCTTTCAGTACAGCGTCAGGCCTGGGACCAAGGGTGCAGAGATCCTCGAGGACGACATTCCCGAGGAGGTCAAGCATCGGCGGAACTTGGATTTGCTCGATGTGCAGAATCAGATCTCGCTGGAGGACAATTTGCGGTTCTTGGGCAAGACCGTACCGATCTTGGTCGAGGGTCCCAGCAAGTGGTCGGTGCGGAAGGGTCAGACGGGTGAGCTTCGTCAGATGACCGGTAGGACGCCATGCGATCGGATAGTGGTTTGGGATGGCAACATGCGTCAGACCGGAGAGATCTTGCCGGTCGAGATTACCGACGCGTATGCATTCACCATGCTCGGACGGGTGCAAACACATGAAGTGGTTTCTCGGGAGTCGCAGGTGTCAGAACCCGAAGTCTTGAGCTTGGGGAGTTTGACAACAAATCGCCGGTGATCGTCTGTTTCAAGCCAGAGGTAGGGTATCTTGACCGAGAACATCTAGGTATTTTCGGTAGGCGTAAATACGATCTCGCATTTTGCCGGTGATTTCGACAAGCACATTTGCTTTTTCAAGCGATTCGATGGCTTTGATGGCGGTGGGTTTTGTGCATTGAAGAATCTCAGCGGTTTTCAAAGCGGTGATCATGGGTTGCTCGGGCAATCGTTCAAAGAGTCGTATTGCTGCAAGATTTGCATGTTTTGAATCAGCGAATTTTCGCCGATCTTCGTTTACCAGTTTGAACAACCGTTTTGCAGTATCGGTGCCATCGTCTGCGGATTCGATTGCGCAGTCGAGGTAGAAATCGATCCATGCTTCCCAGTCCCCGTTTGTCCGCACCGCATCAAGTGCTCGGTAGTATTGTTGGCGATGTCGTTTGAAGCCTAGGCTTAAGTAAAGGAACGGGCCATCGAGCAGTTTCCAAAACTCGGTTAGAAGCGTTATTAGCAACCTCCCCACCCGTCCATTTCCATCTTGAAATGGGTGGATCGTTTCGAATTGCACATGTGCCAAACCTATTTTGATCAAAGGAGGGAGTCGATCGGAACTGTGGATCCATTTATCCAAAGAGGCCAGGAGTTCGGGTACAGCCTCCGGGGGAGGGGGGACGAATTTAGCATTTCCTGGTCGCGTACCGCCGATCCAATTTTGGGAATTGCGAATGCGGCCGGGTTGCTTGTCCTGCCCTCGAGAGCCTCTCATGAGTCGCTCATGGACATTGCAAATCAATCGGGTGCAAATGGGGAGGCCGCTGGGGGTGTTCATTTGGTCCCGGGCGTAATTGAGAGCATCAATGTAGTTGCACACCTCGGTCACATCGGCGATATCTGTCGCTTGGCGATTCAGCTCGAAAACAACAACGTCTTCGAGGGTTGATTCAGTACCTTCGATTTGAGACGACACGACGGCTTCCTTGCGGACGTATCCATAGAGGAACCAATTGGGGCTAGGCACCATCGTGCTGGCGGTTTGGAGTCGTCCCAAGGCAGCGGTCGTTTCGTGAAGTTTTGCAGCAAAGGGGCCATCGATAACCAGGGGAGGGTTTTTTGGAGGAAGGGGTAGCGGGATAAATGCCTCGATCGTTTCCCCGCCGGCTTTCCATGTTTTGTAGGTTCCGGTTTTTCTTGGCATTTTGGATTCTGGGATAGATAGAGCACCCTTATAACGCGATCGCTAGTAAAGATATCTTTACTAGTAGCGGTTGTTAGTCAAGAAGTTTTTACTAGTGAATAGGAAAGTCGGTTGTGGGGCCAACCTCTGGTGAACCACAAGACGATGGTCGGAGAACTGAACAAGAACGTATTGAAGGGGCAAATGGGTTGAACTGGAGGAGCCCCTACCCCAATCGTTACAACCGCTAGGCTCGTCAAAGCCTTTGCGGTTAATCTACCGAAACCTCTCAAATTACCTGACCTGCTTAGTTTTTGTGTTCCATCTTTTCTCACCAGTCGATGTAAATCGCCTGTTGGGAATAGGTTTCCTGATGCGCCGAGTTGAACATGCACAAGATGGTGGTGTTTGCTCTGGTCTCGTCAAGAACGCTCTTTCTGGTCGACGTTAGAGGATTCAGCCGCAACTGAGACTTCTGTGGTTACCGTGTCGAGGGCGTCCAGGGACGAGACCCTGCCTGAGCAAATTTGTTGGCATCGCTTACGAGTGCAGATTCGAACGGCGAATCGGGTCAAACCGGTTCACCACAACAACGGAGTGACGAAATAGCAGAGCGTCGCATCGTTTGATACTAGTGTCCTGCGTGGTACTGCAAACGTTCTAGGGAGAATGGAACAATGAAGAAGCTATTTGCTCTTCCAGCACTGATGGGTCTTGTGACCGCATTGAGCGCTGGAGCTGCTCAAGCTGCATTTGGCGGCGCGATCAGCTACGAAAACTGCGGATGTAATGTCGTGGATCCTTGTGGACCATCGACGCACACCGTGATGAAGACAGTCAGAAAAGTCGTTTATGAGCCTGAGACGGTCACCGGCACCAAGGTGGTCAATCAGATCGTTTACGAGGACAAGCAAGTCCAACGCGTTCGTTACGAGCGCGAAACCCAGCATCGCGAAGTTTCCTACACGGTCAATGTACCTGTAAGGGAAACCCACACTGGGGTTCGTAACTACACCGTTCGCCGACCTGTTTATGAGACTCGCACCAAGCAAGTGACATACAATGTCTCTCGCCCAGTGTATGAGACTCACAGCAAGGTCGTCAACTACACCGTGATGGTTCCTGTTCGTGAGACCCACGAGAAGGTGATCAACTACACGGTTCGTCGACCAGTGCATGAGACCCGAACCAAGACCATCAACTACACCGTGAATGTTCCTGTTCGTGAAACCCACGAAAAGGTTGTCAATTACACGGTGATGAACAAGGTCATGGAAACTCGCGAACAAGTGATCAACTACACGGTCATGGTTCCGGTTACCGAAACCCGCGAGAAGACGGTCAACTACACCGTTACCAAGCCTGTCAACTACACCAAGACCGTTACGGTTCGCGGTGGAAGCTGGCAAACCGTTGAGGAAGAAGTTGCAGGTCCTGTCATTCGCCGAACCGTTCGCGAACCAGGTACTTGGACCTTCGATCCTTCGACATGCAAGAACGTATACTGCCCAGGTGAGTGCCGCGTCGAGTGCGTACAGTGCCCACCGAAGAAGGTATGCAAGAAGGTTTGGGTTCCAACCTGTGAAGAAAAGACCATCGATTGCGTACGATACGAAAAGGAATGCTTGACCAAGGTTGTACCTTACACCGTGACCAAGTGTGTTCCAGAGTGCCGTTCCAAGACGGTGACTTACAACGTATGCAAGTTGGTTCCTGAGTGCCGTCAAAAGACCGTCACTTACACCACCTGCAAGATGGTTCCTGAGTGCCGATCCAAGGACGTTACTTACACCGTTTGCAATTGGGTATGCGAGCCACGAAGCAAGGTTTGCACCTACACCACCTGCAAGATGGTTCCTGAGTGCCGCCAAAAGACGGTCAACTACACCACTTGCCGCACGGTTTGCGAGCAACGCGTCAAAGACGTTTGCTACACCGTATGCAACTGGGTTTGCGAACAAAAGAGCGTTCCTTACACCTACACCACCTGCAAGATTGTCAAAGAGTGCCGAACCAAGACCGTTCCGTACACGGTTTGCAAGCCGGTTACTTACTGCGACACCATCAAGGTGGCCAAGTGTGTCAAGACCTGTGTTCCTTACACCTACACCCGATGTGTAGCGAAGGTTGTCTGCGAAGAAGTTCCAGTGACCGTTAGCTGCGATCCATGCGGTGGTGCTGGAGCTGGTGCTGGCAATGCTGGAAACGGCATCCTGGGTGGTCGAGGCCTGTTCAATGGCCGACTGATCAACTGGCTGCGAGGTCTGCGATGCCACGGCGGTTGCCATCTGTTTGGCAACGGCTGCGGATGCGGAGCCGGAGCTGGTGCTGGTGCTGCTGGTGGCTGTGCCGCTGGCGGATGCGATGCAGCTCCTGGCTGCGGATGCTAATCTGACCCGGACGCTTTGGTCCTTCTAAAAGTTCAAAAACGGTCGGTGAATATCACCGACCGTTTTTTCGTTTTCGATGCCGGGGTAGTTTGCCTGCCGTGCAAAACGCGTGAATTTGCGATTTGTAGTTTTTTTCTCAAAGAAAGCGGTAACCCAGCGATTGCAGGACGCTGGCGATGAAGCTGCTTGGGAGGAGTTCGCCTATGTCGCATCGAGAGTTAGCTTCACGTGAATTATCCGAAAAACCAGATACAATAGGACCAACGCCCTTCCCCCAACTTTCTCAAACCAACATCATGCCTGCTTTGCTCCTGGATCGATCTCCTGTATCAGGGTGCTTGTTTCTTGCCTTATGTTTTTCGTTCCTTGCTTGGCACCCCGCTGCTGCTAATGAAAATGATCCGGCTGATATACCCGCTGAACCTAAGTCTCCCTCGGAGTGGTTCGGCCAAACGATCCGTAGCTCTCCATGGAATTCGCCTGCGGATGAACTGACCGGCTTTCATGTCCCTCCAGGCTTCCAAGTCGAACTCGTCGCTAGCGAACCCACCATCGCTAAACCGATGAACCTAGCCTTCGACTCCAAAGGCCGACTGTGGCTTACCCAAAGCGTTTTGTACCCCTTCCCCGCCAAAGAGAAGAACCAACCTCTGGCCGATGCAATCGTCGTGCTCGAAGACAAAGACCAAAACGGCTCGTTTGAATCCAAGACCACCTTTGCCGATGGATTGAATATCCCCATCGGTATCTTACCCTATCAAGACGGCGTGATCGCCTTTTCTATCCCCAATGTCTATTTCCTTCGCGATACCGATGGCGATGGCATCTGTGACCATCGCCAAGTCGTCCTCGGCCCCTTTGATACCTCCCGCGATACCCACGGCATGGTCAATGCCCTGCGAGATGGTCAAGACGGTTGGATTTATGCTTGCCACGGTTTCAATAACATCTCGAAAATCCAAGGCACCGACGGACATCAAATCGAACTCACCAGCGGCAATGTCTTCCGCTTCAAACCAGACGGCTCGCGAGTCGAACTCTATACCCAAGGCCAAGTCAACCCATTCGGTATGACTAAAGACCAATACGGTTTCTGGTTCACTGCCGATTGCCATAGCAAGCCGATCACTCAACTTGTGCGAGGTGGATGCTATCCAAGCTTTGGTCGACCCCACGACGGCCTCGGATTCGTTCCCTCGACCATGGAACATCTTCATGGTAGCACTGCGATCTCCGGTATAGCCTATGTGAATCACCAAGCATTTCCTTCCAGCTTTCAAACCAATCTTCTCAGTGGCAATGTCATGACTTGCCGCATCAATCGCAACCGTCTCGAATACTTTGGTGCCACGGCTAAAGCAGTAGAAATGCCTGATCTGCTCACCAGCGACGACCCGTGGTTCCGTCCCGTCGATTTGCAGTTTGGACCCGATGGTTGCCTCTACATCGCGGACTTCTACAACAAAATCATCGGGCACTACGAAGTCCCACTGGAACACCCGGATCGCGATCGCACCAGTGGCCGTATCTGGCGGATTCGATACGTTGCGAATCAACAAGCAAGCGTCGCACCTGCTTCCACCCAAGCGATCAATCAAACTGCCAATGCAAACAAACTCTCCCGCGACGAAGCCTTGGCTATCCTAGGGCGTCCTGGTGAAGCCTCCGACACCGCTAAGGCGATCGAGCAACTTGTCGCCGTCGAGCGCCTCGCTGAAGTTGGACAACCTGCAGATGCTGCGGTTCTGCTCGATCGGATTCCCACCGTCGATGACCGCGATGCAATCCTCAAACAGGCTCATTGGATCGCAACCCGCGATTTGCTTGGCCGAGCCGCGAAAGCTTCCGATCGTTTCCCCCAAGAAGACCTCTTGCCTGATAGCCTATCGTCGACCCAATACGAACAGCGGGCCAAGGACATCCTAAAAGTCCTGCAAGCCGTCCGTCATCCGAGCTGTGCTTCTTGGTCGCTGGAACTGATCGTCAAGGCTTCGGCAAAAATCCCTCAAGGCCCATCGACACCTTGGCTTAAAGAAGCCTTGCTAAGCGTTGCAACGACCGTGGATGAATCGCAAATCCCTCGCGTGCTGACCCTCGTCGATCAAATGGTTTCCGACCAATCTTCTAAAGCCGAACAGATTCTCCTGATCGCTGAATCTCAAAAGCAACGCAATGGAAAACTATCTCCATTGCTCGTCGAACTTGGGAAAGCGTCCCTTGCCAATGCGACCCAACATTGGCTGGCCCAAGCCATCGATCAGAATGCGAGGATCTTCGGTTGGAATGCTATGGCTGCTAAGGGTCGAGATCATAAACCTTGGCCCATCGAACCTCGTTCCCTCGGCGCCGCGAGCCATCCACAACCCAACGAAGTTGCCAAAGACAAAATCCCCTTTTGGAGTAGTCTTGGGCTCTCCGAACGCTACACCGGGACTTGGACTAGCGGTCCGTTCGAAGCTAAAGACACCCTTTCGTTCTGGGTCGCAGGCCACGATGGTTTGCCAAACGAAACGGATCGCAAAGAGAACTTCGTTCGTGTCGTTGCTGCCAATCCACAAAATGGTGATTGGCTCGAGATCCATCGTACTTATGCTCCCAGGAATGACGTCGCGAAATTTGTTTCGGTCGATCTGAGTGAGCAAGTTGGTCGTCAAATCCGAATCGAGGTGGTCGATGGTTGCGGCTTGGACAGTTACGCTTGGATTGCCATCGCGGATGTCTCAGAGCCGGGACTTATGCGATCGAGCCTTCGGGATCAATACGATTCCCTTCTGAGACTAGCCAAGATCTTCGGAGGCGCTGTGGTTGCCCAGGATTCCCAGGGGAAGGCAGATTTCATGGACAAATGGACCAAGCTCATGCATTCCGATCGACTCGATGGGTATTGCAAAGCGAACTTGCAGCAATGGGTGCAAGGACAAGAACACCCTGTTCTCTCGGATCTTGTCTCATTGATCGTCGAAAGAGGCTTGGAGGATCTGCTCAGCAAACCAACGGCAACCAAGGAAGGGAAAGTCTCGAGTTTCGATTGGGATTGGACTTCTGGGGCAAGCGAGACCCTTGCGGGGCTGGCCGAAGCTTTTGGAAAGAGGGCCAATGCCGCGACTCAGGAGGAGTTGATGTTGCGATGGTCTAGGCAGCGAAGTGCCAACGAATTGATCGAACGGTTGATCCGGCGCGGTGCATTGTCCAAGGACTCCCTCAGGGTATTGCCAGCATCGTGGTGGGAGTCACTGCCATCTGACATCGCCCAGAGATTTGCCGATTTGAAACCCGAAGGGCCCAGCGATTCGGCTCGTGCTCTGGTTGTGCAATCGAAGGCCGATGCGGTTCGCAAGGCTGCGATCGATTTGGATGTTGGCAAGCGGGTCTTTCAAGAGCGATGTGCGACTTGCCACCAGCTTGGAGGGCAGGGGAAAGTGATTGGACCCCAGCTCGATGGAGCCATTGTTCGAACGATCGATCGGCTGTGTGAAGATATTCTGTGGCCTAATCGAAATGTCGATGAAGCCTTCCGGATCACCAACGTTCTTTTAGAAGATGGAGAAACGATTTCCGGATTGGTTCTCGATCGCACCGACAGCTCGCTCGAGATCGTTGATCAGGCGGGCAAGTCCCAGCGGGTCGCACGCGGGGAGATCGAGCAAGAGAAGGTTAGCAAGCTCTCGTTGATGCCTGGTAACTTTGAGGAACTTATCACCGATGTCGAGCTCGCATCAATCATCGGCTACATGAAATCTCAGCAGCCCGCTAGCAAGCCTTAGTATCGAGTTCCTTCATGTTTCGATTCCTTCACGCCGCCGACATCCACCTCGACAGCCCTTTGGTAGGCTTGCGAGGGTACGATCCGTCGACTGCCGAGCGATTGCGTTCAGCCCCTCGCAGGGCACTTGAAAACCTCGTCGATCTTGCGGTTGAAACGGAGGTTGATTTTCTGTTGATTGCCGGGGATGTGTTTGACGGAAACTGGCGTGATTACACGACGGGTCAATTTTTTGTTAAGCAGATGGCTAAGCTTCGCGATTGCAAGATCCCGGTCTTTGTCATCGCGGGGAATCATGATGCTGAAAACAAAATGACTCGCTCGTTGCCTTATCCTGACAACGTGCACATGTTCGAGTCAGGGCAGGCAAGTACCAAGCGGATTGAGGCGTTGGATGTGGCGATTCACGGACAGAGCTTCGCGACGCAGGCCGTCACCGAGGATCTCTCGATGCGTTATCCCCAACGCGTTTCTGGCTGCTTTAACATCGGACTTTTGCATACGAATTGTGCGGGTCGTGAAGGTTTTCAAAACTATGCTCCCAGCACGCTCGAAGGGCTTCGAACACGAGGCTACGATTACTGGGCACTTGGGCATATCCACAAGCGAGAGATCCTGTGTCAGGATCCTTGGGTCGTCTTCCCTGGGAACATCCAAGGCCGCCATGCTAAGGAGACCGGAGCTAAGGGTTGCTATCTGATCAGTGTGTCGGACGACTTGAAGATCACCGGCGAGTTTAAGCCATTGGATGTATTGCGATGGGAGGTCGTCAGTTTGGACGTCGAGCCGATGCGTCACTGGGATGATCTGCCCAGATTGATATCATTCAAGCTGCAAGAGCTGATCGATCAATCCGAGGACAAACCGTTGGCTTTGCGGATCGAATTGCAGGGTCAAAGCCAGTTGCACCGCAAGCTCCGAATCGAGCGAGAGCGGATCTTACAAGAATGCCAATCGGTAGCCACAGGCTTATCGTCTGAAGGGGTGTGGGTCGAGAAGGTCGTCGTCAACACTCAAATGCCCATTGGAGCGTCGGAGGATCATGGTCTTTCGGAGGAGGCCGCTGCAGCTATTTTGAGTGTTTTCGCGGAGGCCAAAAGCGACTCTACGTTTCTCAGTAAGATCGCTTTTGACATGGAGGATGTGCGAGGAAAGCTACCTGCGGATTTGAGGACGCCTCAAATAGATGAATACCTTGATGGGTCGAGCACGCTCATCGAACTGGCCAACGAGCGGCTTTTGGAACTCCTTGGATCTCCAAACGAGGAGTTGCGATGAGGTTTCGTCGACTTGATTTAACTGCGTATGGGCATTTCACAGCCACCAGTATTGATCTGAGTGCGGGCAACCACGGCTTGCACATGATCTATGGTCCCAACGAGGCAGGCAAAAGTACGTCGCTTCGAGCATTGACGGTCTTTCTATTCGATTTCCCGCATAGCACCGACGATAATTTTTTGCATGACAACAAGGATCTACGCGTCGGGGCGGTTCTAGAGAATCGCGACGGCAAGCTCCTCGAATGCGTGCGGCGCAAGGCCAAGGCTGCCAAGTTGCTCTTTGCCGACAGTTCGGAAGAGGTACCAGCATCGCTCTTTAGTCAATTTGTACCGAAGATTAGCGAAGATCAGTTCTTGCGAATGTTCGGGCTTAACCATGTCACGCTTCGAGAGGGTGGAGCGGAATTGGTGCGAGGTGGAGGAGATTCCGGCCAAGCTCTTTTTTCGAGTGCTTCGGGGATTGCTGACTTGCAACAGAAGAGATCGGATCTGGATAAGAAGATCGAGGAGATTTTCGCCAAGAGCGGTCGACGTGGACGATTGATTGACAAGCTCAAGGATTACAAAGCGATTCGAGATCAGGAAAAGCAAGTCTCTTTGACGATGGACCAGTGGCGACGCATCGAGAAAGATCTGGCCGAAGCTAGGACCCAGATGGAGCAGCACAAGAGCCAATTGGATAGCTTGCAACGGAGTCTGCTCGAAGCCCAACGCATCGAGCGCTCGATACCGACGGTTAGGAATTACCTCGAACGTGAGCGATCGATCGAGGCGCTTGGACAGTCCTCGAAATTCCCAAAAGACTTTGAGCAAAGCGTGCAAGATACCCATAAGGACAAGGGGGTAAAGCAGGTTTCGATTCAGACGATCGAAGCCGAGATAAAGAGTCTTCAGACTCGTATCGAGCAGATTCCAGAGAGTTTCTGGAGCGATGAGCAGGAGGTGCGCGTCGGCAAATTGACTTCTGGATTGGGGTTGTATTTAAAGTCGATTGGGGATTTGCCCAAGCTTAAGACCCAGCGAGATCAACTCAAACGTCAGGCGACTAGCAAGTGGCAGGAGATCGGGTCCTTCGAGTTGCTCAAGGGCCGATTGGAAACCCAGCGTATTCCGACATCTCAAAAGAAGTGGATCGAATCGTTGGCCAAGCAGTTCGAGGGATTCGAAAAGCAGATCAGCGATGCTAAATCGAGGCTCTCGAAACTCAAGAAGAAGCTCGATGGGGACGCAACCTTGGAACCGCCGTCATCGACTCTCGATGCACTCAAGCTACTAGAACATCGCGTGCAACAAGCGCGTCCCATTTCAATGAAGGTCCGTGAGTTGCAGCAGCTTGAGGAGGATTTTCAGCGAGGGCTTACGCGATTCGAGCAGGGGATCCGAAAGTGGAATTTAAGCGTCGATGGAATCCAAGCTATGTGTACTTGGAAGTCCGTTGGCACAGCATCGATCGATCGGTGGGAAAAGGAACTCGACAAGCGGCAGGAGGCGATCGAGAAATCGCAGAACGCTTTGGATGGACTGATTAAGAAACGGGCTGCCAAGCAGCGCGAGTTGGATCGAGAGGCCAAGAAAGTTCGGGTTCCGACCCGCCAGGAATGGGAGGCTAGCAAAAAATCTCGCGATGAGGCTTTCCGGATTCTCAGCGAGCAGCGGAACGCACCGAGCGAGCCTTGGAACGAAATGGTTCAGGCCTATGAGCAGTGCAGGGCGGGTTCGGATCAAATCGCCGAGGAGTTGCTCGATCAAGCCGACTTGGTGGCCCAGCGCGAGCAGTTGTACGAAGCGCTGAGCGAAATGAATGCTCAAGTGGATGAAGCAAGCCAAGAGTTCCGTAAGCTTCAATCCGAGGTTGAGTCGAGCAAGGTAGCTTGGCAAGCCTTTTTGGCCGAGCATCAAATCGCTGCTCAAACACCCAGCGAAGCCGTCGAGTGGGTGCAAGCTGTCTTGCTCTTGCAGCAAGAGGCACAAGGTTTGCTCGATTGGAAGGTTCGTATCGAGCAAACTCGCACGGCGATTGAGCAAGGGGTCGCTGGGCTCAAGCAGGGGTTAGGTGTCTGTGGGGTGGCCGTGGGGCAAGATACGGATTTTGATTCGTTGCTTGCGGTTTCGGATTCGGTTTTGCAGGAGGCCAGCAGAGAGCAAGGTAGGGCAGAGGCGATTCGCAAGCAGCGGCAAATCGATGAGCAAGAGTACCAGCAGCAGTCGGATGAGCTACATGGTTTGGAGGAACAGTTCGCTGGGTTGAAAAAGCAATGGTGGGAAGCGTTGGCCTCAATCGCATTGCCCGAGAGAGCTACGCCCGTGGAGGTTCAGACGATTCTCGAGCAAATCAGTGAATTGCAACAGACCACCGACCAGATCGAGTCGACGCAGGAGCTTATCAATCAATGTCAGGATCAAGTAGAAAGTTACGAGGCTGCCGTAGAAATCGCGTTGGATTGGCTCAATGGACATAGCCCTGAACCGTTGGCTCAGTTATCAGCGCAGGGAGATGCCGAGTCCAAGGTTCGGTTCTTAGAGCTTTATGGAAATCAGGCCGTAAGAGACAATTCTCATCGCAATACGCTCGAAGACATGCGTCAAAAGGCAAGCCAGAGGCTTGATCAAGTGAGGCTAGAGCATCAGCAACTTGAGAATCAACTCAATGAGATGATCGAGATTGCTGAAGCTGGCACCGAGGAGCGATTGCTGGAGTTAGCGCGCAATTCGCGTGAGTTTCATTTGCTCGATACGGATCGCAAGCAACTCAAGGAGCGTTTGCAAGACGAGTGTAACCATCGGGATATCGAGCCGTTTATACAAAAGGTTCAGCAGGCCGATGCTGTTGAGCTTGCTATCCAAATTAAGGACCTGAGCGAACAGATTGCGAGAACTGAGAGCCAGCGTGAGCAAGCGATCATGCGCCATAGTCAGCTTGAGCGAGACTATCAGAATCTCGATACGGGGGGCAGGGCCTCGATGCTTGCGACGCAGGCAAGTGGGATAGGGATCGAGATCGAGGAGGCGGTTCAGGAGCTAGCGACATTGAGGTTGGCTCATGCTGCCTTGACGGCGGGGGTTGAGCGTTATCGTGCGGCCAACGAGGATCCGATTTTGAAGATTGCAAGTGAGTCGTTCCGAGAGATGACGTTGGGTAAATTCAGTGGGATTGAGATCACGTTAGACAATGCTGGCAAGCATTTGCTGGTGGGGCGACGGGCCAAAGAGGGAGCGGGCTCGGGGGTTTATGTCGAGCAGATGAGTGATGGGACGCGGGATCAGTTGTATTTGGCGTTGCGACTAGCGAGTCTTGAGCAGTGGAATCGAATGCATGAGCCGATGCCATTGGTCGTCGACGACATCTTGGTTCATTTCGACGACGACCGAGCCGTCGCGACGTTAAAGCAGTTAGTTCAACTGTCTGACCGAACGCAGGTCATTTTTTTCACGCATCATCAGCATCTGATCGATCTAGCCAACGAGCGTTTGGCAAGCGAAAAAGTTTTCCTCCACCGATTGGGAGCAACGTAGATGATTTCTCAGAAATCATCTACGAGCGATTGAGTCAATCTTGATACACTAACGCCCCCTGCTTCAAGACTCAAGTGAGTCAAAGGATATGACCAAAAAGCCGACCAATGTTCTTGAATATTTGAAGCATGGGTGTGGGCGATGTCCGCTTGGAGATACTCCCGAATGCAAGGTGCATGCATGGCAAGCCGAGATCAAGGTTCTCAGGGAGATGATGCTAAAAGGGGGGCTGGTAGAAGAGATTAAATGGAGCGTTCCTTGCTATACATTCAGGGGAAAAAACATCGCGGTTGTAGCTGCATTGAAAGACCACTGCTGTTTGAGTTTTTTTAAAGGCGCTGGGCTTGATGATCCAAGCAGCATCCTGGAACGACCGGGTGAAAACTCGCAAGCGGCCCGTGTCCTACGACTGACTTCCACGAAACAGATCCGAGGGCTTGGGCCAATTATTGAGAGTTTCATCCAGCAGGCCGTCGCCTTGGAAGACTCCGGATACAAACCGCCAACGGTTTCTCCTGCTCAAATGGACTGGCCCACCGAGCTTGTTTGTGTGCTTGAGGGAGACCCACGATTGCGGGAGGCATTTGAGGCTCTAACACCCGGCAGACAACGGGGGTACTTGTTGCACATTGCTGGGGCCAAACAGTCCAAAACAAGAATAGATCGGATCGAGAAAAACAGAGAGCGAATTCTCAATGGGTTAGGATTGCACGACTGACGCACTGTAGGCAAACAGCGGGCAAACGGGTAGGATTTATCCTATATCTACAACGTCCACGATCACTGCGGAAACTACCATGCGAGCGACACGGGCTATCTTACAGCAAAATTTTTTCTCGATTGTCATTTTGCTGGTTGTTCTGTTTCAGGGGGCCTTGGCGTCGGGGCAATCGGCAACATCCCTGCGCTTCACAGATATCGACGGCCAAAGCTGGGATGGTCAATTGGTTTCTTTGGATCAAGACGTTCTGGTCTACAAGCCTGCTGAGGTTGCTGGAAGACTGGATGCCACAAAGAAACTCGAGCAGATAGTTAGGATCCAGCGCGTTGGCAAGTCTCCTCATCGAGGCTCAGATGCTTGGCCAATCAAGGTAGGTCTGACCGATGGTTCTATTTTGTCGATGCAAAAGATCGATGGAAAGGAAAAAGACTGGACGATCCAACTCGATGATCGAAGGACTCAAAATGGGTTCGGCGGCGAACTAAAGTATCTGAAGCTGAAAAGACTCGACGCAAAGGGTGAAGAAGCTTGGGAGTCGTATCTGCGTGAGGAGATCAAATCCGATGCGCTCATTGTGGTACGTCCAGGTGGTGCGTTGGATCGAGTTGATGGGGTCGTCAAAGAGATCCGAGATAGCAAAGTCCAGTTTGATGTCGACGGCCAAATCGTCGAAGCATCTTTTGATAGGCTCGCTGGAGTGCTTTGGTATCGCAAGGCACTTTCCGCAAAACCCAAAGGGGTCAGCGTCAATCTCAGCAACGGTAGTACGCTTGTTTCGCAGAAGGTCAAGTTGGTCGATGACTCATTGCAGCTCGCAGGCTCATGGGGGGATTCACTGATTGTTCCGGTGCAATGGCTCGATGCGATCGATTGTGGATTGGATAAATTGGCTTGGTTATCAAGTCTCACGCCGATCGAATCACGATCCAATCACAAGGGTGGGTTTGGGGATTTCGATAGCATGCTGGCAAAAACGACTAAGCCACGTTGGGTCAAGGGAGAAGATTCGAACCAAGACTTGTTGTTTTCTGGTCCTGGGGAGTACATGTTTCGGGCACCCGAGGGGATGACCAAGTTGCAGGCACGCCTCCAGAGGTCTTCGGAGTCGGAGTCTCGGTCAGCGATCTTGGTTGAGGTCTGGGTTGATGATCAGATTGCCATTCGCAAGCAGATCGCTCCTGAGGAAGAGTTATGCGATCTAGAAGTTCCGATCGCTCCTGAAAAGAAAATCAAGTTGGTCATGGCAAGCAAGAGTGCTTTGAATTTGGGGACTCGCGTCCTGTGGCGACAGCCTCGTCTTTCGAAATAGTTTTGGCGACTTCAGCCAATCTGATAGCACTGTGTTGAAACGATCGAAAAAGTTCTAGTCCTGCTATCTGGAACGCTTGAGCCAAGCATGCAAGGCTTGCTGTCGGGGTAAGAAAAACAGCCACAAGTAAATTTGGCTTGGGCTAAATTTTTGGCGTTGAAAGCCGATAGTAAAGCTTGCCTAAAGGGCAGGATTCATATCGCAAGTCACTTGCGAGTCGTAAACCAAAAACAAAGGTGTGCGAAATTGCCAAACTTGAGCAGTATTCGGGATGTGGTCTTGGAGGAGCTATGTCGGATGCACCAGTTGCTTCCGAATGCGTTCCCGATGACCGAGGAGTGTTTGATAAGGCAGGGAAGTCCGTGTGGCGTTTTTTATTGTTTGCATGGTCCGCGCAGCGTTCGGCTGACGGCTGTGTTGGATTTCGCTTCGGCTCGAGTTCTTTTTTACGACTCGACCGGCCAGCGATCAGGGATGCGGTGCGTTAAGGACTTGATACCGGCGATCTAACGATCAAGAGTAGGAGTCCTGGATGCTCCAAGACAAAAGAAAAAAGGGATTGCTTTCATCATGCTGATATTGACCAGAAAAGAGTCGGAGCGAATTTATTTAGGGGACGATATCGTTTTGACGATCGTCCGAGTGGGTTCGGACAAGGTGCGCATTGGAGTTGAGGCTCCTTCGGATGTTCGAGTCTTGCGACTAGAACTCAGCGAGCCTTCCGCCGGCCCGACGACCGATGGCGAGCTAGACCGACCACGTCAACTTGGGATCAAGCAGAATCGCTCTGTTGAGCCTCGCCGTAGAGCGGCCTAGGCTTGATCGAGATATCGTTTAGTCAATGAGAACCAAGACGGGCGCCGATTCGATGCACCAACAAACATCGAGTCGGCGTCTTGTCGTTTTTAAAGAGGCTTTGGACTTTGGACTTTAGTCAGAAA
This sequence comes from Pirellula sp., assembly GCA_040381975.1. GTDB lineage: Bacteria > Planctomycetota > Planctomycetia > Pirellulales > Pirellulaceae > JBKCUI01. Next base: position 51,348 of record JBEIGI010000004.1, read on the forward strand.
GCCTGAAACATCGCTGAAATCAAGCGTTCGATTATTCAACGACTTTGGCATCGATCCACTTCATCAAGCCACGTAGGCGCTGACCGACTTGCTCGATCTGATGCTTGCGTTCCAATCGCCTAGAGGCCTTGAACGCCGGAGCGCCGGCTTTGTTTTCCAAGATCCATTCTTTGGCGAACTGACCTGTTTGGATTTCGCGAAGAATTTTCTTCATTTCTTTCTTGGTCTCGGCGGTGATGATCCGAGGTCCGCGTGTGTAGTCTCCAAACTCGGCCGTGTTGGAGATGCTGTATCGCATGTAGTTCAATCCACCTTGATACAGCAAATCGACGATGAGTTTAAGTTCGTGCATGCACTCGAAATAGGCCATTTCGGGTTGATATCCCGCTTCGACGAGTGTCTCGAAACCCGCTTTGACCAGTTCGCTTACGCCACCGCACAGAACGACTTGTTCGCCGAACAAATCCGTTTCGGTCTCTTCAGCGATGGTGGTCTCGATAACGCCACCTCGAGTGCCGCCGATTCCCTTCGCATAGGCCAAACCGATTTTCTTGGTCGTTTCGCTTGCACCGGAACCTAAAGCGATCAAGCAGGGTACTCCTCCCCCTTTGGTGTATTCACTTCGGACTAGGTGTCCGGGGCCTTTGGGAGCAACGAGCAGAGCATCGACACCTTTGGGTGGTTCGATTTGACCGAAGTGGAGATTGAAACCGTGCGAACACATCAAGACGTTTCCAGGCGAGAGGTTTGGCTTGATGTGAGTTCGGAATAGATCCCCTTGTACCTCGTCGGGCAAAAGCACATTGATGATGTCTGCTTTACGGCTCGCTTCGTCGATCTCCATAGGTTGAAAACCATGACTGACGGCTAGATCGTAATTCTTGCTGCCCGGACGCTGCCCGATAATCACCTTGCAACCGCTATCTCGTAAGTTCTGCGCTTGCGCATGTCCTTGGGAGCCGTACCCAAGAATCGCAATGGTTTTGTCCTTGAGTACCGAGAGATCCGCGTCTTGTTCGTAATAAATTTTTGCAGTCATGCTATGCTAGGTAGGGTCAAAAGAGGGTTAGGAGTGTGGGGCGGACTGATCGAGGGCAGAATTGCTCTCGTCGCTACAGATATTTGGGTTGCTGCCGCGAACCATCGCGATGCGACCGGTACGAACCAATTCGTTGATACCGTAAGGACGCATGCGTTCGACGAACGCTTGGACTTTGTTCTCGCGGCCAGAAATCTCGATCATAAGTTCTTCGGGGCCAACGTCGACGATTCGGGCTCGGAAGATCTCCGCAAGTTCCCGAATTTCGCTCCGCTTGGTACCCGTGGACGCAGAGACCTTGATGAGCATCAAGTCGCGTTCGACGTAATCGTTGGCGCTGATGTCTTGCACCGAGACGACCGTTACGATCTTTTCGAGTTGTTTGCGGACTTGTTCCAATACCCGATCATCACCACGGACGACAAAGGTCATGCGTGAGAGACCGTTGATTTCAGTTTCGCCTACCGCAAGCGAATCAATGTTGTATCCTCGGGACGCAAGCATTCCCGAGATGTGCGCTAGAACACCAGGCACGTTTTGAACGATAGCCGATAGCACGTGTCGCATCGGACGAAAGACTCATCATGTGGGTTACGGAGATTGTCCTTTCCAGACGCAACGAAGTCTGCGTTAGGACGTATACTGGAGGGGGAATCATAGGTCCAAACGGTTATTTTCTCAAGGGTTAGCGGAACACAAGCTGATGAAGTCCGGTCAACAAGGTTACGAACTCATCGACTTTGGCGATGGGCGCAAGCTCGAAAGGTTCGGTTCTGTTACCGTTGATCGTCCCGCTAGGGGGGCTTGGTCCCCAAAAGCCATACCAGATGCTTGGGAATCAGCAGAACTGATTTATCAAGGTGATCGAATGAATGCCGGCCGAGGCGCTTGGCAATCGACAAGCACCACGAGTCGATCGTTGGGTGAACTGCTTTCGGGTTGGGTTTGCTCAGTGCATGGTTTAACACTGCAAATCACTCCTCAGAGTACCGGTCAACTTGGAGTATTTCCCGAACATTGGAACCAGTGGGATTGGTTTGCCAAAAAGATCGCCGCGAAGTTACCTCAAGGGCCGGTGCGTGCCCTGAACCTGTTTGCCTACACAGGTTCGACGACATTGTGGATGGCCAATCAAGGGGCCACTTTGACCCATGTCGACGCGATGAAGCAAGCCGTTGATTGGGGCCGCAACAATGCGAAACTCTCGGGACTCGAGGATCGACCGATTCGCTGGATTGTCGAGGACGCCCGAAAATATGTCGCTCGGGAATTGAAACGCCAGAGCCTCTACGAACTGATCGTCTTGGATCCTCCAAGCTATGGGCATGGACGCAAAGGTGAGGCTTGGGAAATCCATCGGGACTTGGTTGCCTTGATGAAGGATTGCTGGAGCCTGATGTCCAATGATCCTATAGGAGTGGTGCTGACGAGCCACAGTTTGAATATCTCTGCCAAAGAGTTGCGGATGGAGTTGGAAATCAATGGAACCGATCAAGATCGTGACAAACCGAAAGGGGTTGAGACAGAGATTTTCCCTTGTTTTTTGCAAGATTGCTCGGGCCGTCGGTTAGAATGTGGCGAAGGGATTCGGTTTTCAAAGAAGCAGGAGTAGAAAACGGATGGCCAACGTCGCGATCGAGGATAACAAGTCGGTGGTTTTATACGACGGTCACTGCAACTTTTGTACAGCTCAAGTTGCGAACTTGCGAAGGTTCGATGTTTTTCATCGGCTGCAATTTCTCTCCCTTCACGAGCCGTCTGTATCAAAACTCTATCCAGATTTGACCCACGAGCAATTGATGGAGCAAATGTGGGTCATCGCACCTGATGGGAAACGTTACGCGGGAGCTTATTCGTTTCGCTATCTGTCTTGGCTGCTCCCCATGTTCTGGCCTCTGGCTCCGATGTTGCACTTTCCAGGACTGATGCCTCTATGGAGTTATCTGTACAAGCAAGTGGCCAAACGTCGTTATCGGATTGCTGGCCGCAACTGCAACGAGGGAACTTGCTCGATCCATGCAGGCCAAGGCAAGCATGAGAGCTAAAGAGAGGCTACGTGTCGCCAGAGCAACGCAGACAACGGCTGAGGACAGCCGTTGAACAAGGTGTCGCCAGAGCAACGCAGACAACGGCTGAGGACAGCCGTTGAACAAGGTGTCGCCATAGCAGTGCGGACAACGGCTGAGGACAGCCGTTGAACAGAGATCGCCAAAGCTTAACGGGGCATCTTTCCCCGACGTAATTTAATGCTAGCCTTTTAGTTGCGCTGGGGGAATCCGTCTTGGAGCAAACCATCAGGGTTGCTATGTTAGCGGTGTGTTTCGGCAAAAAGGGATTAGCGATTTGTGTGCGAAAGGAATCGGATCGATGTCAAAGTCCTCACATACTAAGCAGTCGGTTCACATTCGTTGGCTTATCCGTCGCGATATGCCCTCGGTTCTTGAAATCGAATCGGCGAGCTTTGAATTCCCTTGGACTGAGGACGAGTTCATCAACTGTTTGCGTCAGCGCGACTGCATCGGAATGGTTGCCGAGTATGCCGAGCGGGTTGTCGGATTCATGATCTATGAGCTTCAGCCTACGAGCATTCACGTCCTATCGTTTGCGGTTGATCCCGAGTTTCGTCGCAAGTCGGTAGGTACGTCTTTGATCCAAAAACTGATTTCAAAGCTTGCTTATCAGCGTCGCAACCGAATCCAGCTCGAAGTTCGCGAAACGAATTTATCGGCCCAGCTTTTCCTCAAGCACCTAGGTTTCCGCGCAACGGGTGTATTGAGAAGCTTCTATGAAGACTCCACAGAGGACGCGTTCTTGATGCAGTATCGAGGCGAAGCTGGCTGGGAGACGCAAGTTCCATCGGAACAGGTTTTTCGCGATCGGGCCGGCTGAACCAACATGACACAGCGCAAAGTAGTGTTCCGCGCTCCTCGGTTCGATATCGAGCAGGTCGTCGAAAAGCTCCAAGATGGATCGCAACTTTCTCGAACGATTGTTCGTCATCCAGGGGCTGTCGTCGTGTTGCCGATCTTGGCTGATGGTCGAGTATGTTTGATTGAAACCTACCGTGTTGCAATCGATCGTTGGCATTTGGAACTCCCCGCAGGAACCATGGACAAAGGGGTTTCACCCATCGAGCTTGCGGCGATGGAATTGCAAGAGGAAACAGGATATTTGGCCGATCGCTTTCAATTGCTTCACACGTTTGCGATGTCGCCTGGGATACTCGATGAAAAGATGCACTTGTTCTTGGCCAGCGGACTCAAAGAGGGCCCGACAGCAAGAGAAGAGGGTGAGCAAATGCGAAACGTTCTTTTGAGTTGGCCACAGATCGACCGATTGTTGCGAGATGGCCAGATCGCAGATGCAAAAACTCTGGTAGGATTGCTATGGTATTTGAGGTACCGCGAGCATGCTTGAGAAACACTTGAGAAACATCGATGAAAGAGCATTTGCAAAACAACAAGCACAAGTCCCGTGCGAGGCTGAGGGTTTCGACAGCCCATGTCGCTATTGAAGCGGCCCATGCCGGATCGATGGTGTTGTTGGATTATTTCCGCAAACCATTAGAGGTTCGAGCCAAGGGGATAGCCAACTACGTAAGCCAGGCGGATTTGGCGGCCGAATCAGCGGTCGTGCAGACGATCCAAGATGCATTTCCTACCCATGCAATCTTGTCCGAAGAGTCCCATCATGATCGAGCCGATGCAGAGCATTCCTGGATCATCGATCCGCTCGATGGCACGAACAACTTCATTCACGGTATCCCACACTTTGCCGTTTCCATCGGGTATTACCAAAGTGGTCAAGGAGTACTCGGGATCGTCACATCTCCAGCAACAGGTGACTGGTTCGTCGCGGCCCGTGGCCAAGGGGCTTGGCTCAATGGTCAACCGATCCAAGTCGGACGCGCCGAGGGGCTCGAGCAAGCGATGATCGCTTGTGGTTTTTACTACGATCGGGATCAGATGATGCAGTCGACCCTCGATACCATCGGCGAATTATTTCGTTGCCAGATTCACGGTATACGCCGCTTTGGTGCTGCAGCACTCGACCTGGCTTATGTCGCCGCCGGTTGGTTCGATGGTTTTTTCGAGTATCGCCTGAGCCCTTGGGATATCGCCGCCGGAGCAGTCTTGATTCAGGAGGCTGGTGGAACGCTGAGCGACTGTGCTGGAAATCCCTTGGCACTCGATCGAGCAAGTAGCATCTGCGTTTCGAACCCGACGTTGCATCCGGCGTTGCTCGAAATGGTGAGGAAAAGAGTTCCCTCAAGTTCCTAGAAACAGGTGCATGTTGGCATGATGCAAAACATGCTGCGCTGTAGGGAGATAGAGGGGATTTGAACCCCCGACCTTCGGAGCCACAATCCGACGCTCTAACCAACTGAGCTACTACCTCCATCGAGTAAGACAAAGTTTAGTAATACCCCGTTTTTCAGTCAACCGCTGGCATCCTGGTTGTCGCAACGATTGAAAAAAAAGCCTGGAGAGTTAGGATTTATCAGCCGCAGCGGTCTTCCACAGAAGCGATTTACCCATCCGACTTACTTTTATTCCGAGAAACCCTTTAGGTGTAGCCTATGAAGTATTCCCTCCCTGTCGCCGTGCTGGCGACGATTGCATCTAGCAGTTTTGTGCGTGCTCAAGAATGGGCCGATGTGACGATCAAGTTTGTACTCGATGGAGCATCGCCTGCCGGGGCTGCCATCAATGCTCAAGCCGACGCTTTTTGTGCCAAGCAGCAAATCCCGGCCGAAAGATTGGTCGTCGATGGCAGTTCCAAAGGAATTGCAAACATGGTTTTCATGATCGACGGTAAGCAGACCAAGCTCGCAGTCGATCAGATACACCCAAGCCTTAAGGAAGTCCCTGCCACCAAGCCCGTTTTGGATAACGTCAATTGCCGCTTCATTCCCCATATCTTGCCAGTGCGGGTCGGACAAACCGTCGAAGTCAAAAACTCCGATAGCACCAGTCACAATGCCAAGTTCGTGTTCTTCAACAACGATGAGTGGAATCAAGTGATCCCAACTGGCGGTAGCAAGACCTTGCAAATCAAAAAGGCTGAAAGCGGACCATCGAAGGTCGAGTGCAACATCCACCCATGGATGGTCGCATACCATATCGTGACCGATCACCCGTACGTTGGCATTAGCAACGAAAAAGGCGAGATCAAAATCGAGAAACTGCCTGCAGGTGTCGAGTTGACTTTTAAGCTTTGGCACGAAGCCCAAAACAAGTTCGATGAGGTCGCTGTCAATGGCAAGCCCGATAGCTGGAAGAAGGGGAACGTCAAGTTCACCCTCAAGCCAGGTGCCAATGACCTCGGAACCGTGTCGCTCAAGCCAGACAAGTTCAAACCCTAAGTCTCAGATTGCATCCGCTGAATCGTTTCGCTAAACCAAAAGGCGGGCCCGAAAGTTGCTTTCTGGCTCGCCTTTTTTCGTCTCTATAAAGTTTCCTCCGTTCAATCCGAACTTATCGTATGTCAACATCTTTTTCTCAACGAATCGTCGTAGTAGGTGGGGTAGCCGCTGGTGCATCGGCCGCCACTCGAGCAAGAAGGATCGATCCTCACGCTGAGATAACGATCCTGGAGAAAGGGCCTGCGGTGTCGTTTGCCAACTGCGGGCTACCCTATCACCTCGGAGGCGAGATCGTCGATCGAAACAAGCTTTTGGTGGCCACGCCGGAGCTGTTTTGGAACCGATTTCGTATCCGCGTGCGAACCCTAGCTGAGGTCATTGCGATCGATCGCGAATCGCAAAGCTTGATGGTCAAGGATTGTTCTGACCCGAGTAAAACGTTCACGCAGGTTGGCTACGACAAACTCATCTTGGCGATGGGAGCCGAACCGGTATTGCCACCCTTCGCACAGCAACCAGCATCCAATGTATTTCAACTCTGGACACTGCCCGATATGGATGGGATCCTCGATAGGATCAAGCAAACCAGGCCTCAACGAGCCTTGGTCGTCGGTGCTGGATTCGTCGGAATCGAAGTTGTCGAGCAATTGCACCGTATCGGCATCCAGGTGGATCTCGTTGAACGCGGTCCGACGATCCTTAGTCGTCTCGATCCGATCTTTGGAAATATGGCCTGCAATGCACTGCGTAAAGAATCGATCTTTCCGATCAATTCTCAGAGCGTTTTGGAATTCAAGAGACAAGGTGATCGTGTCACCGAAGCGGTTTTGTCCGGTGGAAAAATCATCCCAACCGATCTGGTAATCCTTGGGGTTGGTGTTCGACCGCGAACCAAACTGGCACAGCAAGCCGGACTTGCGATCGGCGATTCTGGCGGACTGGTTGTCAACGAGTTCATGCAGACGAGCGATCCATCGATCTACGCAGCGGGGGATTTGGTCGAGTACACCCACCAGATCAACCAAATGAAAACCTTGAATCCACTTGCGGGGCCAGCCAATCGGGCAGGAAGAATCGCTGGAGAGCATGCGGCCCATGGCAACTCACAGCCTATGGGGGGAGTACTCGGGACTTCGATCGTCCGCATCTTTGAAACCACAGTCGGTATGACAGGATTGAACGAAAAGTACCTTAATGAGCACAAAGTTTCCTATCGCACCGCAATCGTCCAAGCAACCAATCATGCTTCGTATTTTCCCGGCGCTAGCAATATGCAACTAAAGGTTTTGTACGAGGCATACACTGGCCGCATCCTAGGTGCTCAATGCGTCGGAGGAGAAGGGGTCGACAAACGGATCGATGTTTTGGCCACCGCAATGACCTTCGGTGGTACCGTCTACGATCTGGCGAAAATCGACCTGGCATACGCGCCACCTTATGGTTCTGCGAAAGATCCAATCCACATGATCGCCTTCGCTGCCATCAACGACCTGCAAGGACATCCAAGGCTTCTACCACCGGATACACCCTTAGAGGGATACCAAGTCGTCGATGTCAGAACGGCCAAGGAACAAAACGAGTTGCCATTGCCTGGATCCGTTGCGATTCCAATCGATGAACTGCCCAATGGTTCTGGCAGGTTGGATCCAAAGCTCCCGACGGTGGTCGTTTGTCACAGTGGCAAACGGGCTCATATCGGCGCATGTCGACTGCAAGCCTCAGGCTTTTCGCAAGTCTTCAACCTCACAGGAGGCATGTCTGTCCGCTCTCAGATTCCGTCTCGTAGCTAAGCCCCTAAGTTTGGACTTCTTAATCCCTGCGAATCGGATCAATGCTCACCCCATCCACCGGTTGGATTCTGATTTGTCGCTTGGCAACTTGATTAAGTTGCCACCGGGAGAGCTTTTCGTATCGCATCAAAAACTTCTTGCTCGGAGCTCGTTCCATCGATCGAACGGAGCTTGCCCTGCTTGGCGTAGTACTGAATCAGGGGTTTGGTTTGCTCGTGGAAAACCCGCAACCGTTCTCGGATCGTCGTGTCATTATCGTCTGCTCGACCATCAGTCTTTGCTCTCTTAAGTAGCCTTGCAATGAGAACTTCGTCAGGTACTTGCAGTTCAAGCACGATGTCCAAGGGCCGCTTGAGTTCTGCCAGCAGATCGTCGAGCATCTGGGCTTGGACCATCGTTCGGGGGAACCCATCGAAAAGTGCTCCATTCGAGCAATCGGGGCTCTTGACCTTTTGAGAGACGATTCGCATGACCAAGTGGTCTGGAGCTAATTTTCCCGCGTTGATGTAAGAAGCAACATAGCGAGACAATGCAGAGTCTTGTTCCATCACCGACCGGAGCATCTCGCCGGTCGATAGGTGAGGAATCTCGAAGAGTTCAACTAAACGTCGACACTGCGTTCCTTTGCCGGCACCCGGAGGGCCAATAAATACAATCAGCATTGCTGTGGCCCCCTTTCTACGTCCGTTTCCTTGAAAAACTTAGGCCAATCGACTAGGACTCTAAAAGACCTTTGTAGTTTCTCATCAGGAGGTGGCTATCGATCTTCTGGATGAGATCGAAAGCAACGCTAACGGCGATTAGTAGACCAGTTCCACCATAGAACGCGGCAACCGTAAAGGAGACACCAAATTGTGAGGTGATGATCGTCGGAACAATCGCGATGATGGCCAAGAATGCCGCACCCACGTAGGTGATCCTAAGCATCACCTTCTCTAGGTAATCCGCGGTTCGTTTACCGGGTCGGTACCCAGGAATAAACGCGCCAGAATCCTGAAGATTTTGAGACATCTCCTTGGGATTGAACATGATCGATGTCCAGAAGAAGCAAAAGAAGAAAATCAATAGCACGTACAAGACGTTGTACGTAAATGAAGATCCCCCATTAAACATCGAGGCAGCTTGTTGGCTCCAACTCGCAAGTGTCTCCCAGATTCCTTCGCCTCTTGCAAAAGACTGCGCCAAGATCCCAAAGAGCATACCTGGGATCATCAAAAAGCTACTTGCAAAGATAATCGGCATTACTCCCGACTGATTGATTTTCAGTGGCAGAAACTGTTTGGTTCCACCCGAAACGCGCCGACCTCGCACGTGCTTGGCACTTTGCATTTCGATCCGACGTTGGGCCATGGTAATAAAGACGACCCCAAAAACCACCGCGATAAACAACGCGGCCAGCACAACCAAAACATCTGGGCCAATCGAGGTGCCAGAATTGCCTGTGAGGGAACTGGAGACATTTTGGCGCAAATCCCAAAGCGCTTTAGGCATCTGAGCCAAAATACCCGCCATGATTAAAAGAGAAATCCCGTTCCCGATCCCGTATTCGTCGATCTGCTCACCGAGCCACATCAAAAACATCGAACCTGCAGTCATGATCGCAACCGAGGTGATTTGCCAGCCCAGCGAAAGGCTGCTTGAGTTGTTGCCGAAGAATTGCGAAGAGGCGGGTGAATCTTGAGGGCCAACGGTAAAGCTCAAGTAAACCCAGCTTTGCAAAACGCAAATCAAAACGGTCAAGTACCTTGTGTACTCGTTGATCTTCTTACGCCCTGCCGCACCTTCTTTACGCAAATCCTCAATGGGCTTCCATACGGTTCCAAGCAACTGGAAGATAATCGATGCGGAGATGTAGGGCGCGAGCCCAAGTCCGAAAATTGTCAAACTTCGAAGATCCGTCGCCGAAAAAACCGCAACCTTATCCATGAAGTTTTTCAACTCACCAAACACCATCAAATCCGATTTGAGGACAGGCAAGCGAACGTGATAGCCGATGCGATACACAGCCAACAGAAACAACGTCAAGAGAATCTTTTGACGAAGTTCCGGGATGGAAAACACGACCCGCAGTTTTTCAAACATGTTTTCAATGTTCCTGGATCGAGAACGACAAAAAACTAAACCGTATGAAGTATAACAAAAACAAAGGCTGACGGCACCTAAGCGACGTCAGCCAATTAACTTATTGGGGTGGGGCAAAGTGACCAAGGCTAGCGACTAATCCTTCGCCTTCGACTCCGCCACCCGTTGCTTTGGAGTTCGCTTGGCTGCCACGATCTTTACCGATCCACCAGCAGCTTCGACCTTCTCCTTGGCTGTTTGACTGATACGAGTGACGACCAAGTTCAACTTCTTGGTCACCTCTCCGGCGCCGAGGATCTTAAGTTCTTCGAACCGAACCTTCACCACTCCGCGATGTCGGATATCACTCGGTGTGATTTGAGCACCATCATCAAAGGCATCGTTCAACACACCAATGTTTACGCCCACAACCTCGGTTGCAAATTGGTTGTGAAAACCCCGTTTTGGGGTTCGCATGTAAATTGGAGTATCGCCTCCATTAAACATTGGATGGCGGCTGTACCCACTCCGGGACTTGTGTCCGTCTCGACCCCGTCCGGAAGTCTTACCCGTTTTGCTACCGACACCGCGACCAATCCTTTTGCGAGGACGGTTGCTCACGATGCCGTCATTGACTTCTTCTAAATTCATGACAAATTCACTCCCCTGAGTCGCTCGACGTCTTCGCGAGTTCGCAACTTCGACAACGCGTCGAAGGTAGCTTTAATCAAAACGGTCGGGTTGTTCGACCGGAAACTTTTCGTGAGGATATCTTGGATACCCAACGCTTCACAAACCGAACGAACAGCTTGTCCAGCGATGATCCCCGTACCTGGGCTTGCGGGCATCAAAAGCACGTGAGCTGCACCAAATCGGCCACTGACGGCATGCGGAATGGTTCCATTGACGATTGGAACTTGAAGCATCGCTCGCCCCGCTGCCTTTTGCGCCTTGGCGACGCTGGGGGGCACTTCGTTGGCTTTTCCATAACCGTAGCCGACCTTGCCTCTGCCATCTCCTACCACCACCAGGGCGGCAAAACTAAAGCGACGGCCACCTTTGACCACCGCAGCGCATCGCTTGATTTTCAGAACGCGGTCGATCTGAGCATCGCCTTGCATCGATTCGTTTGACATAGATTACTCGCTTGGTTTTTTGAATTTATAAGGGATTAGAAATCCAATCCCGCTTCCCGAGCCGCATCAGCAAAGGCTGCCACGCGACCATGATATTTGTAGGCACCCCGATCAAACGCGACGGTTTTGATCCCTTTGGCCGATGCTCGCTCTGCAAGGATCTTCCCAAGCTTAGCGGCAGCATCGCAGTTGCCACCATAACCAATTTGGCCACGCAACCCTTTTTCCGAAGAGGAGACCGAACAAATCGTCTTGCCCGATACATCGTCGATCACTTGGCATCCAAAGTTTTGCAACGATCGATACACACACAATCGAGGACGCTCCGGTGTGCCACGCACCCGTTTGCGAACTCGGTAAGCCCGACGCTCTCTTTGTCCATCGACTACTTTGCGAATGTCCACTTTTCAACCTCGTATCCATTGTTCCGATTGCCGAAGCATCACTTACCAAGCGACTAGGTCGCACTCTTGCCTTGTTTGATCTTGACCACTTCGCCAACATAGCGAACACCCTTGCCCTTGTAAGGCTCAGGCTTCCTGGTCGAACGCACGTAGGCAGCGAACTGTCCTACCGCTTGCTTATCGCACCCAGAGACATTGATGTGGGTGTTATCCGGGCAAACAACCGTCACTCCCGCAGGAATCGGTAGCTTCAGTTCGTTCGCATAGCCGACTCGCAACGTCAAAACGTTGTCCTTGACGGAAGCCAAGTAACCAACCCCTTGTATCTCAAGTTTCTTCTCGTATCCGGTTTTTACGCCAACGACCATGTTGTTGATCAATGCACGCGTTAGACCATGGAGAGCCCTGACGATTCGAACCTCGCTTCCGCGAACCACATTGACCGTTTTTCCATCCTCGGCGACATCAACCTGGATTTCGTCTCGGTGCGTAAAGGCAAGCTTGCCCTTCGGACCTTCGACATTGACGGTGTTGCCATCGAGGCTGACTTTTACGCCTGCAGGAATTTCTATCGGCTTGCGACCTATTCGCGACATTGAAACATCTCCTGGAATGTGTGGTTGGAATGCCAACCAGTCTTCCACAAAAACAAAAATGAATTAACAAACTTCGGCGAGAACTTCGCCGCCTAACTTGTGCTGTCGAGCTTCGCGATCGCTAAAGACTCCCTTAGAGGTGCTGACGATCGAAATCCCCAGACCATTGAGGACAGGACGCAATTCGGTGCACTTGACGTACACCCTTCGTCCTGGCTTGCTAACGCGACGAACCGACTGGATCACCTTCTCGCCATTAGGCCCGTACTTGAGCTCAATGCGTAGGTTTTTACCCGGTGTTCCTTCGACCTCCGAGTAATCCCAAATGTAACCTTCGCGCTTCAGAACGTCCGCCACGCTGCGTCGTAAGTTCGACATAGGAACATCCACAAACGTACGCTCGATACGAATTGCGTTCCTAATTCTAGTCAGCATGTCTGAAATTGGATCATTGATCATCTTTAACTACCCCGCCCTACCAGCTTGATTTACGTACACCAGGGATCAGACCTTTGTCAGCCAAATTGCGGAAGCAAATTCGGCATATGCCAAACTTGCGATACACGGCCCTGGGGCGTCCGCAGAGTTTGCAACGATTCTCTCGACGCGTCGAAAACTTAGGCTCGCGATTCGCCTTTGCGATTTTGCTTTTGCTTGCCACCGGTTCGCTCTTCCAATCAAAACAAAGTTATGAATTTACTCGAAACTATTCCCAACACTTGGAACCAAACCCAACTGATCCACTAAGCAGATTTCTTCTTAGCAGCCCTGAAGGGCATCCCGAACATCTCCAGCAATCTTCGACCATGGTCATTGCTTCGAGCAGTCGTAACGATCGTGATGTTTAGTCCTTGAGCCTTCGCGAACTTATCGTTGCTTAACTCAGGAAACACCAACCATTCGTTCATACCCATCGAATAATTGCCATGGCCATCGAAAGCCGTTCTGCTGACCCCGCGAAAGTCCCTAACCCGAGGTAAAACGATACTGATGACCCGGTCAAGGAATTCATACATCCGCTCTCCTCGTAAGGTCACCTTGCAACCGATTGGAACTCCTTCTCGCAATTTGAATCCTGCGATTGAATTGCGAGCTAAAGTTAGAACCGGCTTCTGACCAGTAATTTCCGCCATTGCTTCCGCGGCCAACTCCAAGACTTTCTTGTCTTGCATGGCTTCGCCGACACCCATGTTCACCGAGATCTTCTCGACCTTGGGTATCGCAAAAACGTTCTTAATGCCGAGCTCTTCGCCAAGCTGCTTCTGAATGTTTTCGTAGTAGTGCTGTTGTAGTCGAGGCGCCATCGCGTTAATTCCTCTAAACCTTCTTCAATCGATTAAACCTGTGAATTGATTCTCTACTTCGCCGACTTGGTTCGCTTTGCAGGCGATACCACTCCAAGGCTCACGCCCGATTTCTTGCAGAAACGCTCTTTGGATCCATCCGCAGCAGTCCTGACCCCCAAGCGTGTGGGCTTGCTAGTCTTCGGACAGACCAGCATCACCTTGCAGACATTCAAGGGGGCCTCTTTCGAGAGCCTGCCACCTTGTGGATTCCGTTGTGACTTCTTGACGTGCTTGAGCACTCGGTTGACCCCTTCAACAACGACCTTGTTGTTTTCGCGATCCACAGACAAAACAGTACCACGTAGGCCTTTGTCTCGCCCTGCAATCACCTCAACCATATCGGATACTTTAATCAGCATGACTAAACCACCTCACTCGCCAACGAGACTATCTTGGTAAAGCTCTTCTCACGAAGCTCTCGGGCTACCGCACCGAAGATCCGTGTTCCCCTGGGATTGTTGTCTTTGTCGACAAGCACCACAGCATTGTTGTCAAATCGGACGTAACTGCCGTCGTTGCGTCGTGCTGGTTGCGCTGTTCGAACGATCACCGCTCGGACAACCGCCTTCTTCTTGACGTCCGAACCAGGAATGACGCTTTTGACTGAACAAATGATGACGTCACCGAGACTCGCGTAACGACGTCGAGTACCACCCAACACCTTGATGCACATCACTTCGCGTGCTCCGCTGTTGTCGGCGACTTGTAATCGTGTTTCTTGCTGAATCATGTTCTATTAATCTCTCAAACCAACTTGGTCTACTTAAGTTATGCCTGGGACTGTGCTTGGACGTCTGCGATTCCAACATCGCTGTTCTTTTCGACAACCCTCACAAGTGTCCAACGCTTGAGCTTGGACATCGGCCGGCATTCCTCGATCTCTACCTTGTCCCCGGCTTTCGAGACGTTCTCTTCATCGTGAACGTGACAAACTGTCTTGCGCCGAACAATCTTCGAGTACTTCGGATGTCGAACAAATCGTTCAATCTCGACTCGTCGAGACTTGTTCATTCGATCGCTCTTAACGACCCCTAGGAGAATTCTGCGTGCCATGTTCCGTTTACCTTTGCTCGTATGCCTTTATCTTGACTTGCGCTGTGACAGTGACGACTCTCACTAGCCCTTGTTCGCCTTGCTACGCTGAGTCTGGATCGTCTTCACCCGAGCGATCAGCCTCCGATTCTTTTTGTTCTGGGTCGGTACATCCACCCGATCGGTCTGACTTTGCAGCCGCAATCGAAACAATGTTTCCGCCGCTTCAACAGCCGTAAGCTCCAATTGCTCGTCGCTCATCTCTCTTAATTCTGAAGCCTTCATGAATCCACTTAGCTATTCAAACAAAGTAATCGAAAACTGTTAAACGACACCAAAACCACCGACGCAAACCTAGGCAGGACGACGACGAACCAGACGCACACGAATGGGCATTTTGGCTGCCAAACGAGCAAAACAAACTTTCGCCTGTTGCTCGGTCACTCCCCCGAGTTCGTATAAAACCGTACCTGGCCTGACGACTGCCACCCAGTATTCCGGTTCGCCCTTACCCTTACCCATCCGCGTTTCAAGCGGCTTGGAAGATACTGGCTTGTCCGGAAAAATCCGAATGTACAATCGGCCTTCGCCACGAACGTATTGGTTGGCTGCGATACGACCAGCTTCAATCGTCTGGGCTCGGATCCATCCACCTTGGAGGCATTGGAGTCCGAAGTCACCGAAGACGACCTTGTTGCCGCGTGTCGCGTTACCTTTTATACGTCCTCTTTGGCTTTTTCGGTGCTTGACCCGCTTGGGCATCAGCGCCATCGTTGTTGTCTCCCGCGTAGGAACCTTGATTTACCCAAACCTGTACTCCGATATTCCCTTGCGGGGTCGAAGCTTCGGCGAAACCGTAACTGATCTTGGCCTGGATCGTGCTCAGTGGCAACGCACCGGCGTTGGCCTTTTCGCAACGAGCCATTTCCGCTCCACCAAGACGCCCCGAAAGCTGGATCTTAATACCCTTCGCTCCGGCATCCATGGTCGTTTCAATCGAACGTTTCATCGTCCGACGGAAACTTGCCCGCTTGGCCAACTGCTTGGCAATGTCTTCTGCAATCAACTGAGCTTGAATCTCAGGTCGATAAACTTCCTCGACCTTTAAATTGACTCTTCTCCCAATGAGATTCTGTAGCTCCTCTTGGAGAATTTCAATCTCAGTACCCTTCTTGCCGATCAGCAATCCAGGCTTAGCAACGAATACGTACAACCTGACCTCGTCTCGCGTCCGCTCGATCTCAATTCGATCAATGCCAGCCTCGCGATAAGCTGCCTTGGTTGGGTGATTCTTAATGAAGTTCCGAATCTTTTGGTCTTCTACCAAAAGCTCTGCAAACTCTTTCTTGCTGGCATACCATCGGCTCTTCCAGCCCATGACGATGCCGGTTCGAAAGCCAACAGGATTTACTTTCTGTCCCATGCTCTTTACTTCCTACAGCTCATCCAGCCGTTTGAGAACCACCGATATATGACTAGTACGCTTGAGAATCGTGAAGGCCTGGCCACGCGATCTTGGTTGAAACCTCTTGAACATCGGTCCGCCATCGATCCTTGCATCGACCACGACCAACTCGGTTTCGCTAAACGACTCACCACTGTTTTGTTCAGTGTCTTGGGCGTTCCCAACGGCACTCTGAATGACCTTCTCCAACATCCTCGCACCGCGATGAGGTTGAAATCGAAGAATCTCCAAGGCTTCGTCCGCAAATTTACCGCGCACCAAATTCGCCAGCGGACGGACCTTGCGTGCACTGATTCTTGCGTGTTTGTGTGTTGCTCGATAAGGCATAATCTTAATCCTGTTTTCCTGGGCTCGCGCCGCTTGAAACTCTACTTCTTGCCACCCTTACCGCCGTGGCCACGGAATGTCCTGGTGGGAGCAAATTCACCAAGCTTGTGGCCTACCATGTCCTCAGTCACGAAGACCTTGATGTGCGCCTTGCCGTTGTGAACTTCGAACGTCGCACCGACAAACTCCGGCACAATCGTGCAACGACGTGCCCAAGTCCGAATCGGCTGGTTGCTGTTGATAGACCTTGCCTTTTGTAACTTTTCAAAAAGCTTCGGGTCTACGTATGGCCCCTTTTTTGTCGAACGTCCCATCTTCTATCTACCCCTGATCGTTATCTCAACTTCAACTGACCATACCGTACCGATTTGCGACGACGAATGATCGACGCATTGCTCGGCTTGCGACGCCGACGAGTGAAGCCACCCTTAGCCAACTTGCCAGTTGGACTGACCGGATGCCGTCCACCCTTTGTCCTACCTTCACCACCACCGTGCGGGTGATCGTGAGGGTTCATAGCCGTTCCGCGAACATGAGGACGGATACCCTTCCAACGATTCCTACCAGCCTTGCCGATACGAATCGCATCATGCTCGGAATTACCCATTTTCCCAATCGTCGCTCGCCCTTGACTAGGTACACGACGAACTTCACCACTCGGGAGTTGCAACTGTGCCCAGCCTCCTTCGCGGGCCATTAGCACCGCCGAGGATCCTGCAGAGCGGCACAAGGCTGCTCCGCGACCTGGAGTCATCTCGACACAGCACACATCCATCCCTGGTGGAATGTTCTTCAGCGGTAAGCAATTCCCAGCCGTTGGAGGAGCATCAGGGCCGTTCCGAAGAACGTCGCCCTTCTTCATCCCCTCGGTGGCCATGATGTAGGCTTTCTCACCGTCGGCATAGACAATCAACGCGATCCGGGCACTTCGGTTTGGATCATATTGCACCGAGTCGACAGTCGCTTGAATGCCATCTTTGATTCTTCGGAAATCGATCACTCGATACATCCGCTTGTGGCCACCACCGCGATGCCGTGAAGTGATGAAACCTTGATTGTTTCTTCCACCCTTCTTCTTCTGGCGCTTGAGCAACCCCTTCTCTGGTTTTGCTCCAGGTGTCAGCTCCGCAAAGTCACTCGTCGACGAATTTCTTCGCCCAGGCGACGTTGGCTTGTGAATTCTAATGCCCATGATCCGTTACTCGTTTCCTAGTTTGCTCGTTTCCTATGACCCTACAGCCTAGAAGAAATCGATCTTGTATTCACTACCGAGCTTGACCACAGCTTTTTTCCAAGCTTTGGTTACCCCGGCCCGTGCTCGGTACCGCCGAGCTTTGCCGCTGCGATTTTGGGTCGCAACAGCTTCAACCTTCACATTGAACAATTCCTCGATCGCATGCTTGATCTGCGTCTTGGTCGCCAGCGGACTGACTTCGAACGCATACCTATTTTGACGAGTCGCCTTGTGCACACCCTTCTCGGTCACCAAAGGCCGATATACGATCTGGTGAGGGGTCAAGACCATGGAGGTCTTAGGAGGTTGCTTTGCCATTTCTATTTGCTCTTACTTACGGTGTGATTCTTGATCCAGTCCAAAGCATCCTTCGTCACAACCAATTTGCGTGGTCGAAGGATACTCAAGGCGTTCAGGTCACTTACAGGGCTTATCGTCAATCCCTGAATGTTCCGACCGCTAAGGTAAATGTTCCGATCATGCGAAGCCGTGGCGAGTGTCTTGCTCACACCCTCTAGTCCAAGAGCCTTGAACGCCCCAGCTAAGGCCTTGGTCTTCGGTGCGTCCATCGCCAAACGATCGATCACAACTACCGATTCGGCCGAACCGAGTTTGGCTGCAAGAGCCATACGTGTTGCAGCTTGTACGGCCTTGCGAGGCAGCCGGTAGTAATACGATCTGGGTTGACGGGCGTTGGCGTGACCACCACCGCGTCGGACTGGGGTTCGCTTGGCACCCATCCGCGCGTTACCGGTTCCCTTTTGACGATACATCTTTTTGGTCGAACCCGACACTTCTCCTCGTGTCTTGGTCTTGTTGCTACCTTGGCGATTATTCGCAAGGTACATAACAACCGCGTCGTGCAACAACTGCTTGTTGACTTTAGGAGCGATCGCAGACGGATCGATGTCGTAATCGCCGACTTGCTTTCCTGACAGATCGTAAACTGGAAGCTTTACCATGATTCTTTTACTACCGATTCTCCTAGCTACCCTTTTAAACCTGCACCACTAGCCGACTTTGTTTGTCTCACGAACAACCACATAGCCGCCCGCAGGACCAGGCACTGGGCCATGAACCAGAATTAAATTGTTCTCTACGTCAATCTTGATGAGCTTAAGATTTCGCATGGTGACTTGATCAACCCCATAGTGACCAGCCATCTTCTTACCTTTGCGAACTCGACCTGGATAAGTACCAGCGGCCGTACCCCCAGGATGACGGTGCACTTTCTTAACACCGTGGGTCGCTCGCTGACCTTTGAAGTTGTGTCTCTTCATCCAACCCGAATAACCACAACCCTTCGAGATGCCCGTGACATCAACAGCCTTAACGCCATCGAGAACATTGGCCAATACATCTTGGCCTACAGACATTCCAGCCTCGCCACGGAGTTCTTTGATGAACTTCTTGGGCTCACCGTCCGCCTTGGGAGCCAAAGCCAATCCGGCTTTCTGAAGTTTCGAAGCCCGCTTGCTGGAGATATTAGCGACATGGCCACGCTCGGATCGAGAGGCCAGCCGTCGTGGCTTGTCCAGAAAACCCAACTGGACAGCATCGTAGCCGTCACGATCCACGGTTTTGACCTGCAACACTTTACAAGGCCCCGCTTCGATGACCGTCACAGGCACGATGCTACCATCGGGCTGGAATATCTGCGTCATGCCGACTTTGCGGCCTAGGATACCTTTTCTCATGTTTCAGTTCCGTGAATCGTTGCACCGAAGGACTCGCTAAACGCTTGTGGCACTAGCCACACTGTTAGCGGTTACCCCCGACACATCCGCACCATACGAGGAAAACCCTTGAGGAAAAAAACCTTCACCAGGACAACATCAGACAACCACTTACCGAGAGGTCGCCTTAATTTTTATATCAACACCTGCTGGCAGACTCAATTTATTGAGCGCCTCGATCGTCCTGGCTGTGGCCTGCTTGATGTCAATTAAACGCTTGTGAGTCCGAATCTCAAACTGTTGACGCGCTTTTTTGTCAATGTTCGGACCAGAAAGAACTGTGTACTTCTCAATCCTCGTCGGCAACGGGATCGGACCATGCACCTCAGAGTGCGTCCGCTTGGCCGTCTCGACAATCTCGAGAGCACTTTGATCCAAGACCGCATGGTCATAAGCTTCCATACGTATCCTGATAACTTCGTGCGATCCTGACACAGTAACCTACCTCATCTAAAGCTATTCTCAACGCGCAAAAGACTTTTTCGAAACACTCTTCGAACGCCTCACGCTCAAACAAGCCTTCTCAGGCGAGAAGGGAGCAAGATCGTATTGGGGAGGAGGAAGTTCGTCAACTACAAATTGGGATTTTGTCCAATTTGTAGTTGAAGAATGTTTCTCCTTGTGGTTTTAAAGGCCTCCGATACCCGCGCCGCCGGCGCCTCCGCCAGCTGCGCCAGGACCACCGATACCACTTGGAGGACCACCGGCAGCACCCGGGCCACCGATACCGCCCCCAATTCCCCCACCAAATCCTCCGGCTCCAGGATCCATTCCTCCTCCAAAGCCGCCACCACCCATTCCCGGGCCACCGGCCCCACCGTCATTGCGTAAAGCGCCTCCGAGTGGTCCGACCGCAGGCTTATCAGGCTGCGTAAACATCCCGTAACCGGTAAAGTCATCGAACTCCCTAAGCACAACGATCCTTCCAGAATCAGGATCGAAAGCGACCGAATCGGCCCCGCTCTTTAGCGCTGAGTCTTTTGGAACCTTCATCTCCAGGGGTTGCATCCCGTGCATGTCGATCACCGTTAGCAGAATTTTCCCATTCTGCTTTTCGACAGCCTTGATCACCTTGGTCACCGGATGGATCAACTCCAGCGGAACCTCCTTGCCCTGATCCTTGATCGGTTGACCGAAGACGTGCCCTCGAGAGACCGATTCTTTGCGAGGAATGTAACTCGCAAGCTTTGGATCGTACTCAGCAAAAACAACCTCCGATTTTGGAGGTGCGGGTTCAAAGAGACGTCGCTGCGCATCTGGCGCATAAGCAATATTCAACTCTCCCATGTAGGCCTCTGCAATTCGTTTGGTTGAAACCAATTCGGTTGGCTCCGACCAAGCCGTCTTGCGAGAAGAGTTGCGTTTGTAGAAGGTCTCTCTGCCATCCTTGTCCTTCTCGGGCTTGAAAGCTTCTCGATCCTGACGTTCCTTGACTAGCAAGTCTTGCACTCGTTTGAGAGTTCCGCTTGCTGAATCCAATACTGCCGAACGTGGTTGAATCGATGCGGCCTCTGGAAAGTTCGGATCGTACATGAGCAAACGTACTCGATAACGATAGATTCGATTGGGTTTGGCCTCAAAATCATAAAACCGAACCAACTTGTACTTCGTCGATGGCAGCTCCCGAGGTATCTCCTCACGCATCGAACCACCCGCAGGCCCACCTGGAGCACCACCTAGACCAGGCCCACCTGGAGCACCACCTAGACCGAGCCCACCTGGGGCTCCGCCACCTCCATAGCCGGCCGGTGGCCCACCACCCCCTGGTGCGCCTCCTCCATATCCTGCAGGAGGACCACCGCCACCTGCTGCTCCACCACCATACCCAGCGGGTGGTCCACCACCACCTGCTGCACCACCACCATACCCAGCGGGTGGTCCACCACCACCATAGCCGGCTGGAGGTCCACCAGATCCGCCACTCTCGGGCTCACTGCCGGAATCTCCCTCGAGGCCGCCGCCTCCAGGCCCTCCAAAACCACCCAACGCACCACCAGAACCCCCAAGAGGCTGAGCCCCGCCAGTCCCTGAACCGACCTTGGGTATCTCAGGGTGAGATACGAAATCGCGATAATTCTTGAGTAGCAAAGGAGGGACAGGGATTGTCAGATTGGGTGTTGTCCAACCGGCCTCAGCAACCTCTGGGGCGGTTCCTAGCCAAATCGATTTCGCAATCTCCTTGAGTCGCTCGGATCCGGCATTCGGAAGTACTTGCCAATCTCCCTCTTGAACCGCTTTGTTTGGATCATCGGTGACATCCACTCTCTCGACTTCAAAACCGACATAGTTGGGTGTGTCTCGACCAGGCATGATGTTGCCGCCCGGAGACAATTTGGCCCGATAATCCTTCTCTAAATCCTCGTGTGGTGCCAAAGCCATGACACTTACGAAACCGATATCCCGCGGACCGATGGACTTGCGTCGAGAATCGGTAGGATTGGCTCTGCTTAGCGTGTGCGATGGAAAGCCTTTGTCATATCCGGCAGCCAAAAACCGCTTGGCTGTCGTCGCTCCTAATCCACCCATTCCGCCACCGGGACCACCGAGACCTGGAGGACCTCCCAGTCCTGGAGGACCACCACTACCAGGGAGCCCTGGAGGACCGCCTCTGTTTCCGAGTCCCGGAGGTCCGCTTTCACCCTCGGATCCGCCTTGGCCAGGTCTGCGATCTTCTCTCCTCCTAGGCGGTTTTGCCCCCTCGGCATCCTTGAGCTTATCAAGGTACTCGACAAGCTGCGCGTTGGCATTTCCCACAACGATAGGCCCATAGAAGTAACTGGCCTGAAGGTTCGTCGCCGGCAAAATATCTGGATCAGCTCGATACCCGGTGATCCGAGATCCCGGTACCGGAATCTCAGGTCGGTACAAGTCTTTAGCAATCTGTTTGGTCGAATCCACTGACTTTTCGGTGTAGCTGACATCGATGATACCCTTGACCCGAGCCTCTTCGTCCTTGATCGCGTCCCAATGATTCTCGCGAATCTGATTCAGAACCTGGCTGGCTTTGTCAGAAAGCTTCTTCGGATCTTTCGTCGGCTCGAGGGTCTTGGAGGTAAAACCAAGGTAGACAAGCCCCGCGCTCAAAAGCAGCATCAAGCCAAAAACGAACTTCTCGACATGATGGAGCATGAAATCCTTGGCGTCGAAACCTCCCTTGGACTTCGACTTGCTCTTTGCCGAAGACTTCTCTTCAGGCTTCGATGCAACCGCAGCTTCGTCTGCATTGTCTTTGCTTTTCTTTTTTCCAAACATGAACGAACTCCTTAGTTAGTTGTTTCCCGTTGCAGGTTCCACCGATCCGGCCGGAGCGCCTGGATCGGCCGGTGCGCCAGGGTTTGCCGGTGCGCCAGGGTTTGCCGGGGCCCCTGGATCTGCTGGGGCACTTGGATCGGCTGGTGTGCCTGGATTTTCAGGTGCATTTGGATCTGACGTTGAAGCAGGTTCTGGTGCCGCTCCTGGGTCGGCCGGCGGGTTTGCGTCCGCAGGTGGAATCGGATCAGCACTTGCCGGTGGGTTTGCATTCGCAGCATCGGGTGCAGGTGCGGCGGTGTCGGCCGCAGGCTGCGTTCCCGAAGCTCCCTCTGCTGTCTTCGTGCTACTCAAACTTGCTGGGGGATTGAACAAGTAAATCAAACCGAAGATTTCAATCGGAACTTCGCCGTTGGTTGACCTTGAAGCAGCCCCTCCGCCCAATCCGGGCATTCCTGGCATCCCACCAGAACCGCCACCGTCACCATCTGACTCTGGTTCGCTGGCTCCGTCCCCAACCCCGGCCCCGGCGCCGCTTCCGGTGCCCAAGCCGGCTGCATTGGGTGGCCCACCCTCTCCACTTCCATCGCCTCCAAATCCGCCCCCGCCACCACCGAATCCAGCGGTAGCACCGGTCGAAGCTGCTTGCGTGTTGTAGCGAACCTGAAGGACTTCAAGCATCATCTTGCCGTTACCGCACTCGGTGATCAAACGGCCTAGTTGGGACTCGTCGATTTTCAGTCGCATGCGAACAGGGATTCTTTTGGCCACACCGATGACCGCATCGGTCGCGTTTTGAAGATTCATAGCCCCTCGAAGCTGGGTGCCTGTTAAGGGCTTAAACGAAGTATCTACATAGCGACCATCTGCGGGATCCTTGGCTCGTACGGCCGCAGCAGCAGGAACCAACGATCCTTTTCCGCCACCACCCATTCCTCCATAACCTGCAGGAGGTCCACCCCCTCCGCCGCCCCCTGCATAATCCGCAGGCGGGCCACCACCCATCATGCCACCCATCATTCCTCCAGCACCACCAGCAGCACCACCTGCTGACAAGCTGCCTGCATCACGACTAGCTTTGGCACCCCATCGGATCCATTCGATCTCTCGGACCACTGCTTGGAAGTTCTCCTTGGCCTCGGAATTGGTGTTTGCCAAGATATCCATCAAGCCTCGAAGGATCCAAATGTCTTCCTGCGTGTAATAGATTTCGTGGACCGTTGGAGGGGAAGTCCTAGCATACCAGGGCATCGCGGTTGAAATCAGCTCCTTTTGAGATGCTTCGGACCAACGCACCAAATCCTTGGTGTCATCGAGCTTGCCTGCTTGAGCACCACCAAGCCCGCCGAGTCCCGGAGGGCCAAACCCACCGATCCCACTTGGGGGCTCAAAACCATTGCCCCCTGGGGTCATGGATTTTTGATCCAAGACGAATTTCCAAGTGCTGCCGATTCGCTTGGCCAACGCCGGAAACTCCGGCTCGATGTAGTCCTTGTAAACCTTGCGATCCTGCACGGTGATTTGATCAAGCGGAGCGGTAATCGGTTCAGGAAGCGGAAAGGCGACCTTTTTTTCAAACGGCCGTAAACTATCGAATATTTCGTGCACTTTCGGATACTGGAAGGCGTTTTGGGGCCAGGTCAAGAAGTCCTTTTGGCGCTCGTATTGAAACTGCCATGCTTGATCTACGTCCGAAACAAGACCTTCGAGCCGTTTTTCCATCTCTTTATGGGAAAGTTCGTTCGGATGGGTCGCTGCCTTGCCGCCGACCTCATTGATCTTGGAAAACACTCCGTTTACGGTGCTGATTCTTTGCGAGATCGACGAATACATGCTCGTCGAAGTGAGATAGAAAATCACACTCGATAGCAAAAGAACCAGACCGGATATGATCCAAAATGAGTACTTCGCTATCTCTTTGATCTGCCGTTTCAAATCGTCCATGGACTACTCCTGCATCGCTTTGCTATCGCTGTTTTTTCACTTTAAAGGGTTATGCTTTTGACAAAGACTGAAAATCAACCGCCACTCTCGGGTTCCATCCCCCCGGCAGGTGCTACCGGTGCGGGTGCTGATGGAGCAGACGGTCCGGTGACGCTAGCCAATTCACCTGGTTTCCAAGCAAACTGGACAATAAATTCGAATTTTTGGGCCGGGAAATCCGGTGGAACCACGTTTCCTTGGGCGTCCTTGATCTCTGGCATGCCCTGAGCTCCGCCGGCACCGCCACCAGTTCCAGGAGCACCAAAACCAAGTCCGCCGCCGGGCGCTCCGCCGCCTCCGGATTCAGGTTCTAAGTTCCCGCCGCCTGCGGTTCCCAGGCCAGCACCAGGTCCACCTCCAGTGATCCCCGGAGGAGGCCCGCCGCCTTGGCCACCAAAACCAGCAGGGGTTCGAATTCCCCGCTCCTCGAGCAGTCGTGCATACTCGGGATTTGGAACTTTGTAGAGCCGATTGGGTTGGGCGGATCGATTCCTAAGCACAGGCCGACGGATACCCAGGTCGTACATCGAAACCTCTTTGACTTCACCTGGCTTATCACCCGGCAACTTGACCACGCCGTTTTCGAGAAACTCGACCAAGTGGTTCGTCACGTGGGCCGCACCCTCGCGTCCTTTTTTCTCGGTCCCGTTGAAGTAATGGTAGCCCTTGAGTTCAATCACCCATCCTGGACCAGTCGGGTCAGGGTCTTTTTCGGCGGTTCGCTTGATCTTCGCAAAACCAGCTTGTTCGCGGGACTTCAAGTCCTCTTGGTAGGCGGTTTTGATGTCAGGCTTGTACCAATTGGCTAGGCTATCGAAGTACATTTGTTCGACACTGGTGATGTGGAACTCCATTCGATCCTTATAAGGTCTCTCGATAGGCGTTTTCTCCATGAGCAATGGATCTCTTTGCATCGCTTGCTCGATGGCCTCGTAAAGCTCTAAGCACATCAGACGCTGCTGAGCACCCTTGCTGACCTCGAGACCGACGCTCTTGTAGAGGTTCAACTTTCCCTTGTAATCCTCGTCCTTGGCAAACTCATCCTTGGAACTCTTCTCAGCGTTCGAAACGCTCGATTCTGCAGAAGACCACAATTCGGGACGAAGTGGACGATACGACTGGCCTAGCATGGCATGGTGAGTTGCAAAACCGACCAAAAGCAGCGACAGTGCGCCGACAGCCCATGGCTTCTTATTTCGGATGATCCGATCCAAAACAATGTCGCGCGGCAAAAGGTTGGTTCGCATCGGCCCGCGATTGAGCAATTGCAGGCAAAGTCCATAAACAACGCCATAGGCAGCGGCGTTCTCCTTGAACTGCTGGGCACCGAGAACTTCGCTCCCAGTGAGCTTGGGATACTTGTCATAAAGATTTACATCCATGCCGAGGTTCTTGTTCAAAAACTGCAATAAACCAGGCATTTTTGCGGTATTTCCCATCACCAACATCCCATCGAGCTCGGACTTCTTGTTGTGCTGTTTGTAGAAGTTCAACGAGCGTTGGATCTCTTGCTGCATGTCGTTGAAGATAGGACGCATGGCTTGAAAGACCAACTTTGGATCGTCTGCCTGCATCGCATTTTTCTTCAAATGCTCCGCCTTGGCAAACGTCATCTTCAAATCCTTCAGAAGCTGTCGGGTGAAGTGGTTACCCCCGATAGGAACACTTCGCTGCCAAACGCGAAAACCATTAGTAACCAGCAAGTCGCTTGCGTCGGTCCCGATACTCAGAATCACGGTGCTCTTCGGAGGCCGATCGGGATCAAACTCCTCGGTGGCCATCTGTTCGGAAAATCGCTCGTGGGCAACCATGTTGTAGATGCTCATCGGAGCCAGTTGCACCAGGTCGATGTCGATCCCCTGGTCGCGGTAAGGCTTAAGGGCTCGGAAAACCGCCTCCTTCTTCATCGCAAACAGGCCAATCTCACTATCTAACGCATAGCCCTCTTCGATTTGCGCTCCTTCCATCTGCTGGAAGTCCCAAATCACATCGTTCAGATCAAAGGGAATCTGCTGCTTGGCTTCATACTTGACAATGTCCCCGATCTTCTTGACTTCAACCGGGGGCGGCTTGAAGAACTTCGCCAACCCACTTTGTCCAGGAACACTCACGGCTATCCGAGTTGTGCCTGTTAAATCATTTCGCGATAGGAACTGACCCAGCGCGTCTTTGATCAGCGCCTCAGGCTCGGCCTCCGGTTGGGAAAGAATCTTAGGATATTCGATGAAATCAAAGGTGTCGGCGACAACTTCGTCACCCTCTAAGTGGCATCGAAGGGCCTTGAGCGAACTTTGTCCAATCTCAATACCCCAAACATGCTGAATCTTTTTCGCCATACCGCGAATTCTCCAAGCTAAGCAAGACAAGCTAAGGTTGCGGGATATCCCATGCGATCCCGAACCCCTTTATGTTATCGCGGAATCCCAGCGACTGTCAAAAGTTTCAACGCTTCGGCGACAAAAATATGCCATTTCTACCCGTCTTCCCGACATTCTCAGCCCAGTCGCTCCGACCCGACTCACTGGACAAGGCTCCTCAGGCTACAATTTTCAGATTCTATTCCGGGCTTGGTCCTGCAATTGTCAGGAACGAATCCCAAGTCCAAAACCAACGGTATCGAGCCTTCTATCGAGAAAAACCGCATGAAATTTTTTCTCAAAGCGACTTTGGCTTTCACAGCATGGATGATTCTTTGGGCAGGTTCTTCAACAGCCCAAACAGCCCAAAATAGCCCCAAAAAAGCCGATCTCGATACCGAAAAACAAATCGAATTGCTTATCGCACAACTCGGAGCCCCTACCTACGCACAGCGTTCCGAAGCCCGCGAGCGATTGCAAACTTTTGGAACCAGAGCTCTTGATGCGATCCGAAAGGCCACGCTTAGTCCTGATCCTGAGATCGCTAGCCAAGCCCGATACCTCGTGCAAAGCAATTACCTGGAATGGTCCTGGAGCTACGACCCCTTCGAAACCCGCAAGCTCATCGAAAAATACAAACTTGCAAACAACTCGGACAAAATAAAACTCCTCCGAGAGCTAAGCGACTTGGACAACAATCATGGAGTCGCCGCCCTGTGCCGGATCAGTTGCTACGAAACAAGCGATGTGCATTCGAAATTGGCTGCCATGGAGCTTTTGAAAAAACTCCAGCCAAACCTTCTCCCAGGAACCAATCCATTCCAACAAGTCAGCCCCTCCTTTGATCCAAAAATCCTAAGGACGCTTCTGGATAATCCCGAGAGCGAACTTTCTGCCCAAATCCTTGAAGCCACTGAGTATTCTGGCAGTCAGGCGGCTAAATGGCTGAAACTGGCTTTCTCAAACCCAAAACCCTGGCCGGCTGATCAGTGGCTAAAGATCCTCGACGAAGAACAAAGGCTCCTAGAAAACTCCAGCCCTCAAACCAACGTCAAGCTTTTTGTTGATTTCACAACTTGGTTGGCCCAACAAGCAAAGAACGAGCCTGATGGCAAACCGATGGCTATTGAGATCGCTCGGCGTATCCCCAAATTGCTGCTTGATGGACCACCGGATCCCGAGAAGCTCTCGCAATTTGCAAACTGGGCCATCGAGTCGCAACTCCCTGAACTGGTGATCGACCAATACAGACAATTACCCAAGCAGTTTCCACAGAGCTCGCCCACCCTACTGAACTACTTGTTGGCAAGAAGTTTCGCGATGCTTAATCAAAAGGAATTGGCAGATCAGATCGCGAAACAAACCTTGGACCGAACATCGTTCTCTTTGGATTTCTCAAAGACACCCACTGAAATCGTCGATCAAAGCCAGCCAGGCAACGCCCAAAATCCCCTGCTGTTCCGCTCTGCAACCTTCACCCTAGAACGCATAAGTCTTGCTCAAGACCTCGTCGAAAGCGGAAATTTCGCTTGGGCAGAAGCCGAACTCAGGCGAGCACTCGAAGGTCAAGAAGATAGTCCCGAACGAATCACTATCTTCGGTTTGCACACTCTGACACAACTTCTCCACGATCAGCAACGGGACAAGGAAGCCGCCGAGACCCTCGAGCGCTGGGTTTCTCGCTACGATAACGAAAAACTCTTTCGCATGCAGGTCGAGGAATTCGATCAAGACCTTCCCTCAAACTATCACCTGTTCAAAGGAAATCAGTACGTTCAGGAAAACATGCCCGAGCAAGCCAGAGAGCAATTCCTCCTGTCGATCGCAAAGTCCCATGAAAATGTGGACGCCCTTATCGGGCTTGCTCGCCTAGCCGGCCCAGAGGAAACCCCCGAGCAAAAACGGCGACGAACCACCGAGCAAGAAGAATCGATCAGGATACTACGAAACCGTATCGAGGAAATCGAAAGGGATCTAAGAGTCGCTAATCCGATGTTTCAAGCCATGGAGCAGAAGCGACTTGCGAACCTTCTCAATACGCTCGCTTGGCTCATGACCAATACCGACTCGGACCCCCGTGAAGCCCTCTTGCTCTCGCGGCGCTCCTGTAGCCTTGACCCCGAACAGTCGGCGTTCCAAGACACCCTTGCACACTGCTTCGAGAAAAACGGAAAGTACCTTCAAGCGTTCCGAACCCAGATCAAGGCCGTTCGACTCGAACCCCATCAACTCTCCTTGCAACGCGCCCTAGGTCGATTTTACGAAAAAGCTGCCAAGGAACTCCCCTAGGACACCGATGCTGCAGGCTAATCGATCTTGGGGCTAATCGAGATCTGGGTTGGCTTCATGACCCAGTCTTGGGATCAGGCCGCCCATGTCGCCCTTGAGCAACTTGGCCTTTTGATACCGATCAAGCTTCTGACGCGTATCGGTAATGTCCAAGTTACGCATCGTAAGCTGTCCGATGCGATCCTTTGGACCAAACTCACCTCGACCGCTTTCCATCGTCAATCGCTCGGGTGCATAAGTCAAATTCTTGCTTTGTGTGTCGAGGATCGTGTAGTCATTGCCTCTTCGGAGCTCCAAGACGACGGTTCCAGTGACGACCTTTGCTACCCATCGTTGGAGGGTTTCGCGAAGCATCAACGACTGGGGATCAAACCATCGGCCTTCGTACAAGAGTCGACCAAGCCTTCGGCCCATATCGCGATACTGCTCGAGCGTCCCTTCGTTGTGGATACCTGTCACGAGCCTTTCGTAAGCGATATAGAACAAGGCCATGGCGGGAGCTTCATAAATGCCACGACTCTTGGCTTCAATGATGCGATTTTCGATTTGATCGGACATGCCCAATCCGTGTCGACCTCCGATCGCGTTGGCCTCCAAGACCATATCCACCTTGCTCTCGAAGGTTTTACCGTTGAGGGCGACCGGAAAGCCTTCTGCAAACTCGATCGTCACCGTCTCAGGCAACACCTGACACTCCGGTTTCCAAAACGGAACCCCCATGATCGGATCGACAATCTTCATCCCAGTGCTCAAGTGCTCTAGATCCTTAGCCTCGTGCGTTGCACCCCAAATGTTTGAGTCGGTCGAATAAGCCTTTTCCTTGCTCATCTTGTATCCAAGCCCCGCTTTTTCGAGCAACTCGGACATCTCCTTGCGACCACCGAGCTCACGATTAAAGTCATCATCGAGCCAAGGTTTGTAGACCTGAAGGCTCGGATTGGCTAGCAATCCATAGCGATAAAAACGCTCGATGTCATTGCCTTTATAAGTGCTCCCGTCCCCCCAAATCTCTACCTCGTCCTCCTTCATAGCCTGAACGAGCATCGTGCCGGTAACGGCTCGGCCAATCGGAGTTGTGTTGAAGTAAGGAACCCCCGCAGTGGTGATATGGAAAGCACCACACTGCAATGCCGATAGCCCCTCGCTAACGAGCTGCTCTCGGCAGTCAATGAGCCTTGCAAGCTCCGCACCGCACTCCATGGCACGCTTGGGAATGTCATCGTAATTAGATTCATCAGGCTGGCCCAAGTTCGCGGTATAGCAACATGGAATCGCACCTTTAGCCCGCATCCAATAAATCGCTGCACTGGTGTCCAAACCACCCGAGAACGCAATCCCAACACGCTTGCCAATCGGTAATGACTGAAGAATTTTTGACATGTTT
This sequence comes from Pirellula sp., assembly GCA_040381975.1. Taxonomy (GTDB): domain Bacteria; phylum Planctomycetota; class Planctomycetia; order Pirellulales; family Pirellulaceae; genus JBKCUI01. The sequence goes on from JBEIGI010000004.1 coordinate 82,141, forward strand.
GTTTTCCTAAATCGCAGTCGCTGTGCGTTGAATGTTCAAGGGCAAGAAAGACATAAATCGTACTCGATTTCGCGGACCTTATTTGCCAATTGTCGAATACGAGAGAAGAAGCAAGGGTATTATGCACTAGTCTCGAATTCTTGCCAAAGGGCTAATCGATCGATCGGTTGATCACCTACAGTGATCGCTTGTTGAACAAGTTCCCGAGCAGCCTGGGTTTTTGCCACGTCATCGCACATGACTTTCAACAAAACATCCCCCTTGTGGATGTTGTCGCCGATTTTCTTTTCAATCTCTAGACCGACCGAATCGTCAATCTGCTGGCCCGCTTGCATACGCCCACCACCCATAAGGATGATCGCCTGACCGAGTCGCTGGCCATCGATTTGGGAAAGCCACCCAGAACTTTGGGCAAGTACCTCTGTTATCCTTCCGAGCCTTCGTGGTGCATCTAGATTCCCTCCCTGCAACTTGACCATTTTCTCGAATCGCTCCATCACACGACCCGAATCTAGATGCTCTTGAAGGCTGATTCTCGCATGCTCAAGACTCTTAGATCGACCCACGCTGACTAAAACATGCGCACTGAGCTCCCGCGTCAGCTCCCAAACATCCGCAGGCCCTCGGCCCTGCATGACTTGAATCGACTCGTCGACTTCGCACGCGTTGCCCACCATCTTGCCAAGCGGCTGATTCATGTCGCTGAGCAAGGCCCTGGTATCGATTCGGGCTCTTTTGCCATTGGAGCAAAGCGATGCTGCCAACTCGCGAGCCTTGGTCAGCGTCCCCAAAAAAGCACCTGTTCCCCATTTGACATCCAGCACTAGAGCATCGAGCGTCTCGGCGATCTTCTTGGACATGATGCTCGCAGTAATCAGTGCCACCGAAGGAACCGTTCCGGTAACGTCCCGCAGCGCATAGAGCTTCTTGTCGGCGGGTACCAACGACGCAGTTGAACCGGTAATGAAACAACCGATCTGGGCCAATTGCTTTTCAGACTCCGCCTCGCTCAAGTCGCATCGATAACCCGGGATCGCTTCGAGTTTATCGAGCGTCCCGCCGGTAATCCCCAACCCCCGACCACTGATCATCGGTACATCCAGATCGCAACAAGCGAGCATCGGGCCGAGGATGAGCGAGGTTTTATCTCCTAGCCCACCGGTCGAATGCTTATCGACCCTCGGTCTGTCCGAAACGCGCTGGAGTCGATTGCCCGTTTCGATCATCGCATCGGTTAATTGGGAAATCTCTTGGCTATCCATTCCTCGGATGAAAATGGCCATGGCCATGGCTGACATTTGATAATCGGGGATCACTCCTTTGGCATAGTTGGACACGAAGAATTGAATCTCCGACTCGGAAAGCTTTTCCCCATCTCTTTTCTTGGAAATAATCACCGCTGGAATCACTTGCTTGTCCGCTCCGAAATGGTGTCAAATAGAATGATCGTCGTCGAATCGACGGATCTTAGGAAACCTTTTTTGACCAAGCTACCCGAAAATGACATTCTCTGCATTCCCCAAGCTCATCGTTGCACTTCTCATTGTAGCCTCAACCCCTTACGGGGCCTCAATCGCTCGGGGGGATGATCAGGAACTCAAACTGCTTGCCAAAAGCCAAGCCAAAAGTCTTTCGATTGCATTCCAAAACGCAGCCAACCAAGCGATGCCCGCAGTCGTAACGGTCTTGGCCAAACGAGCCGATGTCGACGCAACGCTCGACGAACTCGATCTGCTCGATAGCAACAGCACCCGAAACTTTAACATTGGCTCGGGAGTCATCCTCGAAGAAAAAGGGCTCTGCGTTACCAATCATCATGTGATCAAAGATACCAAAGGTATACGCGTTCGATTGGCCGACGGCCGCGAACTCCAAGGCAATGATCCTGTGAGCGATCCATCGAGCGACATCGCCATCTTTCGCATCGCATCCGATAGCCCACTTCCTTTTGTGAAACTCGGCAACTCCGATCGACTCGTCATCGGGGACTGGGTCATTGCCATCGGTAGCCCCTTTGCCCTCGAACAAACCGTCAGTGTCGGGATCATCAGCTCCAAAGGCCGAGCCTTGAGCCGACTCGTCGAAGGCCAACTGCTTCAAACCGATGCAGCGATCAACCCAGGCAACTCCGGAGGTGCAATGATCGATCTCGATGGCGAACTGGTGGGAATCAACACAGCGATCATGACCACCAGTGGTTCATTCCAAGGAGTCGGATTTGCGATCCCAAGTTCAAGAGTCCAATGGATCACTCGCGAATTGTCGGAGTTCGGGAAAGTCCGACGAGCCAAAGTCGGTATGCGCGTTGAACCGCTGACCCAAGTCCTTGCCGACGAACTCAAACTGCCCGTCCGAGGCGGTGTCGTTGTCACTCGCATCAATCCCGATAGCCCTGCTCAAAAAGCAGGCCTACAAATCGAAGACGTCATCTTGGAAATCGCCCAGCAAAGGGTCTTTACCCCCGAAGACTTTCGAAGCGTCGTCGAGCAACTCCCCGCCGATAAGGCTTATCCAGTCACCATCATCCGCTCGAAGGACAAACAGACGCTAGAGATCACACCCGTCATTGCCGAGTAGGCACAAAGACGAACTGCCAAAGGTAAACCGATGAAACTCCCTCTTCGATTCATTTTCGGTGGACTAAGCTTGTTATTCTTGATCGCACTTGCCGTTGTTTTGTCGCGTATCTATCCTAGCCATGCACTACAATCGGCTTTAAATCGACTCCATCGACACGAATCAAAAAGAAATGGTTTTCATCCGGTATCTAACGCGTTGACCTTGGAACCACAAAGCACAAACAATCCCATTGCCAAAAGATAATGCAGGATTTGGACCTTCGAGAATACTCCAAACCATCGAAAATCGTCCTGGATAACCAACGTGCTTAGGAACCCACAAAGGATGAGGATTGCTCCGAATGTCTCTTGCCAACGCCGCGCATAGATGACCGTTGCAGTGATACACAACCAACTAAGAAGCGGTGCGATTTGGCTCCATGCTCTGAAACCCAACATCCAAACTCCCATTCCAAACCCTGACACTACAAAGCACAACCACCAAGCCCCGCTTGGGCGTACTGCCAGAGGACTTTTGGGATAGACAATGCTAAATGCCAGAATGGGAAAACCACCCACGGCCGCCAAGGTGGATGCAAACTGGTGGGGCCTAGTCCAAAAATCGCTGATCGAGTCCCATGAAGAAAATCGTAGTACTCCGATGCCTGCAGCAATCCCGATGAGGATCATAGCGATGGCGATTCCAGACCGCTGTGGCCAACAAGAGAGCGATCGATAAGCGATTGCAAAGCAAATTGCGCACAAGACAAGATCGGAGAACGAATCGTAGTTCAAGCTCGTTTCTTCCTTCGCAAATCAAAAAAACAAAAGCCATCCAAGGATCGGCGCTGAGAGCCAACGTACGATCTCAACAGCCAGTCCCCATCGCCTTTTTTCCATCAACCCCGCAGGTCCAACCAAACCTGCAATTATCCAAAGAGCCGCCAATGCCGCTTGCCACCGCTCCCATGAAGAAAACCAAGCTAGAAACAGGCAGAGGGTCAATAGGTTCAATAGGACTTGAATCGATACATAAAGCGATTTGTGACGCGATAGTTTTAAGTCGTACCTGTCGAATTGCTTAGGATCGAACGTTTCAAAGCCCTTACCTTCCCAGCCTCCGGGCGGAGCAAGCAGCGCTTCAAGCTTTCCACTCACCCCACGGGCTTGTCTAAAGTCGTTGGCGATGATGGCGTAATAATGCCAGTTACCCCACAGCGGATTGACGCTCGCAACGGGGGTTCGAACACCGAAAGTGATCGGTTCGTCTCGCTCGACTTCAAAGGTTCCAAAGAGACGATCCCAGAAGATCAAGATCCCTCCATAGTTCTTGTCGAGACAGTAGTCATCCTGTCCATGGTGCACGCGATGGTTGCTAGGAGTGACAAAAATCCAATCTAACCACCCCATGCGACCGATCAACTCGGTGTGAACCCAATACTGATAAAGTAAATCGATCAGCGCCACACCGACGAACATCGCAGGCGGGACTCCCATGACAGCCATCGGCAAGTAGAAAATCCAATCGAAAAGGAAAGTGGTTGATGACTGCCGAAGCGCGGTGGTCAAGTTATAAAACTCACTGTTGTGGTGGGTGATGTGCCCAGCCCACATGATCCGTACTTCATGGTTGGCTCGATGTTTCCAGTAGTAGAAAAAATCGTAGACGATCACCGCCGAGATCCAAGCAAGCGGGTTTTTCATGTCCCACGTTCCGACGCTAAACTGCTCGTAAGCGATCAAATAAAGTCCCAGAGTCAATAGGCGTGGAAATGCCGTAGCAACACGACTGAGTATCCCGATATGAAGGCTCGCAACCGCATCGGATAAATCGTAGATCGGCCTAGGTCGGCCTGCTGCATCGATCGTCTTGTTGGAGCGGTGGTACCAAGCCAGCACCGCCTCTAAAACGATCGTTGCCGCGAAGATGGGTATTGCGTAGAGGATAACGATCATGGCTGATCCGGCGGACAAACAAGGGCCTAAGGTTAGACTCCCTAAGGTTTTTTCATGATTGGGCTTTCATGCAGGTGACTGGTAATTTTACACCAAGTTGTTCCATGCAGCGCTGAGCCTTCTTTCAAAATACACCAAATGCTCCGAAAGAGGGAAAGCTTGGGCGATTTACGCAACGCGTTATTGGCACTTGGCCCCGTCCTTGTCTCTAAGATCGCTTCACTGAGATAGTTATCCATCGATTGAATCGCCTGAACCGGGCTTTGCAAGATGGCAATAAGCTACGCTTTTCTTGGTTGCGAAAATCGCGACAAGATCGCTTGGCATTCCGGCGAAGATAGTAGCGCATAAAACCCATTTCGCTCACACTGCTGTCCCTTTGATAGACCCTCGGACAACCCCAAAGTCACGCACTTGAGAATTTGTATCCGAGCCTTCCTGATCGCAGCGGCTTGAGACTCTAAACCCAGATCCTCTTCCACCTGCTTGCAAGCCCAATCCTCATGGGTATTCAAGTCCTGCAAAAGATCTTGCTCAGTGTAACTTGCTGCAACGGATCCCTGATTGAGTTTGCCCACCCAATTGGTAATCGTCGCGTCGATCGGTTGGCTGTCGTCCCAAGTTCCAGCGGCCAGTCCTAATTCGACGGACCTCGCAGAGTCTATGGGGTTGCCACCCAAGAGCATCGATAGGGCAGGTTCAAGTCCAATGAGTCGGACTAAGCGCTGCGTTCCACCCCAACCGGGGGTCAACCCCAGTTTCGATTCGGGCATTCCAAGCAGCGTATCCTGGCCGCTGTGGACAATTCGGTACCTGCAAGCCAATGCCAGTTCCAAGCCACCGCCTAAACATGGGCCCTTGATCCAAGCGATCGTCAGATTCGGGAGTTTTTCCCAGGCATCGAGTAAATCCTGACCATGCTTGAGAAACGACTGGATCTCAGCATCGCTTTGAATGCTGAGAATACGCTTTAGATCTGCTCCCACGACAAATCCTTTTTCCTTCGCACTGCATAGGACTACCGGGCGTTGATCGTCGTTGGATCGCAACCAATCCAGTACCGTTCGAAACTCATCAAAAAGTTCCTCAAACAGTACGTTCAGCTTACGGCCCTGCGCATCGATCCACAGTTTGTGCCAATCCTGCGAAGGGGTTTCGATCCGAAGATGCTTTAGTTCCATCGTGCATCAGCGCTTTGCAAGGGGAATCCAGGGCCGAGGCTCAGGCCCCGTGTAATCGGCAAGTGGACGGATCAATCGATTGTCGGCACGTTGCTCAAAGATGTGCGCTGACCAACCGGAGATCCTTGAAAGTACAAAGATCGGAGTGAACAAAGGTGTTGGAATTTCCAAGGATCGATAGAGCGATGCGCTATAAAAATCCACGTTTGGAAACATACCCTTTTCCCGCCTCATAACCGTTTCAATTCGTTCCGAAATTGCATAGAGCCGTGCATTGCCAGTCGCCTCACACAATCGCTTGGCCCAAGGCTTGATAATGTCCGAGCGAGGATCGGCACCCTTGTACACCCGATGCCCAAAGCCCATGATTTTCATCTTCTTGCCTAGCATCTCTAGTAATGAAGCTTCGGCTGAATCCGGATCCGACATCTGATCCAATAACTCCATCGCTGCTTCATTGGCTCCACCATGCAGTGGACCTCTCAGAGCTCCAATCCCGCCAGTGATCGCTGAATAGAAATCGGACAATGTCGATGCGATCACCCGAGCCGTGAACGTTGAAGCATTCCACTCGTGCTCGGCATAGAGGATCAGCGAAATGTCCATCGCTCGTGTTTCTAGCTCCGCGGGCTGACGATTTTTCAGCGTCGCTAAAAAATGCGATGCGATCGAAGGCTCGTCCCGACCAAAGTCCCCGACCCGACCATCCTTGTGGTAACGGAACCAATAAGTCAATGCCGTCGGCATGCAGGCGAGCAATCTTTCGGAAACACCGAGCCCTTGGTCAAAGGAACTTTCAGGTTCGAGCGTACCGAGCATCGAACAGGCCGTCCGCAGTACATCCATCGGATGCGCACTCGAGGGTATCTGCTCAAGGGTTTTCCGAAGCGATTCGGGAATCCCACGTTTGGCTAAAAGTCGAGCTTTGAACTCCGTAAGCTCAGTTTGGTTGGGCAAGCGTCCAGCAAGGAGCAGATAGGCGACTTCTTCGAAGGTGCCATGCTCAGCCAAGTCCTCAATGCTATAACCAAGATAGGTTAGTCCGAAACCCGACTTGCCTACCGTGCTCAGTTTGGTCTGTCCGGCGATGATTCCATCAAGACCACCTCGATTTTTGTTTTCTTGGCTCATGATTTCGTGTTTCCTAAATTGGTTTTCGCTTCGGCTTGGAGATAACCGAGCAACTCATAGAGCTCATCTCGGGTTTGCAACTTGGACAAAACAGACGCTTGGGTTCCTTCGCGGCGAATGGTCTCGTAGACATCTCGTGCCGCTTGGTTCATCGCCCTGAAAGCCGATAAAGGATATAGAACCATTTGGATCCCCACGGACCGCAATTGAGAAACGTCCAGCATCGGAGACTTTCCAAATTCAGTCATGTTCGCAAGGATCGGCACGGGTACTTCGCGAACAAACGTGCGATAGTCTTCGATGCTTGTGACGGCTTCAGCAAAGATCATATCAGCACCCGCAGCAACGTAATCGTTGGCTCTCTGAATGGCGGCGGACAGTCCTTCGATCGCCAGCGCATCGGTACGAGCCATGATGACAAAGTCCGGGTCGATGCGTCCTTGGCAAGCCGCATGAATTCGCGCTTGCATCTCCTGACTCGAAACGACCTGCTTGCCAGGCCGATGGCCGCATCGCTTCGCAGAGACTTGATCCTCCATGTGGACGGCCGCTACGCCCGCTCGATGCATTTCGCGTATCGTCCGCTCGATGGTGCCTTCGATCCCCCATCCAGTATCGATGTCAACCAAAAGTGGCAACGGACAGATATAGGTGATCCGTCGTGCATCCTCAACGACATCCTCCAGGTGGGTGACGCCAAGATCGGGCAGTCCGTGCGAAGCGTTGGCAACTCCGGCTCCCGAGAGGTAAATGGCCCGAAATCCAGCTTGCTGGGCCAATAGTGCCGAGATGGCGTTGATCGTCCCGGCGATCTGCAAGGGGCATTCGGCCTCGATCGCTTGGCGAAATCGCCTACCTGCCGAAACAACTCCGGTCGATGAATCACTTGGTTTTTCGCTAGCGTTTTGCATTTTTCATGGGGTTGGTCGGGAAAGTCGTCAGGCATAGCCAAGCAATCGTTGTGCTGGATCACAGCGAACGAAACAAGCTTATATTAGCCGTATGTATACCCACTGGCCAATCGGGTAGAATAAGAAAAATATCTATAACGAAGTTTTTTACAGCGACAAAGACAATGCATAGCCACGTAACCCCGAGCAAAGATAAGCTCGACCCGCTTTTGGAAGAACTATCGAGTTACGTTTCTAGTCCACCGGAATTTTCGCAGGAAGCGTACACGACAGCCACCGATTGCTTGCTCGATGGCCTGGGTTGCGGGCTTTTGGCCCTGAGCTTTCCGGCTTGCGTTCGGATGATGGGAAGCGTCGTACCGGGTGCGGTGCTGGCAAACGGCGCTCGTGTTCCGGGCACTCCTTGGCAATTCGATCCGGTGCAATCGGCATTTAACATCGGGTGCATGATCCGTTGGCTCGACTACAACGATACTTGGTTGGCGGCCGAGTGGGGGCATCCATCGGACAATTTTGGGGCCATCTTGGCACTTGCTGATTACCTGGATCGCAATCCGAATAATCCCTGGACTCCGGGTAAAAAGTGGCACATGCAAGAAGTTCTCGAAGCGGCGATTATGGCCTACGAGATTCAAGGTGTCTTGGCGCTTGCTAACAGCTTCAACCGTCAAGGGTTCGATCATGTGCTTTTGGTGCGTATCGCATCGACTGCTGTAGCTTGTCGCATGCTCGGTGGTAATCAAAGTCAAATTGCCGACGCGCTGAGCCACGCTTGGCTCGATGGAGGAGCGTTGCGAACCTACAGGCACGCACCCAATACGGGTTCACGCAAGAGTTGGGCGGCCGGAGACGCAACGCGCCGCGCCGTACATCTTGCTCTTTGGACGATGACCGGCGAAATGGGGTATCGCACTCCAATGACTGCCAAGCGTTGGGGTTTCCACGACGTGATGATGGGTGGCAAAGAGATCAAGCTCGTACAACCCTTAGGCTGCTACACGATGGAAAATATCTTGTTTAAGGTATCGTTTCCTGCGGAATTCCACGCGCAGACAGCTGCCGAGGCGGCGATCGCTCTATCGGGTAAGCTTCGCGATAAACTTCCATCGATCCGGGAGATTCGAATTCACACGCATGAGTCTGCGATCAGGATCATCGACAAGAAGGGCCCATTGAACAACCCGGCTGATCGAGACCATTGTATCCAGTACATCGTTGCCGTTTCGCTTCTTTTTGGTGGGCTGACGGCAGACCACTATGAAGACGATGTTGCTGAGGATCCTCGTATCGATGCGTTGAGGGACAAGATGCGGGTCATCGAGGATCCGCATTACACTCAGGATTACTTAGCACCCGATTCGCGATCGATTGCCAACCGACTCGAAATTGAATTCAAGGATGGATCACCTACGCTCAGCCTGGAAGTGATGTATCCGATCGGACATCGACGTCGTCGTACAGAAGCTAGGCCATTGCTGCACGAGAAGTTTTTGGCCAACTCCTCGCACGCTATCGATCCAGAGGTTTCGACAAAACTGCTGCAGTGGTGGAAGAGCCCTGAGAGTTTCCGTCCACTGAGAGTCTCTCAGTGGATGGATGGAATTGCAACAACCAACGACCCTTCAAAGGTTTAAACTATGTCGACGCTTCGCGAGATCTCCCTAGCGATAGAGCAACAGGAAAAAGGGCTACTCCAAGGGGGTGGCAAAGCCGGTTGGGATCGTCAACGCAAACTTGGGCGATTGCCAGTTCGCGAACGACTCGCTGGATTGCTCGATCCCCAAAGTCCCTTCCTCGAACTGGGCCTTTGGGCGGCTTATGAAATGTATCCTGATTGGGGAGAAGTCCCTGCGGCAGGCGTGATCACAGGACTTGGGTTTGTCGAGAATCGTCCTTGCATGATCGCTGCCAACGATGCGACGGTCAAAGCCGGAGCGATGTTTCCGCAATCGGTCAAGAAGCTCATCCGTGCTCAGAAGATCGCTTACCGCCTGAAATTGCCAATCATCTATCTTGTGGATTCCGCCGGTGTCTTCCTGCCCTTGCAAGACGAGATCTTTCCAGATGAGGATGACTTTGGTCGGATCTTTCGAAACAACTCGATACTCTCTGCCGAAGGGATCCCGCAAATCGCAGCCGTCATGGGAAACTGCATCGCCGGTGGGGCTTATCTGCCGGTCTTGTGCGACAAAATTCTTATGACCCAGGGTAGCCAGCTATGTTTAGCCGGCCCTGCTCTGGTCAAAGCTGCGATCGGACAAACGGTCGATCCCGAAGAACTCGGTGGGGCGGCGATGCATTCGCAAATCAGCGGAACGGTCGATTTCCATGAACCCGACGACCCATCATGCTTAGCCCGCATCCGCTCCTTGGTCGCAATGATGCCTCAATCACGCACCTCTACCAGCGGTCGACCGCCGAGTCGATCCGCAGACGATCTCTACGACATTGTTCCAGGTGACGGTCGTGGAGAATACGACGTGAGAGACTTGCTCGCATGCATTCTCGATGCCGAGTCATTCCAAGAGTTCAAGCCGGATTTCGGGAAGACTGTTGTGACGGGTTATGCCAAGATCGAAGGCTATCCGATCGGCGTTGTCGCCAATCAACGCCAGAGGTCCAAGACGGCGTCTAAGGAGATACAAATCGGAGGCGTGCTCTACGGGGATGCAGCCGAGAAAGCCGCTCGCTTTATTCTAGACTGTGAACAAAACCGAGTCCCCCTGCTCTTCCTCCAAGATGTTCAAGGTTTCATGGTCGGCAAACAAGCCGAGCAATCGGGGATCATTCAATCCGGTGCCCAATTGGTGCGTGCGATGAGTATCGCGACGGTTCCCAAGTTCACGGTCGTCGTCGGAAGCTCCTACGGGGCAGGCAACTACGCCATGTGTGGACGAGCTTACGATCCTGCGATGATTCTTGCATGGCCAAATGCGCGTTTTGCCGTCATGGGTGGCAATCAAGCTGCCGATACGCTGCTGTCGCTCAAAGTGCGAGATATGGAAAAAACAGGCAAAAAACTAACCCCAGAAGAACTTGAATCCATGAGAACCTCTGTCCGGGAGATGTATCAATCTCAGACCGATATTCGCTATGGAGCAGCAAGAGGTTGGGTGGATGCCATCATCGCACCCGAAGCGACGCGAATGTGGCTATCGACCGCTCTTGGTGTCGTCGCAAATAAAGTCTTTCCAGCGAACAAACAAGCGAGGGAAGTGTGAGCCAAACGATCCGGATCGGTAACGCGCAGGCCTTTTGGGGAGATCGCCCTTCGGCGGCCAAAGAAATCCTTACTCAGGTACCCGATTTGGATTACCTGACGATGGATTATTTGGCAGAGGTCTCGATGTCCATTCTTGCCCTGCAGCGAGAACGCAATCCCCAAGCCGGCTATCCACATGATTTTGTCGAGGTTGTGCGAGGGCTTGCTCCCTATTGGTCTTCGGGTGGTAAGTGCAAGTTGATCGCAAACGCCGGAGGACTCAGTCCCATGGCCTGCGCCCAAGCATGCCGCAGCGTCTTGGAAGCCGCCGGTTGCCGATCCTTGAAGATCGGTGTTGTCGGTGGTGATGATGTGCTTGCGATACTTCAAATGAACCCACACATAGAGCATTTCAAAAACCTCGATACCGACGAGTCGTTGGCATCCGTGCAGGATCGTCTCGTGACTGCCAATGCGTACATGGGATGCTCGGGAATTGTCGATGCCTTGAAGATGGGGGCCGACATCGTGATCACCGGTCGAGTGGCCGACCCATCCATGGTGCTTGCTGCCTGCGTTCACCATTTTCAATGGCGATACGACGATTGGGATCTGTTGGCAGCAGGGACTCTGGCGGGACATCTGCTCGAATGCGGCACCCATGCCACAGGTGGAATTTCCACCGACTGGCTTTCCGTACCGAGTCCAGTAGACATCGGCTTTCCGATCGCCGAAGTCTCCCGCGAAGGCGACTTGGTCATCACCAAATCGGATGCCTCGGGTGGTTGTGTGACAGTCCAAACCGTCAAAGAGCAATTGCTTTACGAGATTTCGGATCCGTCACGTTATATCAGCCCCGATGTGGTCGTTTCGTTTCTAGGCTTGAGCGTCCAACAGGTCGACCAGAACCGAGTCTCTGTGCGAGGTGCAAAAGGGCACAAGCAGCCCGAGACTTTAAAGGTAAGCGCGACCTATCGCGATGGATACAGAGCCGCCGGAACATTGACAATCGTTGGCCCCCAAGCCGTTGCCAAAGGACGCCGTTGTGGTGAGATCGTTTTGAAGAGACTCGAAGCTGCTGGTTGGAATTACACTCAAACCGTTGTCGAATGCTTAGGAAACGGAGCCAGCATTCCCGTGCTCGAAACGATCAACGAAGGGCACGATAGTTTCGAAACCGTTTTGAGGATTGCCGTTGAGTCATCAAGTAAAGCTGCCGTCGAAGCTTTTTCTAAAGAGATGATTCCCTTGGTTACCGCCGGTCCCCAAGGGACCACCGGATACGCCCAAGGTCGACCGTCGGTCCAACCCGTGTTTCGTTACTGGCCGTGCCTTATCGAGAAAAAACTAGTTTCTACCAGCGTGCAAACGATCACGACGGAAGATCGATCGACAGGATCGAAAGCCGTTGATCTCTGGCCTAAGATTCCAAGTGCAAAAAAAATTGAAGCCGCTTGCCAAATCCCATTGGATTCAATGCACACTCAAACAGGAAACGATCCAATACCAAAGCGACTCTCGTCGATCGCTTATGGTCGCAGTGGCGATAAAGGGATCAGTGCCAACATCGGGATCCTTGCTCGCAACCCAGAGGATTATCCTTGGCTTTTGCGCTGGTTGACGGCTCAGAGAGTGCAAGAGTACTTTCAGTCCATGGGGGTCAAGCGGGTCGAACGCTTCGAAGCACCCAATTTGCAGGGTCTGAATTTTTTGGTGCATGGGATTTTGAGTTGTTCGATTCGAAACGATGCCCAAGGCAAAGGGTTAGCCCAAGCCTTGCTCGCCATGCCGATCGAGGATGCAGACGTTTAACCCACTGCAAGGTCAAGGAGACATTCAATGACCAACCGCAAAAAACTAGCTCATTCAAGTAACTCTGAATGGGTCGATGGACTGACGATTGGCCAAGTGCTTCGGCAAACGGCTAAGCGGCTTGGCCATCAAGACGCTGTGGTATTCCCGAATCTCGATTGGCGTATTGACTGGCAGGAATTTGACAGGCAAGTCGACCGCGTCGCCAAGAGCTTGATCGCTCAGGGGTTTCGTCGCGGAGATCACTTTGGTATCTGGGCCACCAATATCCCCTCTTGGGTTTTACTCCAGTTTGCCACTGCCCGAATCGGCGTGGTCTTGGTCACGATCAATCCTTCCTATCGCACCGACGAGTTGTCCTTTGTGGTTGGCCAAGCCGATCTCAAAGGGTTGGCACTGATCGATCACTACAAGACCACGCATTACTTTGACTCACTCTTGCAGGCCGTTCCGGAGCTTGTAAATGCCAAGCCCGGTGAACTGTCAAGCAACCACTTTCCTAAACTTAAGACGATTATCAGTCTAAGGGGGCAGCCCGTTGCCGGTAGCTTTTCGTGGGACGAGTTCCTGGGGTTAGCCGATCAAGTCACCGACGAGACGCTACATCGTGCCGAGCGAGATTTGTCCTGTAGCGATCCGATCAACATTCAGTACACATCGGGTACCACCGGTGCCCCGAAAGGTGCGATGCTCTCGCATCGAAATATACTGCTCAACGCATTTTTCGCAGGACAAGGGCAAGCCTTCTCATCGCTCGATCGCTTGTGTGTCCCAGTGCCCCTTTACCACTGTTTCGGCTGCGTGCTTGGAACCCTCTGCGGAATCGTTCATGGGGTGACCATGGTTTTTCCTTGCGAGACATTCCAAGCCTCCCAAACGATGTTGGCCATCGAGCACGAAAAATGCACCGCCGTCTATGGCGTCCCGACCATGTTTATCGCGATGCTCGAGCACGCCGAGTATCCAAATAGAGATCTGCGAAGTCTGCGAACCGGGATCATGGCAGGAAGCCCCTGTCCGATCGAACTGATGCGAAAAGTGACGTCGCAAATGGGCGCTTCTCAGATGACCATCGGTTATGGACAGACAGAAGCCTCTCCGCTGATTACTCAAACCCGAATCGATGACCCAATCGAACTGCGCGTTGGAACCGTCGGAAGAGTGCTTGAAGGAGTCGAGGTCAAGATTGTCGATCCGGGGACTGGAAAGACACTCGGGTTCAACGAATCCGGGGAACTGTGTACTCGAGGTCACAACGTGATGTCTGGATACTACAATCTACCCGATAAAACCGCCCAAGCCGTCGATGCTCAAGGTTGGTTGCACACCGGCGATCTGGCCATGCAGGAACCCAACGGTTACTTTCGAATCACTGGTAGAATCAAGGATTTAGTGATTCGAGGGGGTGAGAATATTTTCCCAAGGGAAATCGAAGAGGTACTCTATCGCCATCCGTCTGTTAAAGAGGTGCAAGTCATCGGCGTTCCGGATCGAAAGTTTGGCGAAGAGGTGATGGCTTGGGTGAGCCTCCGAGAAGGAGCTCAGGCAACCGTCGAGGAGCTTAAAGCATTCTGCAAGGAGCGACTGGCTTATTTTAAAGTGCCTCATTATTGGAAGTTTACCGACCAGTTCCCCACAACCGTCACGGGTAAGATCCAAAAGTACCGGATGCGTGAGATCAGCATCCAAGAGTTAGGCCTCCAGGCCGTCGCGGATATAGAAACAGCATAGATCAGACAGATCAGATATAATCAAATTTCGGTTAGGCTCATCCAATTCGGAAAAACAGACCATCATGCATTCATTTTTTGGTAATAGGTCAGCCACTCTCGCTGCGATAGTGGGTATTTCAATTTTTGGTTGTGGATTAGGAACGTCCGCTTGTGCCCAAGATCTTCCAAAGATTCGCAAGGATGTCGTGTACGGGCACAAAGATGGAATGGCCCTGACGATGGATGTGTTTGAGCCCGAGGCCAACCGCAAGGGAATAGGACTTATGTTCATGGTCAGTGGTGGTTGGGTTTCGACCTGGATGCCACCGGCTCAAATGTCGAATTTTTTCAAACCCCTCATGGATGAGGGTTACACGATCATCGCTGTCCGCCATGGGAGTAGTCCCAAGTACGTGATTCCAGAGATCGTCGAGGATGTCCGCAAAGCTCTCGAACTTGTGAATAAACAGTCCGATGAGTGGAAGATCGACAAGTCGAAAATCGGTGTGTTCGGGTTCTCCGCAGGCGGACATTTGTCCTTGATGCTCGGCACAACGGCTAACGACAAGAAGCGAGGCCCAAAGATTGCTGCCGTTGCTGCCGTCTTTCCCCCGACGGATCTTGCTCCCTACAAAACCCCAGGCAACCCTCGGATGGATCAATTTCCTGCGCTGAAGTTCGACTCGAATCGTAACGACGAATTCTCACCCTTGCGTCAAGTCACTTCCGTGGACGCTCCCACCTTGCTTGTGCACGGGGACAAAGACGATTTAGTACCGATCTCTCACAGCGAGAACATCAAGGAGGCTTTTGAGAAATCCAGTGTTCCGTGCGAGCTGGTCGTCATCAAAGGGGCTGCCCACGGCTTTAACGACGAGGGCAACCGAGTCATGTTCGAATCGATGCGAGACTGGTTCAAGAAACATCTCGACAATCGCCAGCCGAACTCGTCTGGCGAATAGTTCAGTCTGAAGAACAGTCGATTAGTTCAATCCCTCTTCGGCCAACCGATCGATTTCATCCATCCGTTCGAGCATTTTCTGCGTGTGCTCATGTCCCCAGTGTGGACCTTGCAAGGAAGGCTTTGCACTGCGATCTGCGGCATCGGCGGTCGGGGGCAAATTGCCCACTGGGTTGCTTGCTCCTGGCTCGCCTACGGCAAGCGAACGGACTGTCTGTGAAAGCGTATCGATCTTGCTGGCCAACTCGTTGACTTGAACCGATTTGCGTTTGAAGTCGGTCGACTTGTTTGCCAAACGGTCGGTCAGTTCGTTGACCGAAGTTTCCATCGCGGTTTTCACTCGGTTCAGGTGATCGATTTCGGCCGCCAGTTGGCGATGATGGTTTTGAACCACTTCAAATTCGCTGTTGGCATGGATCAACTCGGCGCGTCGACCCGAAAGGTTGCTGTCGAGTTCGGCGATGGACTTATCGAGCTTGGTGCAGCGAAGTTCGCGGTCTTCGATGAGGACCTTGGTCTGTGTTTCGAGTAGGTCGCTGAGTTCTCGCTTCTGGGAGATTTCCTCGTTGAGCCCTTGGATGCTGTTTGCCAAGTGTTCTTTGGACGATTGCATCGATTCGATTTGCGACTGCAGATCCTTGTGCGTAGCAACAATTTGCCTGAGGTTAGCTTGGCTTGTTTCGATCGCTTCGTCGACCAGAGCCTTTTCTACCCTAGCATCTTGGAGCCCTTGCGTTACTTCCGACAAAGACTGAGTTTGGATCTCCAAATTGCGTTGGAACTCGATCTTGAGCGACTGCAATTCGGTTTGCAAATCGGATCGATCTTGTTCGAGGGACTCACATGACTGCTGCAATCGGACTGCTTCGTCGCTGAGTTTCTCGATGCGTCTTTCGATCGATTGCTGATCCCGTTGGAACTGCCTTTGGTTGGCTTCATGGTCCGAGCGTGCTTGCTCAAACGCTTCACGGGCCTGGGCAGACTGCTCTTCGAGTTCAAGGATTTCACGACGGATCTTCTCTCGCTGGGACTTAAGATCCGAGAGGTGATCCTTCTTGGCCTCGATTTCAGAATCGATGCCACAGAGCTTCATTTTGGCGTAATCCGAATCGGCTTGCAGTTGAACAATCGAGGCTTGAAGAGATTCGACGTCATCGGCTAGACGGTTGCGTTGTCGTCCCAACTCCTCTGCCTCATTGGTCCACTGCGCGGCCTTAATCTGTGCGGCAACGGCTTGGGAATCATATTCTCGGACAGAGCTTTCAAGACGATCGAGTTGGTGCTTTTGTGATTTCCAATCGCCAATCCATTTTTGATAGAGTTGCGAGAGCGATCGAATGTGTTCGGAGACCGTCTCAATTCGACGCCCCGATTCCTTGCGAATCCGATCGCTTCCAATCTCTCGAACCGAGCGGTCGTAAAAGAGGCTGATGCCCGCTAACAAAAACACCATCGCACCGGAGATGTTAAAGAGCACGAATTCGTGGTCGGCAAACTGACGACCATAATTCCAGTAGTTGGTCGCTCCAGTGACAGCAATGCCTAAACCAAAAAGAGTAAAGGTCATCAGGCTTGGCCAACGACCCTTGCCCGCTTCATCCTGATCCTTCTGCATCCATGCTCGGACTTCATTGCCGTAGGAATCCAGTACACGTACGAGCCTATCGACAGTGGTGTCATCGAGCAATCGTTCATCCGTGGCGACCCTCTCCTTGCTGATTTGCTCGATCGATTCGAGGACTTGGGGTTTCACAGTTTCTCTCCAATGGCGAGTTTGTTTGACAAATTGTTCAGGTCGTTAGACGACGGTAGAGGAGTTCGTCAATCTTTTCCTAATCCCACTATCTTTCCTTGTCGAATCCTGGGGAGAACTTTGCCTGAACTCCCAATCGGCGGAACAATTGGTATAATCGGAGTGTTTTTGGAGATTGAGGGTAGGAAATATTCATGTCGTCGACCCCGATGCGGATTCTGGTCACTGCCCAAGCATTTGCCGTCAGCGGAACTGCGTATCGTGAGAAACTGAGCAAACTGGGGTGCCAAGTTGTCGATGCCAAGACCTGGGGGCCTCTGACCCTCGATGCACTGATTGAGCAAGCCCGAGGATGCGATGCAGTTATCGCCGCCATCGACCCTTATTGCGATGCGGCCTTTGAAGCTTTGCCCAGGCTCAAACTCGTCGCACGGTGCGGGATCGGTATCGACAGTGTCGATTTAGTCTCAGCCACCAAGCACGGAATCATGGTGACCAATGTGCCTGACGCGATGACCGACGCGGTCGCCGATTACTGCATGGGATTGCTCTTGTCTCTCGCTAGGCATATTCATGTGGGCTACTCCTGCATGCAACAAGGTGGCTGGGCGGAATTTCCAGGTGTTGAATTGCGGGGCAAGACGCTGGGCTTGGTGGGTTTCGGACGAATTGGCCAAGCCGTCGCAACCAGAGCCTTAGGATTCGGTCTGAACATCGCCGTGCATGACCCTTGGATGCAATCTTTGATCGCCACAGGAAATCTCGATGACCATGTCGCATCCTTGGCCAGTCGAGTTCAATGGTTGGCACTCTCGGATCTCCTCGAACAATCGGACTTCGTATCGATCCACGCTCCAAATACTCCTGAGACTCGGCACATGATCAACCGGCAAGCATTCGCTATGATGCGACCAGGAGCATACCTGATCAACACCGCTCGCGGAGCGTTGGTCGATCCCGATGCTCTCATGCAAGCCGTCCGAACCGGGCAAATTGCCGGTGCAGCGATGGATGTCTACGAACAAGAACCCTTGCCCGTCGATCACCCACTGCGATCGACTCCGAACCTGCTGCTGACACCTCACAATGCATTCAACTCACGAGAAGCTGCCGTGCGAATGAGCATCGGATGCTACGAGCCGATCGTTGATATTCTCGAAGGCAGAGTCCCCAAATCCTTGTGCAACCCCGATGTGCTCAAGTCGACGAGCCTCCGAGTTAAACAATGGACACTTTAGGATCAACTCGATGAAAAAAAATTCAGTTCGTGAAGCTTTGAAACAGGGTGTGCCTCAAGTTGGGACGTGGCTATCTCTATCGAGTCCTCTTGCGGCGCGCTTTATGGCCCGCGCGGGTTTTCCATGGCTAACGGTCGACATGGAGCACAGCAATTGCAATTGGGAAACAGCCTCGTCGATTTTTGCCCACGTTGCAGAAGCCGGTTGCGTGCCTTTGATTCGCGTCCCGTCGATCACCCATGAGAACGCCAAACGCGCATTAGATTTGGGGGCCTTTGGGATCGTTTTTCCTATGTGCAATACGCGAGAGTTGGCCGAATTGGCCGTGTCGAGTTGCAAGTATCCACCGACGGGAACCCGAAGCGTCGGAGGGAGTGTCCACGCTCTGAATTATGGAACCAATGCAGCCGATTACTATCGTCAAGCCAACGAGGAAGTTCTGGTGATTGTCCAAGCCGAACATGTTGATGCGGTCGATCAAATCGATCAGATCCTGAGTGTTCCCGGGGTCGACGCAGTCTTTGTCGGCCCAAATGATTTACTCGCTTCGATGGGCAAGACTCCGCAGATGGAGACCGATGACCCTCAGTTCGTCGCTGCGTTGGACAAAGTCCTTCGATCTGCCAAAGCCCACGGCGTTGCACCAGGTATCCATGTTGCCGATGCGAAGGCCGCAAAGCGACGGATCGAGCAAGGTTGGCAATTCATCGCGGTAAGCAGCGAACTTGGGTTCATGAATCAGGCCGCTGGTGCAATGCTCAAAGATCTAGGTCATTTGAGCCAAGGTCAAATCGCTCGTTACTAAAAGGGATGGTACGGATGCGACAGCGGAACGTCGATGCAGTCACTTGTTGGATTCCCAAGATTGTTTGGCTTTGCTTAGCAATCGGCACGCTTGCCCCGAAGTTGCTTGCTCAGGAAAACACCGAGCGTCCAGCGGTCCCAAAAAATCGAGGAATCGCGATTCTTCAAACCCAACAAGGGCCTTATCCAGGGATCGGAGTCGGCCAGGTTTTGATCGCTGCTGGTCAAGTTGCATCCGATGCGACCGTACGCGTGGTAGCCAGCGAAAAAGATCAGCGGATCTTCTACCCCGCTATCGAAATCGTCTCGATCGAGCCCGAACCTCAGGCCAAGGAAGATCGATCTGGGACCGCCCAGCCTGGCGAGCGGAGGATTGGGGATGGTTCGGTCGTTAAGCGACTCCGCAAAGCGATCGAGCGAGTGCGGGAGTACATTGATCCGGTTGAACACGTTCGAATTCATTTTCTCTTTGTCGGAGATGCTCCTCTATCGATCGAACTCGATGGAGAGGTCAAGCAGACCATCGAGCTGGTTCCTAAGCTCATCGACGATCGCAAGTTGGATCGAGCCAACTCAAACCGTTGGACAACCCTATTGGATCAGTGGTGGATCAGTTACGTTGATCAAGCAAAAAGGCAGATCGCCAGAAGCGATTACCCAAGCCTCGTGGAACGTTACCTTGTGTACTCGTTGGCGAATCGTTTTGGATTTCCTGTTCCTGAGCTCGATGAGCGTAAGGCATCCCTTCTGAAGAATCCCAGCGATCCAACCCCAACGCTCGAAAGGATCGCAGGTTCGGAATCGTTCCGCGATCAACTCAGGCATCAACAACTCACCTTGAGCGTTGCCGATACATCAAGGCGTGTAGCCATTCCAATGGCTCCACGTTGGAAAAGCCATGCGATTCCCGTGTTGCCACCTGGGTATTCCCTTGAATCGATCCCCATAGAACCGATTGCGAAGGTCATTCCACCTGAGTGCTTCTATATCCGTTTCGGTTCGTTTCAAAATTACTTGTGGTTTCAAAAACTCGGTGATGCGCGAGGCGGGGATATCGCCCAATTGGCGATGATGCGAGGGTACAACTACGAGAGCACCGAGAGGGTCGAGCGACTGCTTAACACCAAGATGACGACCATCGGCAAACTCTTTGGTGATGCAGTTATTTCGGATATGGCTATTGTCGGTTACGACTTGTACATCCAAGACGGTCCGACGATGGGAGTACTGTTCGAAGCAAAGAACTTTGGGCTCCTGAAAAGTTCGTTCGAACAAGAAAGGCTTGCAACGCTTGAAAAGATCGAACAGGAGGGTGGAAAACTACGCGATGAGCAAATCGATGGAGTGACCGTTTCGTTCCTGAGCGCCCCAGATCAATCGGTTCGCTCGTTCATGGTTATCGCCGAACCCTACCTGTTTGTGACCAGTTCGCGGGAACTGGCTCGAAGATTTATCGAAGTGCAAAAGACGAAAGAATCACTCGCTCAGTTGCCCGCATTCCGATTTGCGCGGTTGATGATGCCCATCGAGCACGACTACGATGTCTTTGCTTATTTCTCATCCGAGTTTTTCCAGAATCTTGTCTCTCCGACGTATCAGATCGAACTCAAACGTCGCATGCGAGCAATCGCTGCATTGGAAAATGCCGAACTTGCAAGCATCGTTGCCAGGAATGAAAAAGCTCATGGACTAAAGGGGATTCGAAGCGACAAGCAAACCACAGCGACAATCCCTCCAGACTGGATGCCAGGCGATCAAATCGAGTATCTGATCGCTCAAGGTTATTTACCCCGTTGGTTTCAGCAGCGGGTAGATGGATCCGAAACCATCCGATTCCAAGACGGTTGGTACGACTCGGTTCGCGGAGCTCGAGGAAGCTTTATGCCAATTGCCGATGTTCCTTTGGTCGACTGCACTCCGGAAGAAGCCGCAGACTACCGAGAAAGCATCGAGTTTTATACCAAGGATTGGCAACAGACCGATCCGCTCATGTTTGGACTCCGGCGTTACGAACATCCACAGATTCCTAAAGCCGAGAGAGTGGCCATCGAGGCGTATATTGCTCCCCTGGGTAGCGATAAGTACGGTTGGATGAGTCTGCTTCTTGCACCTCCAGTCGATCAACAAATTCAATTACCAAGCGACGATGTGGTCAGCCTGCAATTGCATCTGCGAGGAAACGACACGGGCAATCGATTTACACCCAACCACACCCTCTTTGCTGGACTCAAAGACATCGAGTTACCCTTCCCCGAAGAGACCAAAGGCCTCTTCGCGACCCTTGGACTGCTCAAGTCACTTCCTATCTACTTGGGAGCTTGGCCAAAGCCTGCGTTGCTCGATCGTTTGCCTTTAGGGCTCGGGGGGGGACTGCCCGATGTTACTGGTTACTCTCGCACACTCATCGGATTGTGGCGATGGCAGATGGGCGGTTTTAGTATCATCTCTTTCCATCGCGAAATCCTCGACGCATGTGCATCGATCGTCCGTGTGATTCCTGCCGATGATGTGGCTCAAGGCAGACTGCGCGTTGGAAATATCTCCGATAGCAAGGTAGCCGGTTGGTTCAATACACTTGGTTTCCGCCAAGCAGCCCAAGCAACGAGAGGTAATCTGTTTCTCTTGGACTCGATTGCACAGCAGTTGGGCCTTCCACCCCAAGAGGCGAAAGTCATCGCACAGCGGTTGCTCGATGCCAAGTTGCAATGCACACTCGGGGGTGAATACGAACTTCAAGAGGGCTTATGGCAGTCGACCCGTTGGCCAGACGATCTGCTTCTTGCACCCGGAGCCCATCCATCAAGCGTCGGTTTTGACACCCTACACACTGTACCACCCAAAGGCTATCGCACCGGTTGGCTCGAATGGTTTCGCGGGGGAAACCTGCATTTGACTCAGTTGCCCGAAAGGCTCGTCGTCGTAGGGCATATCGACATGGAGTTGATCGCTGTGACACCCTTGGCCAAAGGAGACGATCCCGAAAAAGCAGAAGGGCTCCCGAAGCTCAATTTCGATATCTACAATTTGCCATTCAAGATGTTCAATTCGGACAAACCAAAGAAGAAGCCTCAGGAGCCTAAAGAGAGAGGTTTCTGATGCGACTGGTTCTAGGTGTCGATGAGGCTGGATATGGCCCCAATATGGGCCCTTTAGTGATCGGTGTCAGTGCCTGGCTCATCGAGTCGGACTTTGATGTCCTTCAAGGACTCGAGCCTCTAGAACCTGAGTTGCTTGCTGCTCCCTGGAACCCCAACAGCGATCATATTCCTTTTGGGGACTCGAAAAAGATCCATCAACCGAGCAAAGGCTTGACGGGTCTGTCGATCGCAGTTCGCTTTTTCGAAGCAATTCTATCGAGCAAACCTGCTGCCGATAAGCCTTGGTTTGTCATGGAGAATCTAGCACCGCAAGATATCCAGCGTGTCGAAGCACTGCCTTGGTACGATCGGTCTTTTGCAGGATCGAATCTGGATCGAGAGGATCTGTTGACTCAGTCAGCACTTCTGTTTGCCAAGGAAAAGCTCGATGGACTCGGAATAAGACTCGTTGATTTTCGATTGCGAGTGCTCGATGAAGCCTACTTTAATCAAGCGGTCGAATCGCTTGGAAACAAGTCTGATGTGCTCGGACAATCGAGCCTGAACCTAGCTTGGCAAGTCCTTGAGCGTACCCGGAAAAGTCATCCATGCGATGCGATTGAAATCTACTGCGATCGGCAAGGTGGAAGGAAAAAATATGCAGGTCTACTTGCACATACGTTTCAAGATTCCCACCCTCAAGACACTGTTCCATTTATTTCTGCCAGTGTTGAAACCTCACAAGTCAGTTCCTACTCGATGCAATATCAGGGAGTCCCGGCAACGGTTCGTTTTCAGGTCGAGGGGGATTCTCTGTTTCCTCCTGCAGCCTCGTCGATCGTCGCTAAATGGACACGTGAGAACCTCATGGCTCGACTGAACCGATACTGGCAAAGCCTTGTTGGTCCACCCCTCAAACCCACGGCGGGCTATGCGGTCGATGCAGCCCGATTTTCTAAGGACATCAAACCGTGGATCGACCGACTTGGTTTCGAGAAAAACCTTTGGTGGCGGATGCGATAATCGGTTCTGTACCGGTTATAATCCAAGGATTTTGGCAGGTAACAACAGCTCATTTCAAGGAGTTTATTTTTGTTGGCATGGACTACCGTTCTTGAAAAAAACTTGCAAGTCGTCCTAGGACTGATCCTGGCACTCGCATTAGTCGTTGTGAACCATGGATCGTGCTACGCCCAAAGTCAAGAAGCCATTGCGCAAAAAGCTGCGATGGTTCAGGTTCATTGGAAGGTTACCGTTCCTAACGACACCCCGTCTGGATCCAAACTCTTTATCGCCGGAAACATCGATGAGTTTGGGCCATGGCAACCCAATGCCTTCGAATTAAAACCCACCGCCGATGGCAAGTACGAGGCAAGTTTGGAACTCCCTGTCGGAACGCGGATCGAGTACAAAGTCACCCGAGGGAGTTGGGCAACGGTCGAGAAGTCTAGCGAAGGTGCTGAGATCAAAAATCGCTCGGTGACGATCCGTGGACCGCAGACGATCGAGATCGCGGTTGCCGATTGGGCGATTGCCAAACCTAAACCATCTTCGAGTGCCACGGGCGATTTGCGATGGTTGGATCTATCGAGCAAAATCCTCCAATCCCCACGTAGAATCACTGTTTGGTTGCCTCCGGGGTATCGGGACAATCCCCAAGTCCGATACCAAGTAGTCTATCTGCTTGATGGGCAAAATGTTTTCGACAACCAACGAGCTGCCTTTGGAGTCGAATGGCAGGCCGATGAGACTGCTAAAAAATTGTCGCAGGATTCTATCCCAAGACCCTTGATCCTTGTGGCGATCGATAACTCGAAAAACAGGATCGATGAATACACTCCCGTTCCAGATAATGTTGCTGATAAACTCATCGGTGGCCGAGCCGATGTCCATCTGGATTTCATCACCTCAGAACTCAAACCATGGATCGATCAGGAGTTTAGAACCCTAACCGCCCCAGAGTCGACCGCGATCATCGGCTCGTCGCTAGGCGGTCTGTTCGTTCTCCATGCATTGCACAAGCGTCCGGATGTATTTGGCAAAGGTGCATCGATGTCTCCCTCTCTTTTCTGGGGCAACCAACACATGCTTGAGGTTTTTTCAAAGCCTGATCGCCATGGCACAGAGCCTAAGCAACGGCTTTGGGTTGACATGGGTACCCTAGAAGGCAAATCCCCTGATGGACAATCCAAGGCCGTCGAACAAACGAAGAAACTTGTCGAACTATTGCAGATCCATCATCAAGATCGATATCTCGTTCAAATGATGATCGAACCCGAGGCCAAACATAACGAATCGGCCTGGGCCAACCGCCTGCCAGCAGCATTGGAATTCCTCTTCCCTAGCCCTCAAGAAACCCAACCCCGATGAATAAAAATTTAATCTCAACGTTGACGTGTGTCCTGCCACTTCTGGTCTTGAGCCAAGACTCAAATGCGTTCCAGAAGATCAGTGACACGCGAGTCGAGCGGATCGCACCCCTGACGATCGAGCAGGTCAAACAATCGATCGAAGTACAGCCTGGTTACGAAGTCGAACTCGTGGCTAGTGAACCACTGATCAAAAGCCCAGTGGCAATCGCCTTCGATGCCGATGGTGCTCTATGGGTCGTCGAAATGGTTGACTACAGTGAGCAGGAAAATGATGCGTTGGGACGACTGAGCAAGTTGACCGATACCGATGGAGATGGAGTCATGGATCAAGCTCAGGTCGTCGCGCAAGGTTTGTCTTGGCCGACGGCTCTAGCCACGCTTCAAAAACGTGTGTGGGTTGCTGCTGCTCCGCTGGTGCAAGAATTCAAGCCCCAGGATGGTGGATTGCAATCCAAATGGAATTCGAGCACGATTCTCGAAGGACTCGGCAGGCAAAACGTGCAAGGGCTCGCCAATTCCTTTCACTTTGGACTCGATGGACGATTGCATTTGTCGACCAGTTCGAACGGTGGCCAATTAACGGTCAATCCAAACAGTCCAATCCTTTTGCCAGCTAGTCCCGCGAATGTTTCGGGTCGGGATATCGCGTTTGACTTAGTTACCGGCAAGCTTTCCTCGGTTGTGGGTTATGGCCAGCACGGAATGGATTTTAACCCTTGGGGCGATCGTTACGTTACGAGCAACAGCGACCATTTGCAACAAGTCGTTGCCTGGTACTTGCCAGAGCTGACCGATGCCTCATTGTCGAAATCGGTAGCTTGGAGAAGATCGATTTCTGCAGATGGGCCTCAAGCCGAGGTGTTTCGTATCTCACCGGTTGAATCGTGGCGAACCATTCGAACACAGATGCGATTGGCCGGAATCTCGACGGGAATACTCGAAGGGCAGGGGAGAGCTAGCGGATACTTTACCTCCGCCACCGGCGTGACAATCTACGATGGCGATCAGTGGCAACCTACGGAACATCCGATTGCGTTGATCGCAGACGTCGGGAGCAATCTCGTGCATCGCAAGCGATTGGTTCGTAGCGGTGTGGCATCCAAGGGCGAGCGAATCGATTCCCAAAGCGAGTTTCTACGAAGCAAAGATACTTGGTTTCGTCCGGTACAATTTTCCAATGGCCCCGACGGGTGTTTGTACATCGTCGATATGGCTAGAGAGACGATCGAGCATCCCAAGAGCATCCCAGAGCCGATCAAAAGCCAAGTCGATTTGACTTCCGGTCGAGACCTTGGGCGTATTTGGAGAGTCAAGGCAAGTGGACGTCCCGTTCGTCGTGAGCCACAAGTACTAACAAATCTTTCAACTCCCGAGCTTTGCCAACGACTGGGACATCCAAACGGTTGGCATCGCGAGACTGCCTCGCAAATTCTCATCGAGCGTCAGGATGCCTCCGCCATCCCGCTTTGCCGAGAAATTGCGATCGATAGCCAACAGCCCCTAGCAAGGTTGCATGCATTGTCGGTTTTAGCCTCACTACCTAGTGGCTTCGATAAAGCGACTTGGTTGCGAAGCATCGAAGACCCATCACCACACGTAAGGCTTTGGTCATGGGTGTTTGCAAATCGGATAGCGGATCTTTCTGCTGAATCTACCCAAGAGCAGTCGCAGGCAATCGCAGAAATCATGCAGCGCGAAACAGACTTGGAAGTTCAGATGGTGATGGCGGTTCGAATCCCCCTCATTCTTGCACAAGACAGCAAACGAGCGGAACTATTTGCCACTTGGCTCAATCGCAAGGATCCTGCACTCCTTGCTTGTGATGAATTGCGGGCTGCGATCGAGTTTGCAAGTCGAGGGAAGGCTTCGAAATTGCTTTGGGAACAAGCCAACTGGCTAACGCTTTTGGGGAGCTCTAATCAAGGAGCTAGCTATCTTGATGCGATGCTGTTTCAAATGCAGCAACACGGAGATCTTGCAGCGGTGGTTCAAGCTTGGAATCAAAGCCGATGGACTGACGAACAGCTCAAATCGGCTATCGATACTCTTGGACGTCTGATTGAGCGAAGGATTGTCCCCGAAGGAAGTGAAACCTATTTGGAGCTCAGCAAGTTTGCGAGCAACCAGCTCTTGCCTCGAATCGAATCGGCGATGAAAAAGGGAAATACCGATCGACAAGCTGAGGCTGAGCTTGGCCAAAGCGAATCTCAACGTTCTAACGTGGTTCGGCTGCTTGGCACATTACCGATCCAGAAACGGCAAGAGATTTTTACGAAGATCTTGTCCGACTGCCCCTCCGCGTCCATTCAAAGCAGTGTGATTGAGTCTTGGGTTCCGAGCCAACCGCCGTTTCAAAAGCTTGCGGCTGAATACCTCGATGGAACCAATCCATTGATCGAACAGTCGATTCTCAAGGCGCTGATTCGCAACGAAAGTGGTGCTAAGTTGCTCTTAGAGAGGATCGAACAAAAGGGGCAAAGTACGGCAAGTATTCCCGCCTGGGTTTGGCAGGCTTTGAGGGCGTTCCCGAATGAAGCAATCAAGACGCGAGCCCAGAAGTTATCACCAGTCTCCGAAGTCCCCTGGGAGAGTGTTGCTCAGAAGTATCGCGAAGCCTGGGATAAACCGGGGGATTCCAAGCTCGGCGAAGCCCATTTCAGAAAACTCTGCGCAAGCTGCCATCGGGCAATGGATATCGGGATTGCAATTGGTCCATCGCTGGACTCTTACCGAGTGCGACCCAATGAAGCGATCGCCTTGGCAGTGGCCGAGCCGAGTAGGGAGATGGATCCCAAGTACGAGCAGCAGCAGATACGAACCAAGGATGGGGAAGTTGCCGCCGGGATCTTGGTCAGTTCTAGCGCAGAACAGATTGCGATCCTCACTGCCCAGAACCAAAACGTCTCGATTTCAAAAAGCGATGTCGAAGAGTGGAAAAGTTCAGGCAAGTCGCTCATGCCTGACGGAATGCTCAAGGAACTGGATCCTAAGGCATTGAATGATTTAATCGCCTTCTTGCGTTTGGTTCCCGACCGTTGATTAGAAACCCATATTCGGTGAGGGGCCCTTGGTCAATCCCCCTCGTGTCCAATCGCATTCCCAACCGGGAAATGCAAAGGAAGGATAAGGGTCTGGAGCAATCAAATCTCGAGACTCGTAGATGATCTCGAATTGACGATCCAGCCCGATTCGCCCCAAGCGAAACTTCTTGTAGAGATGATGCGTCTTGGGATCCACTTTGATCCGTCCACCAGGTGCATCGAATTCCAAGCCTTTTTCGAGAACCTCGCGGATTTTGATCGGATCCGAGGACTTCGCGATCTTGTAGGCCTCTTTCCAAACCATGACTTGCGTGTAGGCAGCCTCCATCGGATCATCGACGACTCGGTCTAGCCCAAAACCCTTTTTGAAATTCCTCACAAACTTTTTGTTGGCCGGTGTGTCGATGGATTGAAAGTAACTCCAAGCTGCATAATGACCATGCACATGTTCTGGAGGGATACGTCGAAGTTCGGCCTCGCCAACGCTGGTAGCCAACACGGGCGATTTCTCTGGGGACAGACCGATCGAGTGACACTCCTTGTAAAACGAAAGATTGCTATCACCGTTGATGGTGCTAAGGATCAGATCGGGCGATGCCTTTTGGATCTTCTCGGCCGCTTCATGGAAATCACTGTGCCCAAGGGGCAAGTAGTCTTCGCCGACGATTTCGATCGATTTGGTTTCGAGATACTTTTTGACGATGTAATTGGCGGTGCGGGGGAACAAATAGTCTGAGCCGATCAAATAGATACGTTTTCTCTGGCCACCTTGTTCAGACATAAACCAGTCCAAAGCAGGCAGGATTTGCTGGTTGGGTGTGCTGCCGAAGTAAAATACGTTTCGGTTGGCTTCAAATCCCTCGTACTGCAGAGGGTAGAAAAGGAGCGGTTTTCGCGGTGGGCTCGATTTCCCATCAAAATGTTCATCCCTGAAGAGTTCCGTGGGGTTATCGATTTCATCGATGACCGCTTTGCGATGCAGGCTCGTCCAGCATCCAAAGATCACGTCAACTTTCTCGATATCGACAAGTTCCCTCGCGCGGCGTCTGAAGATCTCGCTCCGAGATCGACCATCTCTGACGACCGGTACAAATTCGACCTCGGGAAATTCCTTGCTGGCGTTCAGCGCCTCGACCGCCAAGGTTTCGCAGTGCCGAAGGGACATCTCGTTCATCCCCATCGTGCCGGTCTGGGAATGTAAGACTCCGAGCTTTACGGTCTTGTGCTCTTTTTCCCTATCCATCAATACATCGCTTGCCTTGTTCAAAGGCTCGCATCCGATCGAGATCGCCAAAGCTACCAAAAGCTGCGCTGCAGTGATGCATCGGATCGTGTTTAAAAACCGTCTGGCAACCATCGACGCTTACTCTTCCATTAAATGCGTAAGGATGTCTTGGAAAGGAGCAGAGGATATGCTCAGTTCTCCCCGAAACGGATTGTCTAAGGATGCGATCAGGAAAATCATCAATCCCATAAAGGCAGAGAGCATCCCACCTAGGAATAGGTGATTGACAATCTTCATATCGAACATCCAAATCAAGGCAATGTTCATCAAGGCTCCGATCAAAACCACACCCCACATTACGCCGGGAATCGAAGTCGTAACGGCAAAAAGCCTCAGACGCCTAGCCTCAAGATAGTTGTTGAACTGCCTGAGGGCTTCGGCATGGAGAATCTCTTGCCCAGGCGTTTTGGGCTCAAACCGGATAAGCTGCTCATGGAATGCGATCATCCGAGTATTCCCCTCTTGTGGGACAATACCTTTTTGTTGAGCAGGCCAAGCGTACTTGACGACGTATCGGGTGTAATCCCTCAGTAGCCAAATCAGGTTCGTACGGTCTGGTTCCGGGTAAGCACTGACATCTCGAGCAAGAGCTGAGAGTGCAGAAGCCTCTTTGGAGACAATAGTTTCTACGCCGCTAAAATTTTGGTAGGCAGCCACAGCCAGCAATCCCAGCAGCAAACCATAAAAGACTCCGAAGCACGAGAGCATGTACCCGATCAAATCATTGATGTCGGAGCGTTTGCGAAGGAATGCTCTTAGGATAGGACGAATCAAAATCGTACCAATCCAACTAAACGCGACGAACGCACCGGTGATGATTACTGCCAGTGCAACGCTGGGAATGTCATAGATCCAATAAAACATGTTTTGAGTCCAAACGAGTGGTTTTATGACGATGGATTATGATTCCACAACCGACCAATTTCCAGCGTGAATTACATACGATCAAGTCCAACCACAAAAAACAGGTAATTTCGCTCAGTCTATGGGCGGCACCGGGAGCACCGGAGCATAGGGCTGTTCCCAAATAGCTATTCTCGGATCAATTCTTTGTAGGAATGGTTCGAGCAATTCCCGATTCTGAATACGAGCCGCGTCGAGCTGTGGCCGAACTTGGTTGAGCACCACGGCTTGGACTGAAAGTCCTATACCTGTTGCCACCTGCACGGTCGAGAGGATTTGATGCACGCAGCCTAAACGGTTCTCGGCCACAACAAGGATTGGATACCCAAGTTTGATGGCTAGATCGGCGTTGGTCATCGTCCATGTAATGGGCGAGAGCAACCCCCCTGCTCCTTCGACTAGAAGCAAATCGCATCGCCCCTCCCAAGCCTTGGCACCTTGCACGAGCAGATCCTCATCGATCGCTCTGCCCTCAACTCGGGCTGCAAGGGGTGGCGCAAGCGGAGCCAAAAAGCACTGCGGGTTGATTTGCTCAAGCCGAATATTCGCTCCATGCTCACCCAGCGATCGATGCAGTCGAGTTGCATCGCTTCGATGATCCTCGCGTGGATATCCACTGGCAAGTGGTTTATAAACTCCAATGCGTAGGCCTTGCTGAATCAGCCGTCTTGCATATTCGCATACAAAATGGGTCTTACCCACCTCAGTATCGGTCCCGGTGACAAACAACCCTTTCACTCTTGGATCTCCTGGCACACAAGACACACGTGCTTTTTCCCGACTTTGGTCAGTAGCAACCAACCCACAACATCCGAATCCTTATCAACAGTCAACTGTTTGCCCCAAGAGATTAAGTCGATATCGATGTTTCTGCTCTTGAGTTCCCAACGCCCGACTTTAAGCGTCCTTGACATGGCGCGAACCTTTTTGTGATCCATCGGCATGACTTCAAGGACTCGATACCAGCGCAGCAACGGATTCTCGACGAGCGATTCGCCGACACAGTATCCATACTCATTTCCGAGCATCCGCAACTGCAACCGTTCCGAAAGTGATACAACACAGTTTGCTGCCCGAAGGGCTGGATCATGATCGGCAACAAAAGTCCATTTATCCGCTTGCAAAGGATCTTGTTCGATCAAATCCAAGGCCACCAGAGCCGATGTTGGTCTCGAGTCGAAGACCTCGTGATGCCAACCGGTACTCTTTCGATAGGCACTAACGATTCGCTTGGCATCATTCCATTTTGGAATTCTCCAATAAAGTCGTTGTTGACGAACCGATCCATCTCGCGAAATCCACCTCCGAGAGTCTGGCGGTCCGCAATCTTCCCATGGATAATCGTCATCAGGCTGGAAACCTGGCGCAGCCTTGATCGATGCCCCCGGTGCTCTCTGAATTTCTTTAGCAATCGCTAGCCAACTTGGTTCTGTGCAATGCACGTCGATCGTTCTTCCTGAGACACGTCGATCAGGGTCCAAATGGAGCCATCCGTCAGTCGGAAGTTCGGCATCCTCGAAACCAATAGCCACGGGTCGCAAGTCAATCCCGTTTCTAGATGCATTAAGTTGGGTCAATGTGCAAGCGATCTCCGAAGAGTCGATCGCAAGCAGACGTTCTCCCAATGTCAACTCTTGCGATAAATGCGTCGCGATCGCCACTGCATCGACGCCTGCACCGCAGCATCCATCGATGACCATGGAGTCGGTTGGGAAATCCTTTGCCGTCTCCTCGGCGGTGATTTGATCCGAGGCTTGCTCAAGCAGAGTCTTAGTCCAAAACCAATGCCATGGATCAGCGACTTTGCGTTTTGATGCACCTTGAGCGAATTCGAACTGCGTCTTGAGGACTTGAAGTTGCCTCTGCGTCAGTCCAAACTTCGAAAACGACGCGTTGGAGAAGACATCCAGTCTGCTGCAAAAAGACCAAGCCTCGGCAGCAGGTGCCGAGGCTAGCCATTGAAAGTCTGAAAGATCATCCACAGGAGTTCACCGGACTACAAAGTATCCGAACTCTCGCGCTTTATTCTTCGAAGACAGGTGCGTCCGAAGGTGGATCCGCAGGCGTGCTCTCGCTTGAACTCGAGCTCGACTGAGGTGCTTGGTTCAACAGAGGATAGCTTTGCTGTTCGGCGGCCGCTGCACCTCGATTGACCAAATCTTCCAAAGCCTCTTTACGGTAGGAAACTTCAGATTCTTGGAAGATTCTGAAACCAGTACCGGCTGGGATCAAGTGTCCGAGAATCACATTTTCCTTGAGACCAACAAGGCGGTCGACCTTGCCGGCCAGAGCCGCTTCGGTCAGAACCTTCGTCGTTTCTTGGAAACTTGCCGCCGAAATGAAGCTATTGCTTTGAACGGCCGCTTTGGTGATCCCGAGCAATTGGACTTCGGCATGAGCAGGCTTGGGCTTCTTGCCCTTGGCCCCCTTGCCACCGAGTCCTTCGCTCTGAGCATTGGCAGTATCGAATTCCTCTTTGGTGACGATCGCACCGAGAGCGAATTGGGTATCGCCCGGATCGGTGACCTTCATGCACTTGGCGATATGGTCGTTGTGCTTCTTGAAATCGAAGCGATCCATGACCAGACCAGCCAAAAGGCTTGTGTCACCTGGGTTGGTGATCTTTACCTTGCGTAGCATACGAGCGATGATGATCTCGACGTGTTTGTCGTTGATCTCCACGCGTTGCGAGCGATAGACCTGTTGGATCTCGTGCAACAAGTACTGCTGTACGGCTTCTTCACCACTGACACGCAAGATATCGTGTGGCACCAATGGACCTTCGACCAACGCTTGGCCCGCTTTGACGATATCGCCGGAGTGGACCAAGAATCGCTTGCCTGGCGGCACCAAGTGTTCGATTTCTTCACCGCTGTCGCTCTTGACCAAGATCGATCGTTTTCCGCGTTTGCGATCCTTGGAAATCTCGACGGTTCCGTCGATTTCAGCGACCACCGCAGGATCCTTGGGTTTGCGGGCTTCGAAGATCTCGGTAACTCGAGGCAGACCACCGGTGATGTCCTTAACGCCAGTTGCTTCGCGGGGCATTTCTGCAAGCTCGGTACCTGCATTGACCTTCTTGCCCTCGGTGACGTTGATCACAGCCTTGTCGGGCAGATAGTGAACGTCGACGGCTTTGCCTTCAGCATCTTCGATGACGATCTGTGGATGGAACTTACCACGCGAGTCCATGATGATTCGTCGGAGGTTTCCACTTGGATCCTTCTCGATCTTGAGCGTATCACCTTCGGCGATATCGACGAACGTGACCTTACCGCCAACAGTCGCCAAGATTGGAATCTTGTGCGGATTCCATTCGCATAGAACTTGTCCCTTAGGAATCTCTTGGTCTTCTGCAACAAGCAGCCTTGCACCGACAGGGATTTCATAACGTTCGAGTTCGCGACCGCGTGGATCGACCACTGCCAATTCGCAGTTTCTAGTCAGAACCACGTCCTCTCCGTTGTCGTTTCGTACATACCGCATCTTGATGTACTTAACGACACCACCCTTCTTGGATTTGATATCGCTTTCTTCCATCGTGGTACCTGCGGCACCACCGATGTGGAACGTACGCATCGTCAACTGGGTACCAGGTTCACCGATACTTTGAGCAGCGATGATACCTACGGCCATCCCTTCTTCGACGACGGCACCTGTGCTCATGTCCATACCATAGCAGCATCGGCAAACTCCCAGCGGGGCATCGCAGGTCATCGGAGAGCGGACTTGGATCTTTTCCAATCCCATTTCTTCGATCTTGCGAGCGACGGTGCGAGAGATCATTTGATTCTCCTCGACGATTGTCTCGGAGGTGATCAAATTGACAATGTTCTGGCGGCTGACTCGACCCGTGATCGATTCGGTCAATCGCACTTCGACCTTCTCACCTCGATAGATCACGCCCTTGGTGATTCCCTTGGTCGTACCGCAATCGTTCAAGGTGATCACGACGTTCTGCGCGACGTCTGCTAGCTTACGGGTCAAGTAACCCGAATCGGCTGTCTTTAGAGCCGTATCAGCAAGACCTTTTCGTGCACCGTGAGTTGAACTGAAATATTCGAGAACCGAGAGGCCTTCGCGGAAGTTCGACTTGATCGGTGTTTCGATAATTTCACCGGTCGGTTTGGCCATCAGCCCCCGCATACCGGCCAACTGACGGATTTGTTCGATACCACCCCGTGCACCTGAGGATGCCATCAAGAACACTGGGTTGACATACCAGTTGCCACGGTGCTGGTCGGTCTCCATGGCAGCCAGCATGTCCTTGGTGATCGCTTCTCGGGCAGCCGTCCAAGCATCAAGAACCTGGTTGTAGCGTTCTTGAGCCGTCATCACACCCTTGAGGTAGTTCTTTTGGAACGACATGACCTTCTTGTCTGCATCAGAAATGTGACGAGACTTGGTCTCGGGCGTCACCAGGTCGTCTGCGCCGAAGGATAGACCGCTGTGGGTTGATTCGCGGAATCCGAGCTGATTCATATCGTCGAGCAACTTGATCGTCGCGCGGCGTCCGAGCAACTGGTAGCAATCGCTGATAACCATGGCCAAATCGCTCGAACGAAGCGACTGGTTGTAGAAATCCATACCCTCTGGAAGGATGGAGTTAAATAGAATTCGACCGTAGGTTGTTTCAACAATCTGTCCGCCTGGCGCCGAAGGATCGTCTGTTTTGAGTTTGCGACCTTTGGGCAACCTCGCCTTGATCTTCGCGTGCAAGGCGATCTTCCCGACGCTATAGGCATAATCCGCCTCGGTGGGGTTGGCGAAGGTCATGCCTTCACCCTTCTGATCGGCAAGCATGATGGTGATGTAGTTGCAACCCATCACGGTGTCTTGCGATGGGCTCATGATTGGCTTGCCGTTGCTCGGAGCAAAAATATTGTGGGTGCTCATCATCAAGGTGTGAGCTTCCACCTGTGCTTCGATTGAAAGTGGCAAGTGAACGGCCATCTGGTCACCGTCAAAGTCTGCGTTGAAACCTTTGCAGACAAGTGGGTGCAAATGGATCGCATTGCCTTCGACCAAAGTTGGTTCAAAGGCTTGGATACCCATTCGGTGAAGCGTAGGAGCACGGTTCAGAAGAACTGGGTGATTGCGAATCACTTGTTCGAGAATATCCCAAACCTCGTCATCCTTGCGCTCAAGCATCTTCTTGGCCGATTTGATCGTATCGGCATGTCCGAGGTCCTTAAGCTTGCGAATGATAAACGGTTGATAGAGTTCGAGTGCAATCTTCTTGGGCAGACCGCATTGGTGAAGTCGTAGTCTGGGGCCGACAACGATCACAGAGCGGGCCGAATAGTCGACGCGTTTTCCAAGTAGGTTTTCGCGGAAACGCCCCTGCTTACCCTTAATCATGTCGGTTAGCGACTTCAAAGGACGGTTGCTGCTACCCAACACCGGACGCTTGCATCGACCATTATCAAACAAGGCGTCGACGGACTGTTGCAACATACGCTTTTCGTTGCGGATGATGACTTCAGGTGCGTTGAGGTCGACCAGTTTGCGCAACCGATTGTTTCGGTTGATGATCCGACGATACAAGTCGTTGAGGTCCGATGTAGCGAAATTTCCGCTATCGAGCAGAACCAGTGGTCGCAAATCCGGTGGAATGACAGGAATCACATCGAGGATCATCCACTCGGGACGATTTTCGCTGTCTCGAATCGACTCGACGAGTTTGAGTCGATTGATGAGTTCCTTTTTGCGTTGTTTGCTACTGGTCTCATGCAACTCAGTTCGAAGTACTTCCGAGAGCTTGATCAGATCGAGGTTTTGAAGAAGCTTGCGAACCGCTTCGGCACCCATGTCGGCTTCAAAGCCGTCACCGTACTGAGCGCGTGCTGCGCGGTATTCGTCTTCGGTCAGAAGTTGCTGTGCTTCGAGTTCGGTTGTGCCCGGATTGATCACAACGTAGTCTTGGAAATAGATGACCTTCTCAAGACTTGTCGTCTTCATTTCAAGCAGATTGCCTAGGCGGCTTGGCATCGCTTTGAAGAACCAAATGTGGGCGACGGGTGCTGCCAATTCAATATGGCCCATCCGCTTGCGACGCACGCGAGAGTGAGTGACTTTCACGCCGCAACGATCGCAGATCATCCCCTTGTACTTCATCCCTCGGTACTTGCCGCATGCGCATTCCCAGTCCTTTTCAGGGCCAAAAATTCTCTCGCAAAACAGTCCGTCCTTTTCAGGGCGATAGGTTCGGTAATTGATCGTCTCTGGTTTCTTGACTTCACCAAACGACCAGGAACGAATGTCCTGGGGGCGAGCAAGCGAGATCTTGACCGAGGTGTAATCGTTTACGCGATCGTAGGTGGCTTCGGCAACATTACCCATTTAAGGAGTGCTCCAGGGATCGGATATTTAAAAGTGGTTCGGAGTTTGAATTGGATTGGGCGAAAAGGTCAGGTTCGACTTCTATAGCCGTCGTTTTTCGAGTCGCATGTTCAACGCCAGGCCTCGGATTTCGTTGGTCAAAACGTCGAAACTTGCGGGTGTGCCAGATTCGAGAGTGTTCTCTCCCTTGACCATCGATTCATAAATCTTGGTTCTGCCTTCGACGTCATCGCTCTTGACGGTCAAAAGTTCTTGGAGGATGTACGCAGCACCATAAGCTTCCAGTGCCCATACTTCCATTTCCCCGAATCGCTGACCGCCAAAACGTGCCTTGCCACCAAGTGGTTGCTGAGTGATCAACGAGTAAGGGCCAGTGCTTCGAGCATGAACCTTGTCGTCGACCAAGTGGTGGAGTTTGAGCATGTAGATGTAGCCGACGGTTGTCTCTTGCTCCATCTGTTCGCCAGTTCGACCATCGTAGAGTCGGATCTTGCCGTGCCGCGGGAGTCCAGCCGATTCCAAAGCATCGTTGATGATTTCTTCGGAAGCCCCATCGAACACAGGCGTGACGGCTTGGAAGCCCGAAACGGCACCCGCCCAGCCCAAGTGGGTTTCGAGGATCTGACCGACGTTCATACGGCTAGGAACCCCAAGAGGGTTTAGCATGATTTGAATGGGTGTTCCATCGGGCAAGAAAGGCATATCTTCGACGGGCAAGATCTTGGAGATTACCCCCTTGTTGCCGTGTCGACCTGCCATCTTGTCACCGATGCTGATGACTCGCTTGGTCGCAATGTAGACCTTAACCATTTGCAACACACCGCTTCGGAGTTCATCGCCCCGCTTCATGCTGTTTAGCTTTCGATCCCGAAGATCAAGGGCCTCTTCGACCGTAGGCCACTGGTTCTTGTGAACCTTCTTGACCTCAGCATGAAGTCCACCGTCGAGTCGGTTGAGCAATCGAGAGAGGTTGAAAGTCTGGGCCTTCTCGGCGATGTACTTCGGATCCTGCCCCCCGGTAAGTGGAGTGCCGTC
Source organism: Pirellula sp. (assembly GCA_040381975.1). Classification (GTDB taxonomy): domain Bacteria; phylum Planctomycetota; class Planctomycetia; order Pirellulales; family Pirellulaceae; genus JBKCUI01. The sequence continues at coordinate 119,415 of JBEIGI010000004.1, forward strand.
TTCGTCGGTCAGTTTGCCACCGATAGCCTTTTCGATTTCTTCGGCGAAAGCGACGAAAGCATTAGCGATTTCTTTGTTGCCTTCGGTCTCGACTTGCTTGAGTTCTCGTTCAAAGTTCTTTCGCTCTTCTTCGGTCAAGCTCATTCGGCGAGAGAATTTCTGGGTGTCGATGACGATCCCTTCTACGCCGGAACTCACTTCGAGAGAATCGTTCTTGACGTCTTCACCGGCTCGACCGAAGATCGCGTGGAGGAGTTTCTCTTCGGGGGTCAGTTCCGTCTTGCTCTTGGGTGAAACCTTACCGACGAGAATATCGCCTGGGCGAACATACGTGCCGACTTGAACAATACCCGATTCGTCGAGGTTTCTAAGAGCCTTCTCGCTCACGTTGGGGATGTCACGGGTGAATTCCTCACGCCCCAGTTTGGTTTCGCGGATTTCGACGTCAAACTCCTCAATGTGAATCGAAGTGTAGACGTCTTGCTTGACCAACTCTTCGCTGATGATGATCGCGTCTTCGTAGTTGTATCCGTCGAAGGACATAAATCCTACAAGGACGTTGCGACCCAAGGCTAGTTCGCCGAGGTGAGTCGATGCCCCATCGGCAATGATCTGACCTTTCTCAACCTTGTCACCGATTTGAATGATCGGTCTTTGGTTCAAGCAGGTTCGCTCGTTGAGCCCTTGGTACTTCTTGAGGTGGTAAATGTCTGTGCCGATTTCGATTCGGGTTGCGTCGACAAAAGTGACTTTGCCGGCTCTTCGGGCGCGAACAACCATCGACGAGTTCTTGGCAACTTCCTTTTCCAAACCGGTACCAACAATGGGCGGCTCGGCGACGAGCAACGGAACGGCTTGTCGTTGCATGTTGGATCCCATCAAAGCGCGGTTTGCATCGTCGTGCTCTAGGAACGGAATCAGTCCAGCCGAAACACCAACCATCTGGCAAGGAGAAATGTCCATGTATTGGACTGACTCTGGAGCGACGATTTCAAAGTCGCTGCGGTGGCGAGCGATAAGCCCTGGGCCTGGAACAAGCACCGAATCCTTGACAGCCAAGTCTGCTGGAGCGATGTAAGCGTCGGACTCTTCGTCGGCGCGTAGCCACACCACATCGTCGGTAACTCGACCTTCGGAAACCTTTCGATAAGGAGTGATCAAGAAACCGTACTCGTCAACCCCAGCGTAGATCGAAAGCGAACTGATCAAACCGATGTTCGTACCTTCAGGTGTTTCGATCGGACAGATACGGCCGTAGTGAGAGATGTGAACGTCTCGAACTTCAAAACCCGCACGCTTTCGATTCAAACCACCTGGGCCGAGTGCCGAGAGTCGTCGTTCATGCGTAAGCTGTGAGAGTGGGTTGGTCTGGTCGACAACTTGAGAAAGTTCGCCACGTCCGAAGAAGTACTCGATGGCAGCCGAAATGCTCTTTTGGTTGACCAAAGACCTCGGGGTCATGTCCTGGACTTCTTTGAGACTCATTCGTTCTTGAACGGTTCGTCGAAGCTTGAGAAAACCCTTGCGGAGTTCTTCGCAAGCTAACTCGTCGATGGTTCGAAGACGGCGGTTACCCAAGTGGTCGATGTCATCGAATCGGGCTTCGCTATCCTGATCAAACAGGTCAATCAAGTATTTAATCGAGGCGATCAAGTCTTCCGGACGCAGCGCCATTTCATCTTCGGGAACAGTCAATCCGAGTTTTCGATTGACGCGGAAACGTCCTACGCGACCAAGGCGATACCGATTGATATCGAAGAACTTCTCGTGGAAGAGTTGTTTGGCCTTTTCCAAAGCAGGTGGGTTACCTGGGCGAAGACGTTGGTAGATTCTCAATAGGGCTTCTTCGTGGCTGCTGGTGTTATCTTCGGCCATCGAATTAAGCAAATAAGGCACCTTCGGCATGTCCATGACTTCGACCGACTTCACGCCGCTCGTGCAGATGATATCCCCAACTGCTTTCGAGATTTTATGACCTGCCTCGACGATGATTTCCCCAGCTCTTTCGTGATCCGATGGGAATACGACATCGTCGCAAGCGATTTTATTTTCAATCTTAGGAAGTGACCTTCCGTCGCTAATCTTTTCGGATTTGATCGTGTAGAAAGCCGAGAGTAGATCCGTATCGGTGCTGAGCTTAGGAGACATAGCACGGAGTAGTGTGATGACCGAGAACTTACCCGACTGATCGATTCGGACTTGGAGCGAATCTTTTTTGGTCACATTGATTTCGATCCAACTACCTCGCTCGGGGATCACCCGGGCAGAGGGCAATTTGCGGTCTGAGGTGCCTTCGGATTCCTCGACGAAATCCACCCCAGGCGAACGGTGCAATTGACTTACGACGACCCGTTCCGCTCCATTGATGATGAACTCACCACCGCCGAGCATAATGGGGATATCGCCCAAGAATACTTCTTCTTCGAGCGGTTGTTGACGGTTGAGACGGAGCCAAACCTTGAGCGGTTTGCCGTAGGTCAGACGCAATTGACGGCATTCTTCTGGCGTGTACCGAGGCTTTCCGAGTTCGTATCGGAGGAACTCAAGGCTGGCGGTGTTGTCGTAGCTTGAGATAGGGAAGACTTCGCGAAGTACTGCTTCAAGTCCTTGGTTCTTCCTTTTATCTGGCGCGATATCTTCCTGCAAAAAAGCCTCGTAGGAAGCGGTTTGAAGTACCGTCAAGTTGGGGATCGGAAACTGACTGCGGCCCGAACCGAAAACACGTGTTTCAGAAGTTTGCAGTCGTCGCTTCGATGATGTCGCCATAACTAGGAAGTTCTATCGGTTAAGGGATACAAACACTCGAAAATCAAAAGGGCGGGGCTCGTAATCCAGGACACACGATGCCGAGGGAAGGGGCAGATGACGATCAAAAACGAGCCAACTTTTCTGATCGCCCTGAGACTTGTCAGTTCTTTGACCTGACAAAAACTCCTAGGCAAGGGGCGGGTTTGATTCGTCCGACTATCCGATGAATCGATGACTTCATTGAAAATCCTCCGTATTCGGAAAGAAGACCCGCACAGACAACGCTTCGCCGATCCAATCGCGCGAACCTGCTAAAGAGACCACTTGAAGGCTGAGGAATACGATCACGGAATATCAAAGCAATTCCCTCAACGGCTCCGAAATGGTGTTTGCTGTGAGCTAAGGCATTGCTGGAATGCACTGCGGAACGAGACCAAAAAAGCCACTTTCCTAGCTCAACCTAGGGCCCCTAGTGTAGCAAGGCCTGGGCTTCCAAAAAGGGGACTTGGTCTGAAATTCGAACTTTTTTGAAAATTAATTGAAGACTGGCACTCCAGTAGCTAGGGCGTTTGCCGGTCGGGAGTTTGATACTAATTGCTAGCGTAGGATCCCCCAAAACGCCAGCCCCAGAGGTGCCAGGCACCCATTTCGCTGCAGCCCCAGAGGTGCCAGGCACCCATTGCGTTGCAACAGCCCCACAACAAGAGGTGCCAGGCACCCATTTCAGTGCGATCAGAGGTGCCAGGCACCCATTTCGGTGCTAGTGGTTAAATGGCTAGCATTCTTGCGCCCGGGTGGAATCGAGGGATCAGAGGTGCCGGGCACCCATTTCGGTGCGATCAGAGGTGCCAGGCACCCATTTCGGTGCTAGTGGTTAATTGGCTAGCATTCCTTCGCCCAGGCCTTCGAGGGACAAACCCCACTGAAACAGGATCCGACTGAGCCAAAAAATTGACTAAACTTCAGTTCCAAAAGAAACCGTCCGATGGCCAAGTGTATGTTGGAGCAAATTTGCCTTTAAGCTATGATTTCGGGAAGTTGAGTTTGCCTTCAGCAAACTCCCCTAACCAACTATCCACCCACTGTCCGTATTCCTATGACCCCTATCGTCGTTCCCGCCGTCGGTGAAAGCATCTCCGAAGTCCAAATCAGTCAATGGCTCAAAAAGGAGGGCGAGTGGGTCTCGGCCGGTACCGATCTGGTAGATCTGGAAACCGAAAAAGCTTCCGTCCAAATCTCCGCCCCCGCCGATGGGTATCTCCTAAAAATTCTGAAACCAAACGACCAATTCGCCACCGTAGGCGAAGCGATCGCAGAATTCCAAGCTGCCCCCAAACCATCCTCAAACTCTCCTGCTAGCTCTCCATCGGCCCCAACCTCGACATCAACTGCACCGACATCGGCTAAGACAGTTAGCGCAGCTGCACCCGCCGACGTGCGTGTCATGCCCGCCGCTCGCCGTATGGCCGAAGACAATAAACTCTCCGCTGAATCCATCCCAGGCTCCGGACCCGGCGGTCGTGTCCTCAAAGAAGATGTCGCTAACGCCGTAGCTTCCCGCAATACGCAAGCGGCCCCCGTTAGCCCTACGGCTCTATCCCCTGCCCTATCTCCAACGCTCAGCCCTCCTGCTGCCTCCACCGCCTTGCAACAAGGTTCGCCACATCGAAGCGAAGAGGTCAAGCCCATGAGCATGATCCGTCGCACGATCGCTACCAGACTCGTCCGCGCCCAACACGAAGCCGCCTTGCTGACGACTTTCAACGAAGTCGACATGCAGCCCGTGATGCAACTTCGTAACAAATACAAAGATGCATTCCTCGAGAAGCACGGCACAAAACTCGGATTTATGTCGTTCTTCGCCAAAGCCGCTTGCGAAGCTCTGAAACGTTACCCTGCGGTCAATGCGGAAATTCGCGGAAACAACATCGTCTACCGACACTACTACGATATCGGAATCGCCATCGGTGGCGGAAAAGGCCTCGTGGTTCCTGTCCTGCGAAATGTCGAACGCATGAGCTTTGCCGATATCGAAAAGACCATCGGTGACTTTGCAGAACTTGCCAAAAACAATCGTCTGATGCCCGAAGATCTCGAAGGTGGCACGTTCACCATCAGCAACGGCGGTATCTATGGCTCCCTGCTCTCGACTCCCATCGTCAACCCACCCCAAAGCGGCATCCTCGGACTTCACTCGATCCAAGAACGCCCAGTGGCTCTCAACGGACAAGTTGTCATTCGACCGATGATGTACATCGCACTGACTTACGACCATCGCATCATCGACGGTCGCGAAGCAGTGACGTTCCTCAAGACGATCAAAGAAGTGATCGAAGACCCCGCTCGCCTGTTCCTGGAACTTTAATCGCCATGATGCAACTGGGTTTTGTTAGCGCGATCGTTCCTGAACTGAGCCTCGAACAAGTCATCGAATTGGCAAGTTCGATCGGTTACCAAACCGTAGAACTGATGTGCTGGCCCCCTAGCAAGGCCGACCGCCGCTACGCTGGCGTCACCCACGTCAACGTTTTGGAACTCGATGATGCTCGCATCGCCTCTATCCAACAACTCACCGCCAAACACAACGTCAGTATCAGCGGCCTGGGCTACTATCCAAACTGCCTTGCCGCGAACCAAGAGGAAGCGGACCGATGTTGCGAACACCTCAAACGCGTGATCGCTGCGGCCCCCCGCCTAGGGATCCACCAAGTCAACACCTTCATCGGTCGCGATCACACCAAGAGCGTTGAAGAGAACTGGCCCAGGATGCTCAAAACCTGGCGACCTATCATCGATCTTGCCGAAAAGCACGCCGTTCGAATCGGCATCGAAAACTGCCCGATGATCTTCACCGCTGACGAATGGCCCGGCGGCAAAAACATCGCCAGCTCACCGGCCATCTGGCGTCGCCTGTTTGCCGACCTAGCAAGCCCCAATCTCGGGCTCAACTACGATCCATCCCACTTGGTCTTCCAACACATGGACTACCTCAAGCCCATCCGCGAGTTCATCGATCGGATCTTTCACGTCCACGCCAAAGACGTCCGCTTGGATCAACACCTCGTCGATGAGCATGGAATCTTCGCCCATCCCAATCTCTACCATTTCCCAAAACTCCCAGGACTCGGCGATGTTCAATGGGGCAAGTTCTTCTCGGTCCTAAGCGACGCAGGCTATCAAGGCCCGGTGTGCGTTGAAGTCGAAGACCGCGCCTACGAAGGCTCCCTCGATGATCGAAAAGCTGCCCTAGTTCAGAGCCATCGGTACTTGGCCCAATTCCTGCCTTTATAAATCACAACTCTCAGTCTCATCTCGCTCTCTCTGCTTCCCCTCTCTTTTGTGTCCCTCCGAGGAAACGATGACCTCCCAGCACGGTTCTGACTCCAAAGCCCCCAAGCAAATCGCCAACGTGATGAACGAAACGCGAGTCTTCCCGCCTAGCAGCGAATTTTCGCAAAAAGCAAGTATCGGTTCCATGCAGGCTTATGAGTCGATCTACAACCACTCGATCGCCGACACCGAGAAATTCTGGGAGTCCCAGGCCCGTGAACACCTCCACTGGTTCGAACCATTCACCCAAACACTCAATTGGCAAGAACCCTTCGCCAAGTGGTTCCTCGGTGGGAAAACCAACGTCTCGTACAACTGCCTCGATGCCCACGTCCAAGCAGGACGAGGGGATCGAGTCGCCTTCCACTGGGAAGGCGAACCGGGCGACACCCGCACGATCACTTATGCAGAACTGACCAAAGAAGTCAGTCGCTTTGCCGCCGCCCTGACCAAACTCGGGATCCAAAAAGGTGATCGCGTCAGTATCTACATGCCCATGGTGCCCGAACTCCCAGTGGCAATGCTCGCTTGCGCCCGCATCGGTGCGATCCACTCGGTGATCTTCGGGGGATTTAGCGCCGAAGCCATCGCGGATCGAAACAACGACGCCCAAGCCAAACTCGTCATCACCGCCGATGGAGGTTGGAGACGCGGAAAGCTCCTTGCCCTCAAACAAACCGTCGACGAGGCGCTTACCAAGAGCCCCAGCGTCGAGCATTGCATCGTTTTGCGCCGAGCCGGTAACGACACGAAAATGCACTCAGGTCGCGATCTGTGGTGGCACGAGCTGACCGAAGGCCAACCCGATGATTTCCCCGCTGTGGCCCTCGATAGCGAAGACCCCCTGTTTATCCTCTACACCTCGGGCTCGACCGGTAAACCCAAGGGGATCAAGCACACCACCGCAGGCTACAACCTCTATGCCAAGCGGACCTTCGAATGGGTCTTTGACCACAAACCCGAACAAGATATCTTCTGGTGTACAGCCGACTGCGGTTGGATCACCGGCCACAGCTACATCGTCTATGGCCCCCTCTCGGCAGGGGCCACCCAAGTCCTCTACGAAGGGGCCCCGAACTGGCCCGCCGAAGATCGCTTTTGGGAACTCATAGAAAAATACAAAGTCACGATCCTATACACAGCACCCACGGCCATCCGAGCCTTCATCAAGTGGGGGGATCACCACGTCGAGAAGCATGATCTATCAAGCTTGCGACTCCTCGGTAGCGTCGGCGAAGGGATCAACCCCGAAGCTTGGATGTGGTATTACAACAAGATCGGAGGTGGCCGTTGTCCGATCGTCGATACTTGGTGGCAAACCGAAACCGGCGGTATCATGATGTCACCGCTACCAGGTGCGATTCCGTGCAAGCCCGGTTCATGCACTAAACCACTGCCTGGGATCATCCCTCGAGTCCTGCATGCTGACTTGACCGACGTGGGAACCAACGAAGGTGGCATGCTGTGCATCGAGAAACCTTGGCCAGGCATGCTCCGTGGGGTCTGGGGAGACGACGAGCGATTCAAGGAGACTTACTGGAAACGCGTCCCCCATATGTACCTTACCGGGGACAATGCGCGGTGCGATGATGACGGCTACTATTGGATCATGGGTCGGATCGACGATGTGATCAATGTGTCAGGTCACAGGCTCAGCACGATCGAAATCGAAAGTGCGCTTGTCAGTCACCCCTCGGTGGCCGAGGCGGCCGCCGTAGGGCGTCCCGATGAGATCAAAGGGCAGGGGATCGCCGTGTTTGTGACGCTCAAGAACCATGCACCCGATGAATCGATCCGCGATGAGCTCAAAAAGCACGTCCGCAAGGAGATCGGGGCCTTGGCCGTTCCTGACGAGATTCGCTTTACGACCATGTTGCCCAAGACGCGAAGTGGTAAGATCATGCGTCGGTTGCTACGCGATATCGCATCGGGCAAGGAGAGTGTGCAAGACACCTCGACGCTCGAAGATTTCAGCGTGCTTGCGAAACTCCGCGGTGATGAAGAAGGCTGATGAAGTAGGCTAAGTCAACGAAACAGGATCGATCATGCTGGAATCAAAAGAGGAGCTTACCCGCGAACGGATCGAGGCATTGCGGGTGGAGTTGAAGCCAGCAGAGAGGATCTTGCAGATCATCCATTTGAATTTCGTGGTCGGATCCTCTTTTCTACTGGGTGTTTTATACTTTCAAAGTCGAAACATTGCAGGCAACAACGCGCCGGTACCTTTGCTGTTTTTGATCGTGGCAGTCTTTGCAGTGCTACCTTCCTTTATCGTTCCGGTGCTCGTGCGCAGCATGAGACCGAACCCCGATGAGCGAACGGTTAGCCAACTCGCAACGGCTTATCAAGTCTCCCACATCATTGGTTGTGCAATGTTGGAAACGGGAATTATTTTCTCCGCCTTTGCCTTTTTATTCAACTTGGTCAAGGAGGTTCCGCAATGGTTCATTTTTGTGCCAGTGTTCTTAATATTGGTCTTGCTCTTGCGATTTCCGTTGCCTGGTAAACTGACCGACTGGGTCATTGAGCAGCTTGAATCCCGAAGGACTTAGCGGTGCATCACCGCTTGATGGTTCGTCAGTTCAATTTCGCTCGTATCGCATCTAGGTATTGCAAATCTTCGCCAGAGACAAAGAGTCCTTTGTCAACCATTTTTTGGAGAGTGTTGTAAGCTAATTGCCACCAACTGCTTGCGGCGGATGGATCTCCGATCGATTCACAGTGGCTAGCGAGTCGGTAATAGCTCACCCACAGGTCGCGCGCGTAGTCGGCATTTTCAGGAGCGGCCTTGGATAATCGCAGGCTAACATCCAACGCCTTTTGGTAATACTCCCCAGCCTTGCTTGCGTCCCCAAGGGCTCGGGACAAATCCCCGAGTTTGTTGTAACTGACGCTCAGGTCGCGCGCGTAGTCGGCATTTTCTGGAGCGGCCTTGGATAATCGCAGGCTAACATCCAACGCCTTTTGGTAATACTCCCCAGCCTTGCTTGCGTCCCCAAGGGCTAGGGACAAATCCCCGAGTCTTTCATAACTGACGCTCAGGTCGCGCGCGTAGTCGGCATTTTCTGGAGCGGCCTCGGATAGATGCTCCATCACTGAAAGACCCCTTGCCCTTAATCGCTTTAAATCGCCGACACGACCTTGATGCCACAAAAGCTTGCAAACTTGATCGAGAAAAAACACATAGGAGTAGTCTTGCCTCTTGGGATCAGCATCTGCGATTGCCAAGAGTGGTTCGACTTCCCAAACCAAATCCTCGCGCCCCCAGTCTCTTGCGACCTCTTGAGAACGGCTGTTTGCCATCGACCAGACAAGGGCTTCGTGTTCACGGCTAAGGTCTGCATCGCATTCGTTCTTCAATATCTCAGCGTAGAGGCGATGGATCCGGGCGATTCGTAACTGAATTTCGACAGTGTCGGAAACAAGGCTGCTTGTGCGCTGTCGGTTTGGGACCAGGAATCGGTAGTCGACCAAAAGCCTGAGCGCCCGTTTTGCTTGGGATTCACCTAGCGATCGCATGGCTTGCGTTGGATTCAGTCCGGCAGTGTCGTGTTCGAGCCTTTGGACGATCCACGGGATCGGAACATAGTCGGGTGGGAAGAACGCTGCGATTTGAAGGGCTTGATATGCCAGAGGCTCCTCTTGCTTGAGTTTCTCAAGCGTAGGCACAAGCAACTGCTCGATGACTTTTTCGGTGTAAGTTGAATCGAGCGAAATTTGTTGTCGATCCAATTCGCTTCCCATTTGGTTGATGAGTTCGATCCCCCGTTCGGAAAGGTACTGCTCGACTGCTTCATAGGAATTCTCTTGAATCAGTCGCATATAGATTCCGACAACCGTCAAGGCTTGGGCATGCCCACCGAGCCGCTCGGCAATACGGCATGCGGCTTGTTGCTCTCGATTTTGCCGCGCCTCATCCCAGTCGGAAGGGATCGGGACGATGCTTTCAAGCAGAGCTTGGCCATCCTCGATATCGAGGAAATCGACGGCTACCCATTCAAGACGCCCTTGAGGCAACCTTGGCAACCGCGTGGTGATGACGATGTCGATGTCGTCGCCCTTGGGAAGGTACTGGGCCAGTAGTGCAGGGTCGAGGAATCGTCGATCGTCCACGTTATCGAGGATCAACAAGGTCGGTTGGATCGGGGGCTTCTGAAACTCGGCAAGGACTTTGGCATAGACTCGATCAATATCCTGCTGCTCTGCTTGGCTAACAGGGATGTTTTTGTAGGGGGCAAGTTTGGCCAGTTGCACTTTGAGGCGTTCGATAACTTGTGCATCATCTTCACATTGACCGGCCATGTTCAGATAGAAACGGCCTCCGGGGTAGTACGCTCCGTAGCCCCAGGCGTAGGCGATTGCCAGTTCTGTTTTACCGATCCCTGGAACACCATTGAGAGCGGTGATTGCTCCCACGTTGCCTTTTTTGAGGTGGGATCGCAGTTCGTGCATTTCACGGTGTCGACCTTTGAAGTGCAACGTCATCACGGGCATTTCGTTTGTCGGCGATTGCAACCGGAGTTCGTCGAACGACAGGCGATTCTTAAGTTTGGTCGTCAGTTCGCGGAGTCGCTCTTTGACCTCGGACTGTTCGAGGGTTTCTTGACCGAAGGGCCACCAATCGAGCCAGCGTATATCGAGTTGTCTGCGTTTCAGGTCATCGGACCATTTACGCAGGTGACGTTCGAGAGTGTTTTCGTCAAAGGATGGACTTTTCACGATGTAGATGGGCAAGATACCGTCGCCTGGCAACGCTTGTGCGATTTCCGTTTGCACGTATTGCTCCCATTCGAGTCGGCAGTATTCGCTTCGGAAGTAATTGTCGGAGACAAAGGCCAGGAGCATTTTGGAGGACTTTAGGCCTGTAAGAATTTTCGTTCGCCAGTATTCTCCGGTTTCGATTGCGTTGACATCGAGAAAGATATTCACTTCTTTTCCGGTGACGGCTCGGTATTCCTGCTCGATGGCCAGTTTCACCGCTTGGATTGGCTCGAGTTGGTCACCTGTGTTTCCATGATTATCTAGGTGAGCATAGCTGATAAATAGTTCGTATTTGTTTTCGGGCTGATCGGTCATGGTGGGTTCGTGGTCGAAGAGGCGTCGTTGAATTGATGCTTAGAGATAGGTACGAGTATATTGACTTCAGGATTATTGTTGTTGGTTGTGATTCGGGATATCACGAGAAAATCAGCGTATTCCCTGGCATCGTGAATTGAAAAGAGTAGGGGGGTGAAGCCCTCACCCCAACGCCGAAGCTTTCGTCGGTTTTCCCGCATACGGCTCGCCAGATGGTAGCCTTTCGTGGCTTGTCTGAATCGAGTTCGCTTGTGCTACGGACTGGAATTTCTCCGCAGGTTGCTCCCCACATTTCCTCGCTGATCATGCAGTTACCACTGTCAAAAACTGGGCGGCAACCTTTCCCAGACCAGGACTTTCACCAGGCGATGTTGCTTCACCGATCCTACGGTAGGTTGCTCCCTGAAGCCTGATGCCTGCTCGCGCAGCAACTCCTTCATCGTCGGTATTCCAGACGTAGCGTCCCGGGGGCTAATGTCACCTCCTCTCCGCAGGATACGGGTCCCACGATAGTTCGCCAAACGCGACCTTTGGAGACAAACCAAAAATATTCAAATTGAGCAACCCTAATGCGCATGGTGGGTTACGCGGCGATGCCGCTTCACCCACCCTACGGTAGCCTGCTCCCTGAAGCCTGATGCCTGAAGCCTAAAGCCTGCTCCTGCGGCAACTCCTTCATCGTCGGTATTCCAGACGTAGCGTCCCGGGGGGCTAGTTTCACTTCCTCGCCGCCGGATGCGGGTTACACCATGGTTCGCCATGGGCGACCTTTGGAGACAAACCAAAAATATTCAAATTGAGCAACCCTAATGCGCATGGTGGGTTACGCGGCGATGCCGCTTCACCCACCCTACGGTAGCCTGCTCCCTGAAGCCTGACGCCTGTAGCCTAAAGCCTGCTCCTGCGGCAACTCCTTCATCGTCGGTATTCCAGACGTAGCGTCCCCGGGGGCTAATTTCACTTCCTCGCCGCCGGATGCGGGTTACACGATGGTTCGCCTATGGCGAACTTTGGAGACAAACCAAAAATATTCAAATTGAGCAACCCTAATGCGCATGGTGGGTTACGCGGCGATGCCGCTTCACCCACCCTACGGTTGCCTGCTCCCTGAAGCCTGACGCCTGTAGCCTAAAGCCTGCTCCTGCGGTCGTCGAGAACGCACGAGGACAACCGGCAACATTGGATGGTGTACACGGTTGAGGGCAAAGTGGTACAATTCACACAAAGCGGTTCGTACTTGCTCTCCGTTTCGTCTATTTCCCTTTTTTCTCCGCCTCCCAAAAAGCACCCATGAGCGATCTGGATTTCGAGTCTGTTCTGGGTCCAGGCGGTAGTATCTCCCGGCGCATCAGCAACTACGAACACCGCCACGAACAACTCCAAATGGCGCTGGCGGTCACCCAAGCCCTCGAAAAGCGAAAACATCTGATCGTCGAAGCCGGCACCGGTGTCGGAAAAAGCTTCGGCTACCTCGTCCCGGCAATCCTCTTTGCGACCTCCGACGAAGCTAACCTCGAAAAAACCCAACCCTCAGACAACCCGAACGAAGATCCCAAAACCAGACGCATCGTTATCAGCACCCATACCATCAGCCTCCAAGAACAACTCATCGCCAAAGACCTCCCGCTGCTAAATGCTGTTATCCCTCGCGAGTTTACCTCCGTGCTGGTCAAAGGACGCAGCAATTACATCTCCCTGCGACGCATGCAAGTGGCCCGATCACGACTCGGGAGTCTCTTGCATGACGAACGCGATTTCGAAAACTTCAAAGAAATCGAGCAATGGTCCGAGTCGACCTCCGACGGCAGCTTATCGAGCCTCTCGTTCCGACCTAGCGGACTGCTCTGGGATGAACTATCGAGCGATTCAGGAAATTGCATGGGTCGTCTGTGCAAGTCTTTCGACAAATGCTTTTATTACGCGGCAAGACGCCGTGTTGCCAACGCCAAAATCTTAGTCGTCAACCACGCCCTGTTCTTTAGCGATCTTGCAGTCCGGGCCCAAGGCGGTAGCTTCCTTCCTAACTACGACGCAGTCATCTTCGACGAATGCCACACAATGGAAAATGTCGCTGGTGATCATCTTGGGCTCACCGTCAGCAACTCCCAAGTCGATTACACCCTCCGCAAGCTCTATAACCCCCGCAATGATAAAGGAACTTTGGTTGCCCTGGGCCTAAGGCAACTCCAAAAACTCAGCTACGGTTGCATGGAATCGCTCGATGCTTTCGTCGATGACTTCGTCGAATGGGCCGCCTCGGACGCACCGGCCAACGGTCGACTCCGTACTCCCGTCCCGGTAAAAACCGACCTGCCCCAAGGACTCAAAGAACTGGCCGCCGAGCTTGAGCGATACGGCAAAGATATCAAAGATGCGAATAATAAACTCGACATGATGTCTGCCGCGAACCGACTGTCGGTGCTTGGCAATAGCCTAGAGACTTGGCTGACCCAAAAAGAGACCGATGCGGTCTATTGGTACGAGAAAAAAGAATCGCGTGGCTCATCTCGCAACTTTGTCCGACTGACTCTCCGCAGCAGTCCACTGGATGTTGGAAACTATCTGCGTGAACATCTCTTTCAAAAAGTACCCAGTGTGATCATGGCAAGCGCCACGATCGCCACGAAGCAATCGGAAAACATCCAGCAACCTCAGATCAAAAAGGACGACCCTGCATTCCATTTCTTTCAACGTCGTATCGGTGCCTTGGGTGTTCCGAGTCTTCAAGTCGGTAGCCCCTTTGATTATCCTAAACTCGCCGAACTCCACATGCTGACCGATCTGCCCGATCCATCGGTCGAAAAGAATCGCTACGAAGATGCAATCATCCCAGCGCTGAAACACTACATCCAAAAATTCGATGGGCATGCATTCGTTCTGTTTACCTCCTACGAATCGCTTCGACGAACCAGCCAAGCACTCGCGCCATGGATGGCACAGCAGAACCTTGCCACCTATTCCCAAGCAGATGGGATGCCGCGCACCGAACTATTGCAAGCCTTCAAGGATCATCCGCGGGGCGTTCTCTTTGGTGCCGAAAGCTTTTGGCAAGGTGTCGATGTCCCCGGCGATGCACTCAAGCTGGTTGTGATCACCAAACTCCCTTTCAGTGTCCCAGATCACCCACTGCTCGAAGCCCGCTTGGAAGCCATCCGCCAAGGTGGGGGGAATCCATTCCGAGATTTCCAACTTCCCGAAGCCGTGATCAAATTCCGACAAGGGTTCGGTCGGCTGATCCGCACGGCTAGCGACTCTGGAGTCGTCCTTGTGACGGACCCTCGCATGTCGACCAAGCCTTATGGTGCGACGTTTGCCTCTTCCCTTCCAGCGTGCCCAAAGAAAACGATCTCGGCCAAGCAGTTTCTTGCATAGGCGAATATTTGCGAAACAGTAATGGGGGGGCAAAAAATGGGAGCCTTTCGTCAGAGCTCGAACTTTGGCGACCAAAATAGTTAACATTCGGCGTCGCGAGATCGACCGCCGGCCTCCAGAATTAACACAGAGTTTTCACTTGAACCCCCGGTGAAAACGGTTTCGAACTGCCCGCGAAAGCAACCAAATGGCTTCGATTTCATAGGTAAACACAGGAAGAAACCATTTTTGGTAAAATCTTCCGAAAATGTTTGACAAAGGGGGTGGGGGGAGCGGATAGATTGAAGTCCCAGAGTGAGTTGTCTGTACGAACAACGTCTTTTGGACTACCGGTCCGGTAGGTGTATAGATGATCATTCACAGGGTCGGTTTCTGTCCATTACAGGATCGCCAATACTCAATGAAGCCAAGATAGATGACTATAGCTATTTCTTGCTAAATGGTCGTGTTTCAGCCCAAGAAGAACCAAGAGAGTAAAAGGTTACCGAAAATGAATGCAAAAACTGTTCTTCTCGTCGCTTTCGCACTGTGGTGCCAACCCGCGTTTGTGGATGCCCAAAACACGGAGAAAAAACAGGCTGCTCAGGATCTAGTCGAATTTGAGAGACCAACGACGGATCTCAAGCAAGCAGCCCTCGTTTGGAAGAAGCTAATCGAATCGCTTGAGTTTGCGGAATCAAACCATGGAAGAATGATTGTTTGTGAATTTGATATTGGATCATGGGAGCATTTTTCAAAGGAGTTCGTGCCACCAGGAACCTTACCAAACCGTTTGCTAGTAGGTGATTTTGCAAACGATTTTGTTCTGGAACAAAGCAGATGTGATTGGTACGAGGTTCCTTTGAGTAAGAAACCTGGTGATTTATTAGAGGAGCGACCCATTGAGAGTCAATCGCTATTCGATCGCTTTGATATTCCGAAGCTAGAAAAGACTGGGTTGTTCAAATTAGAACAGATAAACCGATTCAAAATTCTGAATAAAACGATACTCACTCCAGACTTTCGTTCTAGTTGGCGGGCTCCAGCCAGATTCGGTCGCAATGCGGTCTACATTTCTCTTCCTAGCGGAAGAAGTGACGAGTGGCCGTGCAACATTGACACCCGGCTTATAGGATGGTGCTCCATGCGCCAAATCCTTTCTCCGACAACCGCTCCACTTTGGAGGCAAATCACTGATAAATTCTTCAAACCTTTCTCGTACGAAGAGTTTGATTCGTCAGCAGCAAGATTGGGATGCTTACAAGCTGATAAGAGATATCCGTCGATTTGGTTTTTCGATTGTGAAAAAATCCAAGGTGGTCAAATTCGGATAAAGTCGGTTCAAGAAAACTATCTTAGGAATGCAGAGCTTCCGCAAAACGATCGGATTTCCATGAAGAAAACAGCTGAATTCAAAAGTTTTTTCTACTACGAATCTGAAATCTTAACTTCGATTGTATCGATCAACTCAACTTCCGGCAAAGGTTATCGTTTCGATTTCGATGTTCATAATGACGAGATACCCGACCGCGATTCTTTTGACTCACTTGCGCTTGAAGAGAAGGCTGAAGTGGTATTCGATTCTGCCATCGAAGAATCACTTAAAAAAGCGATTTTGTTCCCATAGAATATTTTACGACCATTCACTTTAGGAGAGTGTTAATTATGACCAATCTACATGTCGGGCTGTCGAATCGTATTTTTAGGGCAATGTGCTCCGGTCTTGTTTTGTGGGCAATCGGTGTCACTTGCGGAGTATCAAGCCCGGTTGCTAGTCTGGACGACCCCAATCCTGGGCCTGAAGATTGTTCGGTAATCGTCTGGAAAGATTGTCCTGTGGGCGGAAAAACCTGTGCCGACTCGGAGTGCCAATGGTTTGATGATAATAACGACAAGGAAAAGCAAGACAATGAATATAGATGCACGTCTGTCGGATACTATGATCAGAAACAAAAGTATGCGTCTGATTCGAGAAGAGCGAACGCCAATGAAGAAGGGTACTTAGGTGAAGAGCAAGATGTCGAAACTGACTGTTATGTAATATTTGGTTGCAAAGTTAATGCGTGTGAGCTAGTCACACAAGTAGGCGGGGGTGAGAAATGGATGTGTGGGGATAAATACGGAGATCAACCACAGAGTAAGAAAACAATGACTGCCGTAAGGTTGAATGGCGCGGTATGCCGCGGCGGCCAGGTGCTCGGAGGCGGTGATCCGACTCCAAAGGTTGATCCTGTTCGTCCAGGTCCCGGGGGGATGTAATGTCAAACGAAAACAAGATTTAGAGGTTTCGAAACTTCTAATCCTAATAGCTATGTGCTATCGCAACCTACGAGGTTACGCCTGAGAGGGCAAAAAAAATGGCAGGCAAAAAGATAAGAGGGGTATTCTTCTAGGATGAACCCTACTCAGCTAATTGCTCGTCGGCAGCTTGCAAGAGTGACTCGACCCGTTGATCCAAGAGAGACAACGGCGGATGTAGAATCGGGTTTTGAGCCTGCGGTTTGGCTTCACTGGGGAGTTTCCAGACAACCCCGCATCCATAACACTTGACCGTTGGTGTCTGATCCGACGTATCGCACCCTATGGTGTCGCAACGCGGATGAACTGCTGCAAACATGGCTCTCGAGCAGTTTGGACAAGCCCCAGCGAAACGTATCGATTGCCCCATAAAATCAGGTCCTTCGGATTTTTCGCGTCTGGTGATGGAAAAGATGCTCCGCTGAGAATTCGACCGACTTCAACTGGCCAAAATCCCAACGCAATTGATTTTCGGAAAAAGAGGCTCCTTTGTCAAGCTTTTAAGCGACTTTAAATCACTTTAATATCTGGCGATCTTTTTTCGAGTTGTGACCTCAGGTGTCACCGGCCCAAGCTCTACTTGGGAATCCCCAGCGAAATTCGTGGACGACACCCAATCGCAATGCTAGCATTCGAGGCTGCTTGATTCGATTGCTTGATGCTTGTCCTAGCTGGTTTGACACCGTCTTCAACGCAGATCCCACCTCCCATGTTTGAAAACGATTTGCTCAGCCGAAAAGGGATGCTCGTCAAGGAGTTGGCCCAAGAGATCCGCACGCTTCAGACGGCCCATCGGCCTCAAGGTGTCCACGTTTCAAGCGGGTTTCAGCCGATGGACCGATGCTTGCCCTCGGGTGGATATACTGCCGGTAGCCTGCTGGAGCTTACCTGCAAACACAAACCCCGAACCTCGGGCTGGGGCGGGCTGAGCCTAGCCTTGAAGATCGCCAAGCCTTGGCTCGAAGATGGCAAGTACCTTGTGGTCGTCGATTCGCATCGAAGACTCTGCGCACCGAGTCTGGTGGCTTTGAAAATCCCACTCGAGCGGCTCATCGTGATCCGATCTGAAAATGCCGCCGATTGGGTTTGGGGTTTGGATCAAGCCCTTCGAAGTCCTGCCGTTGGGGCTCTGATCTCTCCTGTAAACGAGCTCGATGATCGCTCGGCAAGACGTTTGCAACTGGCAGTAGAGCAGGGCGGGGGACTGGGTATATTCTTAAGAGACCAAGTATCTGCGAAACGCAATCCAAGCTGGGCGGAGGTTCAGTGGCAGGTTCAATCCGTATCGACTCGAACAACCAGTTCCTCTTTATCAACGATGACTTTATCGCCATCGAGCGTCCCATCGGTACTCATGGAGCGTTGGTTCGACTTGGAACTGCTTCGCGCACCGGGTTTCCAAAGCACCCGACGCCTTCGTTTGGGAATCGATGCTCAAGGAGAGTGGAAACATTGCGATGAACGCAAGTCACCGAAGAGTGCTGAGCATCTGGCTGCCCAACTGGCCTTGGCAACGCCTCGCCGCCCCAACGTGGCGGCAAGCTAACGAGCCAAACGCACAGCCCGCTGCTGCAACGGTTCTGCTTGGCCAAGACCCACGCCGAGGGCGGTTGGTCTGCGCTGCAAACGCGACTGCCCGATCGCTGGGTATCCTCCCAAACATGACAGCGACCCAAGCCAAATCGATTGCAGGAAGCATCTCCCAAATGCGCTGGGACTGGATCGAACACGATCCGCATGAAGACCTCGAAGAGATTTATGGCCTAACCGAACGGCTGATGCAATTTAGCCCGCTTGTCGGTGTCGAACCGATCGAAAAGAACCTATGGGCAGGACGCTCGATCCTCCAGCCCCAGTCTGTCCTCATGGATATCACCGGTCTGGAAAGTTGGTACGGAGGGGAGTCCGCCATGGCCGATCAACTCCAAGAGTGGCTTGTTGGTGAAGGCCTTCTTGCATGCATCGGCATTGCCGATAGTGTCGGGCAAGCTTGGGCCGTCTCTAACTATGCGTTTCGCAAAGAAATCAGCGATACGATGCTCAAGATCGAAAAACAGGAATTTTCGCTAAAGCAATCTTTGGCTCATTGCAAGCGCGTGAGCATCATGGAGCATGGTCCTGTAAGCAAAACCTTGAGCGACCTGCCGATCGAGGCCCTGAGGCTCGATATCGAAACAGTTGCTAAACTCCATCGGCTCGGGATTCGAAACATCCATTCGCTCGAAGCTCTCCCAAGGCAATCGCTGACATCGCGTTTTGGTAGCCGTTTGCTCGATCGAATCGACCAATGCCTCCATGCTCGCTCCGAACCGATCTCGGTTCGCTCGACCGGAGAACCGCTTGAAGTGTGCCTGGATTTTGAACATCCGATCTTTGTTTTGGACGAACTTCAGGAGGTGATCCAAGAATGCGTCGCTCAAGTCTGCCGCAAACTCGAATCGATCGGTCATGGTGCTTGGCGATTGGTCGTTCGTTTGGGACTCGAAGTCTCGACCATGCAAGTTCAAGAGGCTTCCAAGCGTGCCGTTCCTAGCCATGTGATTCAGCTCGGGCTCTACCAATCCAGTGACGACCCCAAGCACTTGCTGTGGCTCATCCAAGGTTGCTTGGAACGAAACCCACCCCTGCTGAGCAAAAACCTAGGGATCAAACAGGTTCTCGTCCAAGTCCCATGGACATCACCGATGCGATGGAAACAAAACGCCCTCTTTGATTGTCAAACTCTCAAGTACCGGGACGAAGCCGCAAAGCTCATCGATGGACTCACAGCACGACTCGGTAGAAATCAAGTCGTTGGACTCTCGCTCCTCCAAGACCCGATCCCCGAGCGTCAGACGAAATTCAAACCCCTCACCGGCATGCGCAACGACGGCAGTCAGCAATCGACCGAGCGAAAACTTCGCAAGAAACCCATTGAAGATTATCAAAACACTCGATCGGTCGTCCCTGGTACCGACGGTGTTTGGACTCGACCAACGCAACTGCTCGCAAATCCTACTCGCATCGAGGTCGAGTGCGACTCGATGGGAATTCCTACCCAAACCCGATTTGCGACGGAGCCAAACAAGCGCATCGCGATCGTCCAATCCATAGGCCCTGAGAGAATCGAGAGCAGTTGGTGGTCTGGACCAACCCTTCGACGCAATTACTTTCGAATCGCACTCGAGTCAGGAACTTGGTGGTGGATCTACCAAGATCTGAGCACCAAGCAATGGTTCCTGCACGGACTGTTTCATTGATCGGTGTCTAGGCGAAATCCAAGGGCGATCGCCAAACGTCTCGCAGTTGGTCCCAATCGACATCGATAAGTACCTGACCATCGCAAGCGACCCGAACGTTAGGCGACTCGGTGACCGAGCCGATGCGCTCGACGGGCAGACCACTCATCAAGCTTTCAAAAGCCTTGCACTGCGACTCGGGCATCTCGATCAGCAATCGACTATTGGACTCCGAGAAAAGAGCGACACTGGCATCGACAAAATTCGATGCGCGGTACTTCGACAAATCGACATCGAGTCCGAGTTCTCCTGCGAAAGCCATTTCGCTCAGAGCCACAGCCAAGCCACCTTCGCTCAGATCATGGCAGGAGGCAACCAGTTTGTTTTGGATCGCGCGATAAACGCTTTCGTAGCATCGCATCGCGAGAGCCGCGTCGACCTTGGGCACATGGCCGCCGTCTTTACCCAGGAGCATCGCTGCATGCGATCCTCCTAGTTCGTTTCGCGTCACACCGACCAAGTAGAGTGCATTGCCTGCTTTCTTCAAATCCATCGTAACGGATTGGCTTGCGTCATCGATTTGACCCATCGCACTAATAAGCAGTGAACAAGGAATTGCGATCGATTTTTTGGTTCCTTGAGTATCCATCCAAGTGAATTCGTTATTGAGGCTGTCTTTGCCGCTGATGAATGGAGTATTCCAAGCGACAGCCAGATCATGGCAAGCGATCGCAGCGCGAACCAGTGAGCCGAGTGTCTCGGGTCGATCGGTGTTGCCCCAGCAGAAGTTATCCAAAATCGCGATTCGATCCGGACGTGCTCCGACACAGATCGCATTGCGAACCGCTTCGTCGATCGCACTTGTGGCCATGTGGTAGGGATCAAGATCGCCAAAGCGCGGGTTCATTCCACAGGACAAGACGACGGCTCGCTTGCTGTTGAGTTTGGGACGTACGACCGCTGCGTCGCTTGGGCCCATGCAAGCCGGACCGACCAGCGGCTTGATGACACTCCCACCTTGAACCTCATGATCATATTGCCGTATGATCCAGTGCTTGCTGGCAACGGTTGGATGTCCCAAGATCTTCTTCAAAAGGCTCTCGGTTGCTTGCCGATCCAAGGGACCGAGTTGGCAAGTCTTTTCATCTTTGGGTTGATAGACCGCCTGACGCACCACCGGAGGTCGGCCTCCATGGAGAAATTCCATCGAAAGCGATCCGACCTCAGTGTCTTGGTACATCAATCGCAATGTTCCGGTCGGCACGAACTTTCCGATCACCGCGAACTCGACATCTTCCTTTTTGCAGATCTGAGCGAGTCGTTCCAGATGCACAGGAGGCACCGCGAGCACCATCCGCTCTTGGGCTTCGCTGATCCAAATCTCGGTGTAGCTGAGTCCTTCGTATTTCAACGGAGCGTGATCGAGCCAGACTTCGGCACCGATCTCTTCGCCCATCTCACCGACGGCGCTGCTGAACCCCCCTGCCCCGCAGTCTGTCACCGCATTGTAGAGACCTTCGTCGCGAGCCTGCAGGATCACTTCCAATACCATCTTCTCGGTGATCGCGTTGCCGATTTGGACTGCCCCACCTGAGATCGATTCGCTTTCGCTAGTGAGTTCCACGGAACTGAAGGTTGCACCGTGAATTCCATCGCGACCGGTTCGACCACCGAGGGCCACGATCCAATCTCCCGCCTGAGGCTTTTTCTCGACTTTGTCGACCGGAAGCAAACCTGCGTTGCCGCAATAGACAAGCGGATTTCCTAGGTAACGATCGTCAAAGTAGACCGCTCCATTGACCGTTGGGATCCCCATGCGATTGCCGTAATCTCGCACTCCGGAAACCACACCGTTGATCACACGTCGAGGGTGCAACACGCCAGGGGGTAGCTGATCCGGGGGATAGTTTGGCGATGCAAAGCAAAACACATCCGTGCTGCAAATCGGTTTGGCCCCAAGCCCGGTGCCGAGCGGATCTCGGATCACTCCACCGAGTCCTGTGTTGGCACCACCGTAGGGTTCGATGGCCGATGGGTGATTGTGTGTTTCAACTTTGAAGACGATGTGGTCTTCTTTGTCGAAGGTGACAACACCAGCATTGTCTTTGAAGACGCTTACGCACCAATCGTTGGCACCGAGCGTTTCTCGGATCTTCTTGGTTGCAGCAAAGATGGTCTCTTTGAGCATGCTCGTAAATTGGCGAGTCCCATTTTCGTCTTGGTATTGAATACGACCGCCTAAGGTTTTATGGCTGCAGTGCTCGCTCCAGGTTTGCGCAATGGTCTCGAGTTCGATGTCTGTTGGCTGGCGTCCTATCTGGCGATAGTAACTCTGGATCTGCTGCATCTCGGGGAGTGAAAAGTAGAGCTGACCAGACTTGCTCAGTTCCATGAGTTCCTTGTCGTTGAGCTGATCGATCGGGACTCTCGTCAGTGTCAGCGAGTAGGGTGCTCCAATCGAAAGCTTGTCCATCTTTAGCGGCCCGAGGACAATTTGCTCAATCGAATCATTCGACAGAACACGGCTTGCAAGGCGCGAAATCACCTCGGATTCGTCGGCTGCTTGGCCGCCGATCCAGTACTTTCGAAACGTGCGAACTTCGTCTGCAGCGAACCCGAGGCCCTTGAGCATTTGCAGCGTGCTTTGGGCAACCGGATCCATCACTCCGGGCTTGAGCAAAACGTGGACGAGTTGCTTGGCGTTGTTCGTGTATGCCGAGAGTTTCGGATCACCGACGAGTGCCGTTTCAACCCGCTGAGCGATGGGGTCAGCCAGATACTCCCGAGCCATCTTCGAAGCGCTTTGAGCATCGAGTGACCCTTGGACCAAGAATCCGTGGATACCTTGGATTTGAAGTCGATTCGAGATACCCAGTTCACGTGCTGCCGATTCGGCTTGCGCACCCAAAGAGTCCGGTTGACCATCAGCTGGACGTATGTCGACTTGCCACAGATTCACGTGTCGTTTTTCCCGATTGCAGAAGTTCTTCGATGCGATCGAAATTAGATCCCTCGAGGGCCTCGATCCAAGTTTCACAGATTGTGGCAAACTTCTTCAATGCGTGTAGGGCAGGTTCCTGGTTTTCCTCTAGTATCTGACGCCACAACTGCGGATTGCTACCGGCGATCCGGGTCGAGTCCAACCAGCCTTTTCCAACAAATGGCAGGAACTCATGGGGGGTAGAGAGCGAAAGGGCCGAGGCGACCATGTGGGGTAAATGGCTGGAAATTGCCAAAGCACGATCGTGAGAAAGAGCATCGAGCAAAGTGATTTTAGAACCCATCGACTCCCAAAACCCGGACATCCTGGCCACAAGATCGGGGCAGGTCTCTTGGCTGGGGGTCAAGACCACCAGTGCGCTATCGAGCAAAGTACCTGTGGCATGCTCGACGCCACTGTGATGCCCTCCGGCAATCGGATGGCTACCGAGGAACTGCTTGTCCGAGAGTCTCCCCCTTGCCGCTTGAATGATGGTTTGCTTTGTGCTTCCTACATCGGTCAGCATTGCATCGGGCAAAGCCACCTTGGATGCTTGTTCTAGCGAGTCGACAATCGATTGGATTGGAACGCAGGCGATCACCAGATCCGCGTCCTTGGCACCTTCAAAAATATCATCGGTTGCTTCATCGATCGCACCGCGACGAATAGCCGTTTCTAGTTTGCTAGTGGTTCTGCCAACACCTACAACATGCTTGGCAAGACGTTTGCGGTGCAGAGCCAGTCCGATCGACCCTCCGAGGAGTCCTACTCCGATGATGCATACGCGCTGAAAAACCATGGAAATTGAAAGCTATCGGGGTGAATCGAAGAAGAGGACACGAAGCGATGCAGGCTCGCAAGCTTGCGGCCCTAGTGTACTAGGAACTTTCCGATTTGCGTATTGGGCCAGACAATTCTTTCGATCGATTCGTCGCAGCGATGACCGCTTGCATGAGCGTCGCTCGGAAGGCCCCGCTTTCTAGAACTTTCAAAGCTTCGATCGTAGTCCCGGCAGGACTGGTGACCTGTTCCCGCAAAACCGCTGGATGGACGTGTGTCTGCTGAACCATGGCGGCGGCTCCGAGTACCGTTTGCGTCGCGAGTTGCAGCGCCACATCGCGAGACAGGCCACAGGCGACTCCGCCGTCGCTGAGGGCTTCGATCATCATTAAAACGTATGCTGGGCCAGAACCAGACACGCCGGTCACTGCATGCAATTGCTCATCGGTCACCTGGACCACGGTTCCCACAGAGCGAAATACCCGATCGGTCCATTCCTTGTCCTGCTGGCTAACACCATGGGCATGAGCTATACCGCAGGCTCCTTGAAGGCACTGGCATGGGGTGTTGGGCATGACGCGAGTGAAGCGTTCGGTTCGGAACCACTGCGTCAGTTTCGCTAACGAAATACCCGCAGCGATCGAGATCAAATGGTGGTGCGGCGTGACGTGCGGAGCAAGCCCCATCGCGATTCCTTCGAGCACCTGAGGCTTGACGGCCAAGATCAATCGATGGCAACGGTCGAAGAGTTCTGTAGCCGAAGAGGCCAAAAAAGCCTCAGGAAAATGACTCTTGATCTTTGCAACTTGATCGGGATTGGGTTCGTAGAAGGCTAACGCTTTAGCCGCACAGACCTCGGCATGCACGACGCCTTTGGCGATTGCGGTGGCCATTTGACCACCACCTAAGAAACCGAATTCCAGTTCATCCACGGTTGGCTCATCGCGTTGGGAGTTTCAAAGCCGCGTCGAAACAAGCTCGACGCTCAGATACCAATGCCTAGTATCGATACTGGAGACCGTAGTTCAAGCTATGGAGCGAAAAATTGCTCTCTTGCAAGGTAAACCGTGGACGGGTTGGACTGGCACTGTCTAGATCCGAGACCGTGTCGATCTGCTCTCCAGCCCGAGCTACCTTGGGTATTCCTAGGTAAGTGTATCCAACGGTCGCTTCGAGGTTTTGTGTCAATCTGTATCCAAGCGTGACGTTCACTTCTGGCGAGAAGACAAAGGTGTTTGTCGAATAGAAGCCGTTGGCGGGGCTTCGGGCCAAAAGCCCGTTGGTTGTAGCTGGCGCATTGCCAACTTTCTGGAAACCAGAGATTGTCACGTCCCGTTGCAAATCACCCATTCCGAGCTTGAACATGCTGCCCAAGCTCCATCGCGGCGAGTAAGCGATTCGCGAGAGGCCAAAAGTCGCTCCGTTGAATTGATTGACGGCTCGGAACTGGTCTCGCAGTTCGAGCAAGTTCGTCGAGCCGATGGGAATGGTTGTCGAGTGGACATCGATCGAATCGGATAGTCGGGTGTTTTGGTATCCGACGAGCCACTCGGTGCTGGCATCGCAACTCTTGAGCCAGAGGCGTTTGAATAAAATGTCTCCACCTTGGACATCCGAATAGGCGTGGGCTAGAACCGAGCCGTTGGAGATCCCTGGTTCCTTAATGGACAGAGCATCTTGGACGATCGGAGTTTGCGACCCGTCCTGATAAGGTCGAACGATCGACGTGGCCGACGACCTTGGGCTGTCGAATGTCAGGGACTGAGCACCTGCATCGAAGAATCGAAACTGCAACGTGTTGCAATGCGAGAATCCAAATCGGTAACCGAACTCGCCTCGGATGCCTTGAACGCTTTGATCCAGGTTTTGGGTGCCACCAAAGAGGTCAGTTGATCCAGGTGTGCCGATTTCGGCGGTCCGGACTAGTGCGGGAAGTGTTTGGCTTGAAGGCCAGAACGTGGCGGCTTCAACGCGGGCCGAGAGTTGATCGCAGCGAAGCAGTGGTGGAAATCCGATACGAATATTAAGTGTTGGGTAACCTGGTTCACATTGAGTGCAAGCCGGATCACCACAGGAGGTGTTATTGCCTGAGTGGATTGTCGGATCATCGACGACATAGCCATCGGAGTAGACCTGATCCTGCGACTCGATTGCATCCATCGGCTCGATCGGATCGACGACGTTGCTTTGGTAGGGGATCTCCTGCGCTGAGGTCGACTGATCCGACACGACCCGTGTGGGAGTGACTCGCTTGATCACGTTTCCTGCGTACGCAGGTTGTTGTCGGGTCGCGGCTTGATGCGCGGCAAGGGACACTGCACGGTTCGATGAGGATTGCGCCGATGGGCGAGGTGATTCAAACCTAGCCGGAGCGACTTCGGTGACTACAGGTGGATTGTTTGTTGTTTTGGAGGCCAGGACCACCGGGAGAGGTTGGGCAAGATCCGGGTCGGCTAGTTGAGGAAGGTCTTGGGCGGGTGGATCCTCAGAGATCGCTTCAAGAGTTCTTGGAGCCATTGAGTTTGTCTTGCGAATCTTCGACTCCGATGGAGATCGAAGTGGGTTCGTTGAGGGCCTGGGTACTTGGGCCGATGAATTTTGGGGGTAGTAGTCCCGAGGAGCATCGCGTCCGGTACGCAGTTGAGCATGCGCCAGGGAATCGAGGCACATAGGGGAGATACAAGCGACAGCCAGGAGGGCTTGGATCCCGCGTCGAATCGTTTTGCGAAGTTGTTTCTTGGGAGTGGTGATTGGGAGAACGATCGAGCGACCCATCGCGATAATCCTTTGATAGCATTCCAATCGATCCAAACGGACCGACACTTCGATGCTTCTAGGAATCGGAAGGGAGTGGTTGTAGGGATTAGGCGAACTTGGCCGATTTTTCCGGTTGGGTCGAATTTTCACAGAAGGTGGGAAGTCTGGTCCGAGAATTCGGTCTTCTAGACAGTTGAGATACAAAAAACTTGTCTACCACCCCCAACCGATGTTGCGAGACTAGCGTTTGGCCCGGCGCTGTTTCTTGGCTTCTTCTGCTGCCGCTTGGATGGCTTTGACCCTGTTGGGATTATCCCCTTGTCCAGTTAACTCGTAGAGAAATCGACTGGGGTAAGTCGGACGGGGTTTGCCCCATTTGAATCGACTCTGTGGTAGCGTCAAAGTCAATTCGTCTTGGGCCCGTGTCACACCGACATAACAGAGTCGTCGCTCCTCATCGACTGTATCGATCTCTCCAGAGATGGATCGGCGGTGGGGCAGGACACCTTCTTCCATTCCGATCATGTAGACGATCGGAAACTCTAATCCTTTGGCACTATGGTAGGTCATCAATGAGACGGCATTGAGTCCTTGTTGTTTGTCCTTGCCAGAACCGTACTCCCGTCCTGAAAGTGCGATCGATGCGAGGAAATCATCGAGTGATGGCTCAGCGGCATTCTCTTCATACTGCGCGATCGCATTGAGCACCGATTCGAGCGACCCGATCCGCATCACCGACTCCTCGGGGTCGGTATACAGTCGTTGGATCTCCTCGCGGTACTTGAGATCATCGATCATCTTGATGAGCACCTCGACCATGGTCTTTGACTCATCTGATTGCTCCGAGGATGGGTCGAACTGTGCTTTGAATTTCTTTTGGAGGCTCTTGAGGCCGGCAATCCCGGATTGAGCTGCCGTCGGTAGGCTCGCAACGAAAGAATCGTCATGCATGATTTTCCATACACTTGACGATCGAGACACTGCTTCCTTGAGCAGTTTGTCGACACTGCCGGCTCCCATACCTCGCGGAGGTACATTGATCACTCGCAAAAGAGCTAGCTCATCGTCAGGTGAATCGATCCAGCGCAGATAAGCCAGCAAGTCGCGGACTTCTTTTCGGTCAAAGAACGATTGCGTACCGGTGATCATGTAAGGGACCTTTCGTTTTCGCAATTCCATTTCGAAAGGTCGAGGCTGTTCGTTGGTACGGAACAGGATGGCAAAATCTCCTGCGCTGACGGACTTGTCGCTGCTGAGTCTATCGGCGATCTCCTCGACGACCCCCTTGGCCTCGGCATTCTCATCCGGGAACTGAACGACTCGAGGTGGTTTGCCATTAGGTCTGGCTGGACGCAAAACTTTGCCGTGTCTCTCGCGATTGAAAGCGATCAGGCGATTGGCCATCGACAAGATCGCATCGGTCGAGCGATAGTTCTCCTCGAGCCGCACAACCTTTGCCTCCGGCCAATCTGTGCGAAAGTTCAAAATGTGCCGAACCTCGGCTCCTCGCCAACCATAGATTGATTGATCGTCGTCCCCGACGACGCAAAGATTCCGATGTCCCTGCGATAGCGCCTTGATGATCCGGTACTGACTCCCATTGGTGTCTTGGTATTCATCGACCAAGACGTGGTCGTATCGACCCGACTCGGCCGACTGAATCTTGTCGTTCTCAGTAAGTAGCTGCTCGGCATAGACAAGCAGGTCGTCGAAATCAAAGGCTGCCTGAAGCTTCAGTGCGCGTTGGTATCTTCGAAATCCACTAGCAGCGATGTGCTCTTGGTCGCTAGTCGCAGCACTGTCGGCATTCTCAGGCCGAACTCCGGCATTCTTCCAGCGGCTGACAATGTTTAAAAAATCCGGTGGCGACAATGTGGTTTCGGCCACGCGGATCTCCCGAAGAACCGTTCTGGCGACACTCTCGGCATCGCTTCGGTCGTAGATCGTGAACTTATCCGGGTATCCCAACTCCCCAGTCCAACGCTTGAGGATTTGAACACAATGGGAGTGGAACGTACCGATTTGCGGTCGGGCTGGAGCCGGTTGCCCTCGGCGAACCCGCTTGGGTAACTTCAGCTGATGCGAAATCCGCTCTTGCATTTCCAAGGCGGCTTTGTTGGTGAAGGTGACCGCTAGAATCCGATCCGGTCGCGTCCCGTGTTTTATAAGATTTGCTACTCTGAAGGTCACTACGCGTGTTTTTCCGGTGCCGGCACCGGCCAGGACTAATAGCGGGCCGGCAAGAGTTGCGACCGCTTCGCTTTGTGCAGGATTAAGCTCTCCCATACGGGGAAATGTAGCCAAGTGCCCATGATTAGATAGTCCCGTTTTGGCCTAAGAACTCGGGGGGGCATAAATCGAAATTAGGACTCGACGATTTCAGGTAGGTCGACTAGACTTCTGAGCCCTGAAAATTTACTCTCCGGGTGCATTGACCCGGAATTTCATTCATTGGATCGGCGTGGATGGCCATGTACGCAATTATCTGTGACGGCGGTAGACAGTACAAAGTAACCGAAGGTTTGCTCGTAGACATCGACTTTCGGGAGACGGCCGAGACGGGCGACAGCATCGAGTTCGATAGGGTCTTGGCCGTCGGTGGTGACGCCGGACTCAAGCTCGGTCAACCAACTCTTGCTGGGGCCAAAGTAACGGCAGAAGTTGTCGGGCTCGAACTGGCCAAGAAGGTTTTCATTCAAAAGTTTAGTCGACGAAAGAACTTCGACGCTCGAACCGGTCACCGCCAAAAGTACACGCGGGTGATGATTAAGTCGATTAACGCTTAGTTCTCTGCACTTTTTTCTCTTGAAATGAGTGCATCGAGGATGCCACGTTCCGGTCAGTGCAATTTGTATCTGATCGGTTATCGAGCAAGTGGTAAGTCGACCATTGCACCAGTGTTAGCAAATCGATTGTCTTTGTCGTTCGTCGATACCGATCGCCTCATCGAAGCCGATTTGTCCGAACCGATTGCGACATTCTTCGCTAGTCATGGCGAACCTGCGTTTCGTGACATCGAGAGCAGGATTGTCATTGACGTCAGCCAAGGGTCCCATCAGGTGATCTCGCTCGGTGGTGGTGCGGTGATGGCACTAGCGAACCAAGAGGCAATTCGAAGAAGCGGCAAAGTCGTTTGGCTTGAATGTCCCCCGGCAATCTTGGCACAGCGATTGATGAAGGACCAAGACCAAGGAGCACTCCGCCCTAGTCTTACTGGTCTTGGGGTAACCCAGGAGATCGAATCGGTGCTTAAGCAACGGGAAGGCGTCTACCGAGGGCTTGCCGATTTAGTAGTCGATGCTGGGACAAAATCTCCTGATCAGATTGCCCAAGAGATCGCTGCGTGGTGGCAAAGCCTGCCGAAATAGTACTGATCCAAAAGCCATCGAATCGACTTATCTTGTGAATCTTCATCCAACAGCTAAGTAACAATAAGGCGTTGTCCCTTATAATTGGATGCTCGGCGAGCGTGGGGTTCACAGTGACTGAAGCGAGCTGGAAAGTTTTCTCCAGGTACCCAAGTATGAGTAGAAAGTAGCCAACGATGCTTGATTCTCCTGGCACCTCTTTCTTGCTTCTCGGGATCGGTTCTTTAGTTAGTGTGTTGATCAATCACTTCATCTACGCACTTGCCTACTACTCGCCTCGGATTTCTTCATGGCAGACTCGCCCCGAGGGTACCGGGGCTTTGACTCTTTGGGAGCGGCTTCCGGCCATAGGTTGGCTACTTCGGTCTTTTCGCAAAGACGATCAAGGGGTGTTTGGCAAGTGGTTTTGGGTTCGCCCTTTTCTGATCGAGATCCTATTTCCGTGGCTATTTGTAGCTTTGTATTTTTTTGTTCTCGGTGGCAACACGCAACCGAGAAATCTCAGTGGTAGCAGTTATCTTGTCAATCATTTCATCGCCTATGCGATCATGATCACGCTCTTGACGATTGCGACGTTTATCGACTTCGATGAGCGAACCATCCCTGATTGGATCACAGTACCTGGAACGATTGTGGGTCTTCTTGGCTCGACCTTTCTGGTCGGTTGGAATTGGGTAGAAATTGTCCGCATATCGAGTCCACCGTTTGAGGAGGCTCGCTTTTTCCATGCGAATTCACCTGAGGTTTTTCCCGAATCATGGAAGCAGGGAAATGTGCTTGGGCTGATCATTTGCCTTGCGACTTGGTTTGTATGGTGTACGTCTTTGATCGATTTTCGTTGGATAACACGTCGAGGTTGGAAGAAGGCCTTTGAGTATGCTTGGGTCAGTTACACCCGCAGTGTGAATCGAAGGTCGATGACCATGCTTACGATTGCTGGATGGGTGCTGATTTGTTTGGGTTATTTTTTTCTGGAGCCTTATAGCTGGATGCGATTGGTCAGCGGGTTGGTCGGTATGTGGCTCGGTGGTTTGCTTGTATGGTCATTTCGGATGGTGGCGGGAGGGGTTTTAGGGCGGGAGGCCTTGGGGTTTGGTGACGTTACATTGATGAGTATGGTGGGTGCTTTTTTTGGATGGCAGATCGTTTGGTTGGCATTTTTCCTAGCTCCCCTTTTTGGTGTTTTACTGGTGCTTGCCAAGGCATTGGTCACTGGGGACACTCGCACTCCTTTTGGACCTTATCTGAGCACAGCGACGGTCTTTTTGATGCTCAAATGGCCAGAGGCCTGGGAAATTTGTAGCCTTTGGATGTTTTCAGCGATCCAGGCTCCTTGGATATTGCTTGGTTTGCTGTTGGTCTTGGGCGGGTTGCTTTGGATAATCCATCGACTGAAAACGGCTTTGGGTTTGGGAGGATAGTCGATGATGGTGCAGCAAAAGAACTTCCAACGCTTGGCTTTCTGTTTTGTTCTATTCTCGGCGATTGCATCGCTTTTAGTAGGACTTGGCCAGGAGTCTTGGTATCTGCCGATCTTGGTCTGCACTTGTGCCATCACAGCTTTTTATTGCACGGACAAGCTTGGGCTTATCCATCTGCCGCGTTATGTCGTTTACACCGGAATGATCGCAGGAGCAGCACTTGCCGGATATGAGTATGCGACGCAGATGCGATCCAACCAGTTGCTTTGGGTAGGTAACTTGTTGGTCTATGTCCAGATTCCTTTGTACTTTCAGAAGAAAGAGAAACGCGTTTTTGAGCAATGGGGTGTGTTCTTGCTGCTTGAACTCGTCGTTGCAGCCTTGGTCAATGACAATGTTCTTTATGGATTGATGATGCTACCGGTGCTGGCCGTCGGAAGTGCGGCGCTGATCGCACTTGCCGAATACGCGTCCTATGAGCGCCACAATGAAAGCCATTCTGAATCGACATCGATACTGACACGATTTTTGCATTGGATTGGAGTCGAGAAGATTGCTAGCCGTGGGGATTCGGGATTGAATCTCACTGCAACAGGTTCGAGTTTTAATTCGAGCAGCATTCATGATTTTCATCCGAGTCGATGGCGTTCGAGCATCATTCCATTTGCATTGACGATGCTTGTCTTCTCGGTCGGATACTTCTATATGCTACCGAGGTTGTATTCGGATTCTTTTGACGGTGAGGGTTTTGGATGGGGTGGAAACCGAGTCGGTTTTAGCGAGCAGATATCGCTTCAATTTGTCGGCAATTTGCTTCGAAATGAATCGCCAGCTTTTCGGATGAGCATGGTCAATCAAGCCACCACAAAAACCTATAGGCCCAATCAACCTCCCTATATCCGTGGCACAGCCGTGCATCGCTACGTCGATGGCCCGGGTCGGGGTTTTTGGCAACCCAACGAAGGGGACAATTTTGGAGTCAAACTCGGCAATCTTCGAGATTTGATGACTCAGCAAGAATGCGACGATGCATTGCTAACCAAACGCGACACGGTTCGAGTCAATGTCGCCGAGCGATCACCCTTTGGAACGGTCGTCTGTTCGATACCCCCTTATGCCCAGCTCGAAAACTCACCGTTTCGAACATCCCGAAGGGATTGGCGATTGCTTGATCTACGCACCAATTTCGCCGGAGCCAACCCTCCCAAACGTCGCTATTCCTTCTTGACTTACGCGTTTTATTCCGGTCAAGAATCCCCGATTCTTGAAGACCAATCAGATGTTTTCCAAGACAAGCCAGCGGACAGTTTTGCCAGTTACGGCAAGTCCGTCATGGAATTTCCTGCATCTTTGGAGGTCATCAGGCCCCTGATCGACCGCGTGCTATCGGCTAGCGACAAACCGCTTGAGGGCAAGCTCGCCAAAGCCCTTTACTTTGAAAACTATTTGGCCAACAGCAATCAATACGAATATACGCTCTCGCTCACGGGCCCTAGAGATCCAGGGATCGACCCGATCGCTGATTTTTTGCTCAACAAGAAAAGAGGCCATTGCCAGTACTTTGCCAGTTCGCTTGCGCTGATTTTAAGGTCCCAAGGGATACCGACGCGATTGGTTGTGGGTTTTCGGCCCAGTGAGTACAACGACGTTGGCGGGTATTTTCAAGTCTCACAAAGCCATGCCCATGTGTGGGTCGAAGCGTATTTCACACTCGATGAGATTCGCCAGACCGATGCGTCGATCCGCGGCTCGATTCCGATTCCTGAATGGTCTAGGCAAGGTCTTTGGCTACGTCTTGATCCGACCCCACCGGTGGATGGATCGAATGCAGGGGGAACGTTTCGAAGTTCCAGCACGCAGACCTTTGATGCCATGCAAGACTTCTGGGATGAAATGGTCATCAATATGGACAAATCCCGACAAGGGGGGCTTTTCTCCTTGTTTGGTGACTCCTCCGAGGGGTCCTACGCAAGGTTTTGGGTTCAGATTCAAACGCTCCTATCAAGGATGCAGTCGAGTCGTTTCGTGGGTGGATTTCTATCTCCGGATCGATGGTTCTCGTGGCGTATTGCCATCGCATTTATCGCCTTGGCTACAGGTTTACTGATCCTCTTCAAGACCATTGAAAAACTCTTTCCGAGCTTGATGCCCAAACGTTGGCAAAGGAGATCTGCACAACATTTTCGAAGCTACTCGAAAATCGATTTTTACGAGAAACTCATCAAGCTCTTGCGCACGCTCGGGTTAACGCGCAAACCCCATCAAACGCCCCAAGAATTCCTTCAGTTTGCTGAGGAAAGTCTTCGTCAAGCGGACTTCAGGATCGATTCTGGTCATCTGTCGAGCGCGTTTTACGCAAGACGGTTTGGCCAATTGGATAAACTCGACTCAGAGCAAACTCGATGGGTACAAGAGACCCTTGGTCGGCTTGAAGAGGCAGTCCGCAATGGGCTCAAGAAGAAATTGAAACCGTAGTTTTGTGGGTGATTACACTCCTACTCGTACTCGAAACCCCTGAGTCCCAATGCTTGTTTTCGAATACGAGTACGATAAAAGACAGAAGCTTGTGTCCTTACCCATAATAACTCCCTAAGATTCCAACAATCAAAACAACAGGTAAACATGGACCAACCAGATATTGCATTAGCCATTGACTTAGGTGCATCGGGTGGACGCGTCATCGCCGCCGAACTGCGAGGCGACATGATTCAACTCAAGGACGTCC
The DNA here is from genome assembly GCA_040381975.1 of Pirellula sp. Taxonomy (GTDB): domain Bacteria; phylum Planctomycetota; class Planctomycetia; order Pirellulales; family Pirellulaceae; genus JBKCUI01. The sequence continues at coordinate 153,467 of JBEIGI010000004.1, forward strand.
ACCGGTTTGAAAACGCTCCGCTGCCGGTAGGAAAACGCCTGCTTTGGAACCTGTTGTCTCTATGGAAAGAGGTTGAGATCGGTATTGGAAAAGCGGTCGAAGAGCATCGAGACCGAATCGTCAGTTTGGGCGTTGACACCTGGGGCGTTGATTATGTGCTACTTGATCGCAACGACGACCTGGTAGGCCCCTCGTATTGCTATCGCGATCCGAGAACTCGTGGAATGATGGACAAGGCATTCGAGAAGATCACACGCGAGGAGATCTTCCAACAGACGGGTATTCAGTTCATGGAGATCAATACGCTCTATCAGCTCTATAGCATGCGAGTTGAAAACTCACCGATTCTGGACATCGCGGATCGATTTCTGATGATTCCAGATTTCTTCCACTGGATGCTCACGGGTGAAAAAGTCAACGAGTTTACAAATGCATCGACCACTCAGATGCTTCAGCCCGGTGGCGGAGGTTGGTCGACCAAGATCCTCGATAGCCTCGGCATTCCTGAGAAGCTTTTCCGAACACCGGTTCAGCCCGGTTGCTCTCTAGGGTCTGTTCGTCCCCAACTGCGTAACCTCACAGGGCTTTCACAAAGAGCAAAGACGATCGTCCCAGCAACGCACGATACGGGCGCGGCGGTGCTCGCTGTGCCAGCGAAGGGGTTTTCGGAATCTCGACCCAACTGGTGTTACATCAGCAGTGGGACTTGGTCTTTGATGGGAGTCGAGCTAAGCGAACCCCGTCTTAACGCCAAATGCGCCGAACTGAACTTCACGAATGAAGGTGGAGCCAATGGAACTGTACGCTTACTTAAAAACATCGCTGGCCTATGGCCGCTTCAACAATGCCGAGCCAGTTGGCAACGCCGAGGTAAACCTTACGACTGGACGACCCTCTCGACGTTGGCTGCAGAGGCCAAGCCTCATGCGCATTGGATCGACATTCAAAATCAGGCCTTTGTTGCCCCTGACGATATGCTTGATGCAGTGCTTGGTTACATGAAACAAACCAAACAACCAAGCCCTGATACCGACGGAGCCATCGCGCGGGCGATTCTCGAATCCCTGGCCATGAGGTACCGTATCTGTTTAGGTATGCTTGAAGATCTCTTGGGTTACCAAATAGAAACCATCCACATCGTAGGCGGTGGGGTTCGAAACCAACTGCTTTGTCAAATGACTGCCGATGCGTGCAACCGTACCGTGGTCGCTGGTCCTGCCGAAGCCACGGCGCTGGGGAACGTCATCTCGCAGATGTTGGCCTTGGGAAGATTCAAAAACGTCGGTGAAGCCCGGGCTTGGATGCTACAAACCAGCTCGATCGATGTGTATCACCCCAAGTCACCCGGCGCATGGGATGATGCGTTAAGTGCGATCTCCAGCCATTTGACTTAGAAGCCTTGTCGCTTGGCAAACGCCATGAATTGCTGCCAGTCGTACAGGAGCATGTCGTGATCTCCTTGGCGAAGATGATACCCAATAGATCCTTGCCCTATGGGTGTATTGACGGCAGGTAGTTCCTTGGCCTCAAGCCCCTTTAAGCCTAGCAATTCAAATGCTCTTGATGCGTGGTGTCCTCCGAGTAGTTCACCTAACGGATCAGCCCACTTGTCATTACTTGCACTGGCAATGTATACCGACCTTGGGGCAATCGAGGCGATGAGTTGATGCTGATCGAAGGTCATTGAGCCTTCTTGGTCGTTGTACTTTCGAAAATTTCGATTGAACCAATGAGGGAACGCGGTATTGATCCGAGCGACCGATTCTCCATAGACTCGCTTACTGAGTGCCGCACCGCCACAACCGGAGTTGTTCGAAACAACGATTTGAAATCGCGGGTCATTGGCTCCTGCCCAAAGGGCCGTTTTGCCCAGACGAGAGTGCCCCACGACCATGAGTCCTTTAGGATCGATCCCATCGAGTTTTTCTAAAACATCTGCAAGCCTCGAAAGTCCCCAGGCCCAAGTAGCGATCGAACCCCATCGGCTTGGGTTTTGCTCATCGATGCGATGTTCGGGGAACAGACTGTGGACACCATTCTCAAAACCGTCGTCGTAGTCTGGATCGATATCGGAATAGTGAGCCGTCGCTACTGCAAAGCCTTGAGCTACGATCTGTGCGATCGGCCATCGTTCGCTTTGGTTGGCGCGACTCGCTTCGGTGGCTTTGTTGTTCTCTACACCTGGATTTCGGTTATCACACCAACTGGATGTAAGCCGAATTTTTGGGTCATCGCAAGTGGATTGATTTCCTCGGAAGTTGAGTCCCAGAAAGCAAGGTGCTTTCGAGCGATCTTTGGGAGACCACAGAGCCAAATCGACACGGACACTACGGCCTGCTCTTTCCAAAAACACTGCGATTTGCCTTCGGCGAATGTTCGCTTGAATCTCACCCCCGAAAACCGCAGGGGCATCGTCAAAGACCTCCGTTCGGATCGATATAGGATCCTTTGGGGCAAAACCGTATTCCTCGGTGGCAAGCAGATCGACCAAGTAGCGACGCTGATCAGGCCACTGCTCCTTGGAGTCGATCTGTACTCCGTTTGGTCCCGAAAGGACCGATACCAACTGATACTTTGATGCGATCGACTCGTCGTAGTTGGGGGGACGGATCTCTTGAGAAGTACCCTTGCTGCAGATGCAAGTGCTGAGAATAACGATCGCGAGTATTTCTTGCTTGGTCTTGTCGCTCAGTTGTACCAGGGGCTTGATCGTCATGCCCAGATCAGACTGAGGTTGGCTTGAACCCGGGCATCCGTGACAACCTCGGTTTGGCGAATCGGCCGAATCGATCCGACGGAGTTCCTGGGCGAACCTGAAAAGCTTGACAACCACCAGTGCCAAGGCTGTCAAGACGACTGCGATCGTAATAAGCCACTGCATCGAATTACCCTTGTGCGACGTTTACGTACACTTTCAATGCGTTGTTGTCTTCGACGAGCAAACGCATCATTTCTTTGTATTGATCCAAGCCTTCGACGGGATTGGTGAGGATTTTTTCGAGGACACCTGGGAACATGACTTCTCCAAGGGCCAGATCACGGATACCGGATTCGAAGTGATCACGGTTTGCATTGACACTACCTAGGAGCAGTTTGTTCCCAAGAACCCATTCGATGTTGATTTTATCAGAACGAACTTCTGTCGTGTTTTTGCCACCGGTGATACTTGTCCAAACCAAGGCCCCGTTATGAGCGAGGCATTCCATGGCGTTGAAGGCGATTTTCGAGGAGCCTGTCGCATCGACGATGATATCCGCCTTGCCAACTTTTTTCGTCAGATCCTCGAGGCTGGTTTCCGAGGTAGCAATGTAGGTTGCTTCCATTCCTTCGACGATCGAACTTTTCAGGTGTGGTCCTTTGGCTCTGGCGAGTGTGAATACTTCGAGGCCCTTGAGTCTAAGGACTAGCGTCGAGAGCAGGCCGATTTGTCCAGCACCCATGACGAAGGCTCTTTTTGGGCTCCATACTTTCATGCGTCTTTGAGCTTCGTAGGCCTGTTGTATCGCCTTGGCCGCACAGCTCATCGGCTCCATCAAAACGTGAAGGTTCTTGAGCCCCTTAGGTACTCGAACGATGTAGTCTTCATGGTCCACAAAGTATTCCGTCAGGTAACCGTGCAGAAGATTGATTCCACGTTCGTAGTAAGTTTCTTCGCTTGTCATGTCGTAGGTTCCGATCTTGTCATAGATCGATCCCCCTGGACGCCGCACGGTTGCCGTTACATAGTCACCGACTCGAATGTTTCTGACATTGGCTCCAACCTTTTCGACGATGCCAAAGGATTCGTGGCCTAATACGAGATAGTCATCCCCAGGTGGTGGATTGCCGTAGAGAGCATCGTTGATCTCGCGGTCTGTCGCATCAACCCCAACCTTCAGCACCTTGATCAAGACCCCCTTTCCATCAGGGATCGAATCTAACTTGGGTTCTGGAATATCTCTCAGGTGAACGCTATGAGGAGTTCCAGGACGAACGGCGATTGCTTTCATGTCTAAACGATCTCGGCAAAATCAATGGGAAAAAGAGTTTCACACGTTGGCACCGACCCCCATGGCCAGCATCCGCTCGGCGCAGGGAGGAACTCGCCGAAAACGTGGATTTAGCGTGTGGAATTATAGTCGATGCGTGGAGATTCTCCCATCGCCAAACCTCACTTAGGATCTGGAAATCCAGTGGTAGGCCCGAGAGGCATTCAAGGCACAGAACTTCTTTAAGGCCTCGCCCCCTTTTTGACCAACGTACTCCATGGATAGACGTTGGACGGTCTGATAATCAGCGGCAAATTCGCATACGGGCCAGTTGCTACCGTAGATGACCTTATCCTCTCCGAAGGCATCCCAAACCACATCGAGTGTTGGACGATAGAAATCTAGATCCGACGGGGCTTTCTTGCCGTCACGGGCAGCGCCTTCAACCAAGGCTGAGATTTTGCAAAAGACATTCGGAGCCTTTGCTGCCCCCCGCATAGCAAACTTCCATGCCTCGGGTGGACTTTCTGTGTTGATCGCGACATTGCCGATATGGTTTAAGACGATTTTCAGGTCGGGGACACGTTTAGCGAGAGATTCGACCAACGCTACGGTTTGGGGACCTCCGTTAAGATCGGCGGTGATACCCATTTGGGCCATGAGCGCAAAGGCATCTAACTCGTTTCGCTCTAGAAGCGATTTGGCTCGGTCCTCCCAAATGCGGATCCCTCGGTACAAAGGGTTCTGTGCAAAGCGTTTGAGTTGCTCAGCAAATACACCAGATGCAGGATCCAGTCTCCCGACGATTCCGACGATCAATGGATCGGTCTTTGCTAAGTCTAGAAGCCACTGATTATCTTCAATCCACTCGCTGGCTTCGACGATCACCGTCCCGGTGATTTTTTGGTGCATCGGTTGATCCCGAAGATCCTTCGGTAGGACAGTCCTATAGAGGGTCGAATCCTTTGGGGGCCAAGGAACACCTTGGGCCCTGCTCGGATCGTAGAAATGGGTATGGCAGTCGATGATCTCAAGGGGCTCGGAGGCTAGCGCTCCATGGGGGTTTGCAATGCAAGTTGAATTAGCCAGGGCCGAGCCGATGGCAAGGGTTCCTCCTGCCAAAAAAACTCTGCGATCAAGGGGGGATTTGATAAGATCTTTTTTCATTTTGGAAACGGTCGGGTTCTTGAGGAATTATTGGTGGGTAAAGATACAGACAAATGTCTTTTATCGTACTCTTCGGGAATGATTGTGGGTAACAATCTAGGATACCGGCCTTTTGCTACTGGTCTTCGACGCGAAGATTCGGGATGGACCCCATACGCTCTAAGATTCCTAAGAAAATCTTTTTGAAACGCAAAGGCACAAAGAGCAAAGAGCCTTGAGGACCTCTCCCGTTCTCTCTGTGTTTTCCCTCGAAGGGGGTATCCGATAGCTGCAAGTCATGGACCCACGAGCGTGAAACTGGCTGGTGGTCCCAAGGGTTACCCACAATACTTCCGGAAGAACCCTTTTTTTCCCGAGGGGCCCAAGCGTACAAAAGATAAGATATCATGAGCAGTTAGATTGTTTATCGTTTCGCTCAGATTGCGGGGAAAGAAATGGAAAAAAGGGTAGCTTGCGATTTTTTGTGGGGACTGGTGACACTTTGCATCGGTCTACTGTCTAGCGAAATTGCTTGTGGACAAGACTTGGCGACGAAAAAGGCTTATGGCCCGGGAAACGGGGACTTCGTGGTGGGGCCAGACTACCGATTGGATCCGGATTTGAGCGATCGAGGGAATCCCAAGGGTAAGCAGTTTGAGTTTCGCATGAGCTTGGCCCAGAGCAGGATTTTCCCTGGAACCGATGCGACGCTGGACTCGAAGAAGGAAGTTCGCAAGGAGCGGAAGATCTTTGTCTACATCCCCGCGGAGTATAAAGATGGAACCAAGGCTCCGGTACTGGTGATGCATGATGGCCCTAGCAATCTGAACCTCGTTCGCAACGCGCTCGACAACTTAACTATCTCGAAAGATCCGGCTAGGAAGTTGCCTGCGTTTGTTGCTATTAGCATTGAGAATGGAGGTAACGATGGCAAAGGTAGCCAACGAGGCCTCGAGTACGATACGATGTCGGATCGATTAGCAAGGTTTGTTCAAGAGGAAGTCTTTCCGGCTGTTTTGAATCATCCTGAGATCAAGGTGGCCTATCCGAAGTTGATGCTCACGGATGATCCTTGGGGACGCGCAGCGATGGGATGCAGTTCTGGGGGTGCCGCTGCACTGTCAATGGGCTGGTTTCGTCCTGATTTATTCCGCCGCCTGATCACCTATTCGGGAACGTTTGTCGATCAGCAAGATGACGATGCCGCCGAGGAATCAAAGTATCCGCTTGGGGCCTGGGAATACCATTCGAGCTTGAAGTTGCTTGAGACAAGTGATCAAAAGCCTTTGCGGATTTTCACCCATGTGGCCGACAAAGACCTGCGATTCAACGATGCCGAAGAGACCTATCACAATTGGGTGATGGCCAACGAAAGAACAGCCAAGGCTTTGGCCGCCAAGGGATACGATTATCGCTACGTCTTTAGCAGAGATTCTCGGCACTGCGACCGCAAGGTTTTTGAACACACCTTGGCCGATACGCTTGTGTGGATGTGGCAAGACTATGTTCCATAGACGGCAAGCATGCTGGATTATTTAAGACTTGCTCTAGGCCTTATACCACTTGGGCTCTACTTGATGGTCATGGGTCTGTTGGCCTTGCGTGGTCGCCCCACGATATTGACCACAGGGCAGGAAAGTTTGCTCATCGGTTTCGCCTTGTCCGGTTTTGTGTTGATTGGGCCAATCGAGCTGTTTTTTCCCACCGGTGCGTACGCCGCACTTGGGTCATGGGTGTGGTTGCTATTGGTCGCTTTGTACTGCTTAGTGGTGTTACTGATCGCTCTGCAACGGGCCCCAGGTTGGACAATCGTAGGCATGGATGCTGAAGAATTCAGGGCGTTTTTCGAGGTTGTTCTTCAGAAGGGTTCGGTGGATTGCAAGTGGATGGGGAATCAGTTGCAGATCGACAAGTGGGATGTCCGAGCGATCGCTGAGCCGAGTCGAGGATTCCCCAAAACAACTTGTTTGAGCCCCTGCGGTAGGGTGAGAAATGTCTTGGGTTGGTATCAGATAGAAAAGCTTGTGGCGACCTCAAAAGCGTTAGAGCAAACCGACGCGGGACGCTCTTCTGGAATGATCCCCACGGCGGTTTGCTTGTTGCTTTTAGGCTCGATTTGTATTGGTTTGGGATTTTCATTGATCGCTTTGGATATGGAGCGACTGCAGAAGTTGCTGAACGTCGCTTTAGGTGTGCCCTAGAGAGGCTACTTCGCCTGCGACTCGGCGCGCCAATCGAGCCATTGCTTATTCCAAGCAGACTTCAAGTTGCGGTTTGAAATGACTTCGGGCTTTTGCCGCACGAGCTCATTGAGTTGGCGTAAGGCGTTCATTAGCTTTTCCTTGTCTTTGCGGTTACTGGCCTCTTCGATGCATCTTTGAAGCAAGTGCACAGACTCGAACTTGGCGGCTTGAGCTTCGTCTAAGCACTTTTCGGCGTCATTGAGTTTTGCGAAGGCAAGATAAATTCTAGATTTGACCTCTAAGAGCAAAGAATCATTGGTTCTCATAAAGAGTCTATGGGCCGCTTCGATAAAAACTCTGCCGAAATCATCGAAAGAGAAAGTCATTCGCTTGGTTTGATAATGCGTCATCCAGATTGAAACCAACAAAGCATCAGCACCGAAATCATTCGGAAATTCTCTACGAAATCGCTTAATGCGATCATCCGTTGAATAAGGCTCATGCAGGGCCGTCTCGGCGACTTCCGCAAGCCTCTTGACACGAAGGGGTTCAATCGAACCGATTTCCTTTCGAGATTCCGAAGCTCCATTTGCAGAATCTTGCTCCCTACCCAAGAGCAGCAATCGCGCCAGCGAGCGATCCGAATCGAACTGGTAACTCCCAAAAACATCATGTATTTTTGGCTTTCCCTCGTCTTCAAATCGGATTGCCGATACCTCTCCAGGAACTGAAACAATGTCACGTAACGATGCCCCATTGGCTAGAGGCTCCAACACCAAGACCAAGTACCCGAACCTTGGTGCAAACAGGAGTGGAGGTTGATTGGAAGCATTTGGATTCTCAAAAAGACTTGGCTCATTGTTTTCGGAAGAACTTTGCTCGGTAAAAACATCGCCAGTGGATTGAGTGAATTCATCGATGCTTAAGAGTTTTTTGGATTGACTGATCCATTCATAAGATTCCGTTGCAGCAACATACGACCCAAGTGGTTCATAATAATATCGAATCAGCACGCCAAGAGACTTTGGATCCTGATGAATGCCCACGACAAACCAATCCGAACCTACTGTGTTCTGAAACGTTGAATAGAAGTCCAATGGAGATGACTTGATTCGTGTTAAACGTTGATCGAATTTTGATGATTGTTTTTCGGCTGTCTGCAAGAGAACCTCATCCCAAAACAAATGGGAATTCATCGATTCACCCGCTTTCGTTATCCGCTCGGCAAGCGAGCGAATATCCAGCCTAGATTCTTGATCATCGGACTGCGTCCAAGCAACGTCCACAGTCCAATAAGCGGGATTTTTCTCGGGAGGCTTGGTGCTTAAAGGTGATGGAATAGATAACTCAGGAGTAGATGCTACAACCGCTTTTGGCTCCTCTTTATCGACTCGATAGCCCGAGCGATTAGACCACCAACCGTAGGCCAAGCCGCAAACAACCGTGGCCATTCCAAGCGCAGAGAATAGAACAATGCGCAATCGCTTTGCTTTCCTCGATCTCTTTCTTGCTTGATTGCCGCTCGCTTGACCAGATTCAGAGCCTTCGGACTCCCCAGGATCCACACCCATCGTCAGCAGCACACCACACTGAGGACAATTGATCCTCGTGCCGGCGGGAACATAGGCTCGAACGTAAGTTCCACAACTGCAGACTGCGTCTGGCATCCGGCTACTCCCACCCGTCCCCAAGCAAGGGGAAAGATACTCAAAAATCAGAAAATTACACTGTGGGGAGTTTACACGTAGTCGAATTGGGAGTCAACGATCACCAAGGAACTCTATTTTCCCCAGCGTTTCACCAGGTTATTCCAGGTGGTTTTGGTATCGTACTCGATGATAACCGCTGGCTGACTAAGCCAAAAGGTATTGAACTTAGATAAATAGCTCAGCGTTTCGGACTTGTCTGCTTTCTCTAATGCATGTTCAATTCGACGCTTGAAAAAGAACGCGCTGGTCGTTCCTAAATCCTGGGCTAAACTCAGTTGTTCTTCGGACTCCTCTTGCCTCGAATGCGACCAATAGATTCGAGCTTTGATATCGATAAGTGTTGGGTCTTTGAAGCTGGCAAATAGTCGATCAGCCGCATCGACGAATACCACTCCAAAGTCATCGTAGGTTAATCCGGAACGTTTCGAATCGTGGTGCCTCATCCACAGAGACAATAAAAGCACATCCAAACCAAGATCCTTTGGATGATTCTTTCGAAAGATGGAGACATTCTCCTTCAGTTGCCCATAGTTGGATGTTACTGACAATGCGACGGAAATCAACTCTTTGGCTCGACTTGATGAGACGCTCGGGATGGCTCGATCGATTCGGGCCACCGTTTCACTATCGGGCTTGGTTTCGCTGAAAACCAGTTCGCGGGCAAAAGATTGATCCTCTGGTGACTCGTATTCGCCAAAAACATCGATAATGCCCTCAGCCTTCCAACCCGATGGAATACGTTGTTGTTGGACCCTCGATCTTTTTTGAAAAGCAAACCAATCCTTTTGAAACATCGTCCCACAAGCACGACTCAGAGGAACCTCGCTCGGGATACCCGTCACATCGCTCCAAAGAACAGCGCCTTCGGATACACTGAATGTCAACACCGCAAATCCAAAATAGGGAGTAAAGATACTCTCAGTGGATTGCTCTTGAATTCCCTTTTGCTTTTCTGAACCAATCATATTTGGTTCAGAGGTTTTTCGGCGAGAATAGAGATCCTTGGCTACATTGAAGTACTCCTCTACACTTAATATCCGGCGCAGACCTGAGATCCAATCGTCCGACATAACTAATTCCGAGACGCTCATCGGTTCCTGAAAGTATCGAACCAGAACTCCGAGCGACTCTGGGACTTGATGCACTCGAAGCACGTCCCATCTGCAGTGAGCGATTTCATTGGTTTTGGAAACCGTATCAAACGGGATCGATTTCAGATCATCGACAATCTGTTTGATTGGTATTTTTTCCTGATAAGCCACAAGTGAGCCACCTGGAGAAAGAGCGTTCTTTTCAAAGGCCGAAACATCAAGCTGTTCCCAAAATCTACCCGGGTCCAAAAGCATTCCGCTGTCTGCGATCTTCGTAGCGATCTGCTTGACTTGAGCACCATTTGGATAGGCTTCAAACTTGTCTTTCCAATCAAGTTGTCCCCAACCTAGTGAACCGACTTCGGCAGTCGTCGATGAATCGGGTTTGTCAATGCTTATAAGCTTCTTGCTCGAACTCGCCAAACCAAAATAAGCCCAGAGCATTAAGCCAAGTGGAATCGCTGCCAGAAGAGACACAAGCATAATGCGGCCAATTCCGATCGAATCGAGGTGACCGACAGACGCCTTGATTTTTTCGGAGGGATTGCTCGCTTGAGTGCGTCGCAAAAGGACTCCAGGATCTGAACCGATCCGTTTCTCATCCATGGCTCGATCCGGGTCAAGCATCCTTTCGGCAACGTCCAACCAAGCGTCGCACCGGGGGCATTGAACCTTTGCACCCGATTTGGCATTGGTTCTTACCTGCTGACCACATCGACAAATCGCGCGACTCATTGCGTTCCAGCCCTGAAGCATCCTTCAAAAAAGTGTAAACTGGGCATTGCAATGTTGACAGATCTTCCAGGGTTGTCAATTGTTAATCGACAACTGTTACTCTCCGATACAAACTCGGAGTAGTTCTCCCGCGTCGAGTCGGATTTCAATCGGCGATTCGAAAAAACTCCTTTTGAGCATCGCAAGCCCCATCCAAGTTGTGGCTGATCCATCGGAGGAATTCGTTTTGCAGGCGGATGTCAAAAAACCGATCGACTTTCCCTCATGAGTCAACTCGTACGGGAATTGGAACGCCCATGTTGCAGATGTCCGAAGTTGGACCAAAACCAATTGCTTTTGCACCTGCCCCAAAGCATCGAGACGAGCAACGGTCTCCTGACCGAGGTAACAACCCTTTTTGAATGAGATCGCCCGAGAGTCAATCCCGATCTCTTGGGGCAGGTTCTTCTCGTTGATATCGACGCCATACCATGGCCAAAAGTTGCTTATCCGCTCAAATTCCCAGTGGCTTCGACTCTCGCAATCGCTAGCTTGCACTTCCACCCCAAGTTTCTTGACATCGTGCTCTTGGGCCATGCTCGGTAGGAGGATCAACGCGCTTTTGGCTCCAAGCCACGGAGAAGCGATCACTAATCGCGAGAGCGGAGCATCAACCTGCTCGATACAGTCGAGTTGCTCTAATTCTTTGTACTCGATCGCAAGGTAACTCCATGCTGTTGGTCGAAACAGGACCGCTTGATAGTCGCTCGATACATTCCGAAGCATCGCGTCTTCGCGGATGATGTAACGATCGATATGAGGGACTAATCTCGAGCCCTGCCCCGGTGAGGAAATGAAAAGTGTTTTGGATTCCAACGACACCACGATGCCATGGCTGATGGTGCGCCCTTTCACATCGAGCATGAACGTCTCGCGCACCTGACCGGGTTGGAGTTGACGAAGATCTTGGGTGCAGAGGTTATTGAGGATCTTATTTCGATCCGCACCCGTTACCTCGATAACCGTCAGCGTTCCGATTGCAAATCCCTGGTGCTTATCCATGGCTACTTATACGTTGAACAAAAAGTGGCAAATGTCACCGTCTTGGACAACGTAACTTTTTCCCTCGGTTCGCATCTTGCCACTGGCTCGAATTTCCTTCTCGCTTCCAAGCTTCTCAAGATCCTCAAGCGAGTAGCACTCGCAGCGGATAAAGCCTCGCTCGAAGTCGGTGTGGATCACCCCTGCAGCTTGTGGCGCGGTGGCTCCGATGGGGATTGTCCAAGCTCGAATCTCTTTCTCCCCGGCTGTAAAGTAACTCTGCAAACCGAGGGTTTTGTAGGTCTGCCGAGCTACGGTCTGGAGCGCAGGCTCCTCTAAGCCAACTGCAGCAAGCATCTCCGATCGATCGGGCTCTTCGAGTTCTGCGATCTCCGATTCGAGTTTGGCACAAACCGGAACGACCAATGCCCCTTTGCGTGTTGCCAACTCTCGAACCGCTTGGACCATCGTACCTTGGCCATGCAAATCGGTTTCGTCAACATTGGCAATGTAGAGGATCGGCTTGGCCGTCATCAATCCAAAACTTCGTATCGCCTTGGATTCGGCCTCGTCGAGAACCAAGGATCGCACGGGCTGTTCTGAATTCAGGTGATCGAGGCACTTTTGGATAACTCCGACTCGGAATTTGGCCTCCTTATCGCCGGTTCTTGCAGCGCGTTCGGCTTTAGGAAGCGCCGTCTCTACGCTTTGGATATCCGCAAAGAGCAGTTCCATTTCGATCGTTTCCATATCGGAGACCGGATCGACTTTGCCAGCCACGTGAGTGACATCCGGATCGACGAAACAGCGAACGACTTGCAAGATCGCATCGACCTCTCGAATGTGGCTCAGAAATTTATTTCCAAGCCCCTCTCCCTCGCTTGCACCTTTAACGATCCCGGCGATGTCAACCAATTTGAACATTGCAGGGATGATTTTTTGGGTTTTAATCAGTTGGTTGATGCGATCGAGTCTTTTGTCGGGGATGCTGACGATTCCCTCGTTTGGCTCGATGGTGCAAAAGGGATAGTTTGCTGCTTGGGCCCCCTGAGAACCTGTCAGCGCGTTGAATAACGTACTTTTTCCAACATTGGGTAACCCTACGATTCCCGCTTCCATCTGTTTGTCCTCAACTAGTCTCTTAACTGCTACTTACGATTCATGTCTTAGAAGTGGGAACAGAATCACATCTCGGATGCTGCGAGAATTCGTAAGCAGCATGACCAACCGATCAATTCCTATCCCCAATCCGCCAGCCGGAGGCATTCCATGCCGCAACGCGCGGATAAAATCGCTATCCATCCGGGCCATCGAATCCTCTTCAGCCATTCCATCGAGCTGTGTTTTAAACAAGGACTCTTGCAAAATCGGATCGTTCAATTCGGTATACGCGTTGGCCAATTCCATTCCGTGAATGAATAACTCGAACCTCTCTGCAATGTTTGGATTCGAACTGCTACGTTTGGTCAGCGGGCAAAGACTTGCCGGATAGTCGGTAACAAATATCGGCCCGATCAATGAGTCCTCAACCTTCTCTTCAAAGACTTCGCTGACCACCACATCGGGATGCTTGCCCGTCGGATCCAAACCAATCTTCTTGGCTAGTTTAGCAATCCCCTCGGCATCATCGATCTTCAAGCCTGTGTGATGCTCGAATAGTTCCGTGTACGTCTTGCGAGCGAAGGGTGGAGTGAAATCGATAGGCAGATCCCCCCACATCAATTGGTACCCCTGCCCGGTGGCTTCGATCGCTTCGACAATGATCTGCTGAGTCAGATCCATCATGACCTTATAGTCAGCATAGGCCCAGTAAAGTTCGATCATCGTGAACTCGGGATTGTGTTTGGGGCTGATCCCTTCGTTGCGATAGACTCTACCGATTTCATAGACTCGTTCGATGCCGCCTACCATGAGTCGTTTCAGGTGCAACTCCAGCGCGATCCTTAGCACGAGCTTCATGTCCAAGGCGTTGTGGTGAGTCAAAAAGGGTTTCGCGGCCGCTCCACCTGCGATCGTATGGAGTGTCGGGCCCTCGACCTCGACAAACTCATGCTTCGAGAGTGTCCTTCGAATCGATTGGATGATCTTGGTTCTTTTGAGGAACGTCTGAAGCGATTCGGGGTTGTAAGTCAAATCAACATAGCGCATCCTTTGACGCAGCTCCTGATCCTGAAGCCCCGCATGCTTCTCCGGTGGTGGCTCAAGCGTCTTGGTCATAAAGTGAAGCTTGGATGCAAATACCGTTAGCTCTCCGGTGTTGGTTCGTCCAAGACGTCCATCGACACCGATGAGATCACCGAAGTCCAGAAGTTTCGTAAGTTCAAAATCCTCATCGGGTAAGTGGCCCTTGGGAATCATCACTTGGATGTCGCCTGTAAGATCCCGTATGTTGAGGAATACGAGTTTACCAGCGGTTCTCATCAATAGGATCCGACCGGCGATACGAACCTCAGGCCCGACCTCCTCGCCCGCTCCCTGCTGAAGTTTCCACGCCTTGTAATCGACAACTTCGGAACCGTCGAAGTTTGGCAATTCGACAAAACTGCCATCTTCCTTCTTGAAGCGGACTTCTAACGCCCGGGCTCGAACCGAGTCGATGAAGTGTCTTTGGTCGAAGCGATGTCCCCAAGGATCGATCCCCATGGCTTCGATTTTCTTGAGTTTTTCGAGCCTCGCTGCTTGATGAACCCCGAGTTCATGGGAATTTTGCGAGCCAGATTCAGACTTCGAGTCAGACATTGTCTAAAATCCAAAGGGGACAGAAACGGGTCGGCCGGCGGTTTTGCCCAGCCAAAGCCCGAGATTGTAGGGATTTGCACGGGAAAACCAAGGCTAACGCACCATGCCAGTTTCCACTGGGCTGTTCTTTATTGCCAACGAAAACGCTTATCGAGCTCCAAACGATGGATTTATTTTCAAAAGCCGAAGAATCCAACCGACGCGCCGCCGAGCCCTTGGCGGCCCGAATGCGACCAAAGTCGCTCGACGAAATGGTCGGACAGACGCACATTCTCGAACCTGGCAAACTGCTTCGTAGACTTGTCAGCGCAGGTCGCATCCAATCGGTTCTGTTCTACGGACCCCCGGGAACCGGCAAGACAACCCTCGCTAAACTCATCGCCACCGAGACCAAAGCCGCCTTTCGGCAAATCAATGCCGTTACCAGCGGTATCAAAGAACTTCGTGAGGCCCTCGAATGGGCACGAGACGAACTGAGCGTCAGCGGATCTAGGCCGATTCTCTTTATCGATGAAATCCATCGATTCAACCGATCCCAGCAAGACGCTCTGCTACCGGATGTCGAAGCCGGCACGATCGCCCTGGTTGGAGCCACTACCAGTAACCCGTTCTTTGCAGTCAACGGTGCCTTACTGAGTCGCTCCCAAGTCTTCGAGTTGCACCCTCTGTCACAAAACGATCTTGTGAAACTTCTTCAGCGGGCCATCAAGGACCCGCAGGTAGGATTCGGTCGCTACTCGATTCAGGTCTCGCCCCAAGCCCTCGAATACTGCGCCAGGATTGCCGAAGGAGACGCCCGTCGCGCCCTGAACGCCTTGGAAGTTGCCGTTTTGTCGTCCGCCGGTATCCCCATCGTGTTGACCGTCGAGCTGATCCAAGAGAGCATGCAAAAGAAAGTACTGCAGTTCGATCCATCAGGCGATCAACATTATGACATGGCAAGCGCCCTGATCAAAAGCCTGCGTGGATCGGATGTCGATGCCGCTTTGTACTGGTTAGCAAGGGCTATCGAAAGTGGTGAGGAAATCCGTTTCCTAACTCGAAGGCTCGTGATCTTTGCAAGCGAAGATGTCGGTAATGCAGATCCACAAGCATTGAGCCTTGCAGTTGCGACCATGCAGGCTTGCGAGTTTGTCGGCTTGCCCGAATGCCAACTTAATCTTTCTCAAGCAGTAATCTACCTTGCACTTGCACCGAAGAGCAACTCGGCTACAACGGCGATCATGGCAGCACGCAAAGAAGTACAGCAAGGAGACTTGATTCCAGTGCCAATCCATCTTCGCGATGGTCATTACCCTGGCTCTGAAGTGCTTGGACACGGAATCGGATACCAGTATTCCCATGAATCTCCAGACGGAATTGCAGTCCAAGACTACTTGGGAGTCGATCGGCAGTTCTATCACCCGATCGAGCGAGGTCAGGAGAGCCAACTGGCCAGTCGCTACGAACAGATCCGTCGAATTCTCAAGCCTCAAAATCAAGAACCTGTATCATCGAGCGAGGGTGCCCCATGAGAATATTCGCAAAGGCAGTTTTTATTCTTAGTTTTTTTGTTTGTACATGCCCGGATTTGGACGCTTGGCAAGAGCCCCAAGAGCAAGCCTCATTGCGGGAGAAGATCGTAGAGCTTGCAAAGCAGCTCGATGCCGATAAAGAAGCTGATCGGGATGCTGCGGAAAAGGAGATTCAACAGATCGGCCCAGAGGCTTTGGAGTTTTTGCCGCCACTGGATGAGCAAGCCTCTGCGGAACTGCGAATGCGAATCGAGCGACTCCGGGAAAAGTTTCTCGAAGAGACCACCGTCGACTTTCATGAACCATCGATGGTCAATCTCGTTGGGGAAATGAGCGTGGTCGAAGCCCTCGATAGGATTGAGAAACAAACCCGAAATAAAATCGGTTTGGATACCTATCGCAAACAACCTGCACTTGGGGAAGTGTCGGACTTCGATATCCAAGGGGTGACCTATTGGGAAGCTCTCGATGAGGTGATGCAGCAAATCGATTGGCAAATCATTCCTAGGGACAATGGCAAAATCGCCTTTGGGCCAAAACCTCAAATTCCCGAGGACAAACAAGGTCTGCTCAAAAGTCTACCCCGCGAGTCGATCCCCCCGGTCTATATCGGTGTTCTTCGGCTACAGCCTGTTGCGCTCAGCAAAACAACCCATTTTCTAGATCCGCTCCAGAGCACGGCTGAACTGGATTTCATAGTCCAGTGGGAACCGAGATTCAACCCAGTGTTCGTCAGGTTCGCTATGGATAAGCTGGTCGTCAGGACAGAGAACGATGAATTGCTTTTGGTACCAACGGATCAATCGAGCGACTATGTCCCAGTAGGTTCACAGTTGCTTGTCTCGATGCGAGTCCTCAAGCCCACGCAGGCCGCCACCAAAATCGCATCCTGGAAAGGTGAACTGCAAATCGCTATTCCGGGCCGAACAGCGACGATCGATTTCGAAAACCCCAAGGACAACAGTGGCAAGACGCTTACTGCGGGCGATATGACCGTGGTTCTAGAATCGGCAAGCAAGAATCGGGATTTGCAGGAAATTCAAATCGGTGTGTCGCTTGCCAATCAACCGTCAAACGATGTCCTGCAGGGATGGATCGCTCTTACCGATGGCTATCTAATAGACAAAGAGGGGAACCGCATTGAACATGCCGGCTGGGCTACCACTAGACTTACTAAAAACGACATCGGTCTGAGTTATCTCTTCGACATCGAAGGCTCCTTGAGCGACTATCGTTTTGTTTATCGAGCTCCCGAGTCGGTCATCTTGCAAACGGTCGACTACGAATTCAACAACATCCCGTTCCCTTAGTTTTGTCCGTCTCTCTTACAGAAAACGTTTACATGATCGATGCACTTCCATGGGATCCCGAAATGGAGAGCCCAGCGACTATTGCCATCGTGGGTGCGGGGCCAATGGGTATCGAAGCGGCTCTCTATGCACGATTCTTGGGTTACCATGTATCGATCTTCGAAACTCGCCGAGTCGCCCACCGTTTGCTCGATTGGAATGGTCGCCAGATCGAATTACCTGCCGGCCAGGTTACAACAAGCTTAGGATTAGCAGCATTGGAAGCTCAAGACGAATCCTACCGAGCTCCAGCCGTGGATGGTTTTTTCACAGGCAAGCAGTACGCCGAAGAATATTTGCTGCCGTTGGCAAAAACGGATCTTTTGTTCGATGATATTCACTTTTTAAGCCCCGTGATCGACATTTCTCGTTTCCGTTCATACGATCGACCCGAAACCGACCGACTCGATGAGTTCCAGTGGCAGAGCCGTTGCAACGATGAATTTCGTATCCTCGTCCAAGGCCGACATCGAGGGACGTGGGTGTCTCGTGCCGATTGCATCATCGATTGCCGAGGGACTCCGGCGACTAGAGTCGGCCTAGGCCCCGCAGGTGGACTTGCTATCGGTGAACTCCAAGCCCGTGATGACTTTCTGATCCACCTGCCGCTGGATAGAAAATTCGACCCAAAGACGTACGATGGCAAACAGATCGTGCTTGTAGGTTCGACTTCTGAGGCTTGTCGACGCGTGCGTGAATGCCTTGACTACGATGGCCATACAAAATTTGTTTGGATCGTGCCTCCAAGCCCTTCCCAATACCGCGAGGATCCGCAAGGCGATGAGCTTGCTCGAACACGAAGTGAACTTGCGGATCGAGTCTCCACGCGTTTCGTAATGATTGAGAGTTTGGGTGTCGAATCGGTTGCGAAGACCGAGCAAGGTTTTTGGCAAGTTCGATTGCTCAAGGACGACGAGAGCACTGTGGAGCTTCAAGCCGATTGCATCATCAGCAAAACCGACCCAATCGAAGAGCCCCTTGGCCAAACACTGCTGACCAGCAACCAGCACGCTTTTGCTTATGTTCAATCCCTCTTGCAGCAAGAGAGCCTTGCAAGCCAAGTTGTTACGGCAGAACCAGGTTACTTCCGACTCCGGGCCGATAAGGGAATTCCTGTGGGCCTCAAGCAACTGCGCACGATTTTTGCTATTCTCGGCGGACGAGCGGACTTGGACCTCTACGAAATCATGCAGAAGTCGCGATCGCAACAAACTCCGTGAGGAACAGCTGTGGCGGTTACTCGTAAATCGGATAGTAACACCCGAAGGCTTCTTCGCAAAAGACACCCGGATCGTTGAATCGTTGGTTGCGATCAAGTCCCGATACCAACGCCATTTGCTCTTCGGTAAGTTCAAAGTCAAACAGGCTCAAATTCTCCCGGAGACGAGTCAATTGCTGAGTCTTAGGGATCACGGCTGTGCCCCGCTGAACCCCCCAACGCAAGACGACCTGAGCGGGCGTGCGATCAACCTCCCGAGCAATCTTGGTAACAACAGATTGCTCGATCACCGAATCGGCGACGGTGGCCATTCCCAGAGGGATGTACGACGGTGCCCCCAGTGGGCTAAACGCTGTCACGGCGATTTGCTCTTGCTGGCAATAACGAAGCAGTTTGCTTTGTACCAAATACGGATGGGATTCGACCTGGAGCACACTAGGGCGAATCCTCGCATAGGACAGCACATCGCGCAGGAGCGAGACACCAAAGTTGCTCACGCCCACCGAGCGTACCAGACCGGCCTGAACGAGCCTTTCCATCGCTTCCCAAGTTTCATAGATCGGTACAGCATCAGGAATCATCCTAGGTGTTTTCGATTCAGGGTCATAATGCCAACCTGCCGGATAACGGTGTTCAAATGGAACGTAGGCCAATGCAATCGGAAAGTGAATCAAATACAGATCCAGGTAATCGAGTTGCAAATCCTTCAAGCTTCTTTCGCAAGCTCGCCGCACATGCTCCTTGCGGTGGTAAGTGTTCCATAGTTTGCCTGTGACCCATAAGTCCTCGCGTCGGCAGATCCGGTCTCGCTGGATTTGCGCAATGCCCTGGCCGACTTGCGGCTCATTGCCGTAATCCGATGCGCAATCGAAATGGCGATAACCGATCTTGGCAGCCTCCAAGGCCAGTTCGGCGGTCGACTCGTTGGGTATTTTCCAGAACCCAAGGCCAACCGACGGCAACGAGCGATGCGCAGTGGTGGAAATGCTGATCCGTTTTTCCATGGTTTCTTTCGTAGCACGGGGATGAATTCGAATGTTTCCTGAGGAAATCAAAGAGGCAAGGAGCAAGCAGTATTGCCTAGTCGAGACGATTCGTTCAAGCTACTAGCGGTCAAGTACACCGAGTTTTTTGGAGAATATCCGTGAAAATAGTTATCGCAAAAGTCGTCGAAAACAAAATTCAATCCAGAGCATCGAGTTCGAGGAGATCACTGCTGGCCAAGCAACTCAGATCCACGATACGCTGGACGCTCGTAGGCGGCTTACTGCTTGCCCCCGTGGGATGCTCCCCGGAAAGCAAGACCAAGGAAGTTTCGGCCGAGACGAGCGGGTTTCGACCTGCCGATAGCTCCCAGGCATCGACCAAGTCTAAACCTAAAGTAGGTGACACAAGTTCAAATACCACCGAACCAAGCACAGCACCGCAACTACCTAACTTCCAACCCGGGCAAGACGATCCATCGTTGCAAGCCAAGAGCTATAAAACTCTAAAGATGACCGACTCGGAGAAACCCGAGGACATCGTTAAGTTCTTGAGCACGGTCGATCGTGCGATGATGGATTTGCAAAACGATGCCAACAAAAAGCAGATCAACAACGACACCATTCTCACAAGCGGAATGGATCTGCTTCGTATGAAATCTGCCGCAGCCGATCGACTCAGGAATGCAGCCAAGACGCCCGACGAGACAGCTCAAGGCTGGATCAGTAAGCTCGAAGCTCTCCAGCAAATGGCTATGTTTCGCGATGTCCCCGCACAAGATGACTTAAGGAAACTCAGCGGAGAGCTTTCAAGCAACGATGATCCGCGTGTTTCGAAAATAGCTCAGCGATTGCAATTGCAGTTGCTCTCATCCGACTACGCAAACCAAACAGCGACGGTCGATCAAGTCTTGGCTGCGGCCAAAAGCTTGTTAGAAAAAGCCGAGGGTGCCGACCCCGGTGTCTTCATGGCCGTCGCCCAGGCCGCACAGGCTCTCTCGAGCGAAAGCGATTCTGCCGCAGCTTCTGATCCGAAGGATCCAGCAAGTGCGGCTGAGCCAAAGACCCCAAGCCCAGGTGATGTGGCTTGCGATCAACTCGTCGATGCGCTCGAGGCCAAGTTTCGGGATGTGCCCGACCCAAATCTTGGCATGCGATCCTGGCAGATGAAGATGCGACGGTTGCCAGACTTCGAGAGCTACTTGCAAGTCATCGATACGCGACAAGCCCTAGCCGCTGATCCTGTCGTGTTAACCGAAAAAGCGAAAGATCTTATGGACAAGATCCCATCGCCCTGGACGGCGATGGCACTGGCTCAGTGCGCCATGCAGTTCGAGTTCTCAGGGAACATAGAGGTCGCCAAAAGCCTTTTGGATCTAGCCGCGACTCAACTCGAAAAAACCAAAACTCCAGAGCTGAAGTCTCAAATCGAAATGTCCGTTACCGGATTTCAAAAACGGGTCGGCACTATCGGAAAACCCCTAAATCTCGAAGGCTTAGTCGATGTCTCAGGCAAGCCTTTTGACAAGTCCAAGTACGAGGGCAAGGTCGTGCTGGTCGACTTTTGGGCAACCTGGTGCGGGCCATGCATTGCAGAGATTCCAAACATTCAAAAAGTCTATGACGAGAAACATGCCGAAGGATTTGAAGTCATCTCGATCAATCTCGATGAGAAGCGATCGGACCTCGATGAGTTTTTGGCCCAGAATAAAACCTCGTGGGATGTTCTCGTGAGCAATGATCCGGCCAAGTCAGGTATGGACACAGCGATTGCACAGGAGCTTTCGATCATAGCGATCCCCTTTACGATGCTCATCGGTCGCGATGGAAACGTGGCTGCTGTTCATGTGAGAGGAAAGGCAATCGAGGAAAAAGTTCAGCAACTCCTCAGCGGCAGGCCATGATGGTCTTTGCCGTTCGGGCAAGGTTTGATTGACAAGGAGTAACAGTTCATGGGTTGGCTGATCGTTGTTGCGATTTTCGCAGCTTTCGGACTCCGGGCATTGATACTCTTTGTGTACCACAAGAGAAGACGGGCCGAGTTAGCCAACGATGCGAAAGCCTTGGGGTTAGACTATTTCACAGATCTTCCCGAGAAGGACTGGGCGAGATTTCAGCGCTTTGAACGGTACTCCTATGTTGGCGAAACGCAAAAGGTTCGATTCGCCTTAGTCGTTGAAACCGATAGCACTAGGATTACTCTTTGCGAATACGATTACGATCCCGACGGCGAGAGCAACGAGTCCTCTACGTTGCTTTTAGTGCAGGATAAACGCCTGAACATCCCGCAGTTTACATTGTGCAAACGGACACGTCAGCTAGAGATATTTGGGTTCTCGGGGTTTGAAGGTGTCGAATTTCCAGAGGATCCCGAATTCAATTCAATTCATATGGTTCGTGGTGAGTCACCGAAAGCAATTCGAGAGTTTCTCAATTCGAAACGAAGAAAAATATTCATGCGCAGGGCCTTTATGTATTTTGAAGGCTTTGAAGATGGTTTTATCATTGATGAACCGAGAGTCTATTTGAAAGCCACTGATCTAAAGGATCATGTTGACCAGTCACTTTGGATTCTAAATGAGCTCCTCTAGTCAACCGCGAGCTTGGCTGCTGCCAAGATGGCTTGGACCATTCCGCCAGACTTAGCTATGCCTTTCCAAGCGATATCGTGGGCAGTGCCGTGTGCCACGCTGGTGCGAACAATAGGCAAACCCAACGTGATATTGACCGCCTCAAACATATCTAGCAGTTTGAGTGCTATGTGGCCTTGATCATGGTACATCGCCACCACCGCATCAAACTCTCCTTGCGCTGCTCTAGGCATGAGCGTATCGACAGCCCAAGGCCCCGTGGCATCGATTCCCAATTTCCTGGCTTCAAGTACCGCAGGCGCGATGCATTCGATCTCCTCAGTACCAAAACGCCCCGATTCACCCGCATGCGGATTCAACGCGGTCACGGCGATCTTGGGTGGCTCCTTGCGGCCTTGGGCCAAAGCCAAACGCGAAAAATAGGAATGCGTCAGCTCGATCGTTTTTAAAATGTTCGCAGGAGTCAAATGCTCAAAGACTTCCCGCAATGCCATATGCAATGTCACATGCACGACCCCTAGGCCACTGGCACCGCCGTGATTGGGTTTTCCAGGAGGCAGATAGAGCATCATGGCTGTCGCATCCACGCCGCATAGATGCCCCAAGAGTTCTGTGTGCCCTGGCCAATGGTGACCTGCAAGATCGAGCGATTTTTTCTGCAAAGGTGCGGTCACTAAACCGTCGACTCGTTTACTCAGACACAATTCAGTTGCGGCCAAGAGCGAATCGTAAGCGGCTTGTCCACCGAGTGCATCGATCTTCCCGGGTTGTGCATCTTCGGACGGTTGGCTTGCCGCATCCAAACAGCACACTGGCGCTGGTGAGTTGGGATTTCCGTCGGATATTAGTTCGAGGTTCGATCGAATCTGCTCCCAATCCTGACAAGCGATCCAAGGGGTGTTGGTACCAACGACTGAACTTGCACGACGCATGATGCTCGTGCGACCAATAACCACCGGTGTGCACCATTGACTCACCAAGGGGTTGACAACCGCTCCGGCGATAATCTCCGGACCGATGCCCGTAGGATCACCCATGGTAATTGCAAGGATCGGCTTGTGCTTCGAAGACATCTGTTTGGGAGATCCTCTAGTGAAACGTCATGATGCTATTTCTTGGATGCAAGAAGTTTCGTCAACGCTCGATCGAGTTCTCCTGGATTGGTGGCTCCGACCCATGCATCGAGGATTTTCATCTGGCGATCAAGCAGGAGGGTTGTTGGATAGGCAAACCCACCTCGCCCCATAATATTTGCGATCTGAATGCGAGAGTACATCGCAGGATCGCAATAGATCGGCAGGTCTCCCCCAAGTCCTTGGACAAAAATTTTGGTGTCGAATTCGAGTTCGTCGATAGACTCGGGGTTTGTCGAACCGCAGGAGATACTCACGATCGCAACCCGAGGATCAACAGCATACTTACGCTGCAACTTGATGATCTCAGGATACTCCTGAACACAAGGGCCACACCAAGTCCCCCAAAAATGGACCAGCACCAAGTCCGATTTAGCCATCAGATCGGCGGCTGGTTCGGTCGTATTGAGCAGCGGCTTGAGATCCAATTCGGGGACTTGTCTGCCGGCAAAACTCTCCCGCTGGCGTCCGAGGATGATCAAAAAGCTGATCCCTAGGAGCATGAACAAACCAGCCCAAAACAAGTATCGGTAGGCGCTAGGGGAACGCGGAGTTGCTGGGTTATCGTTGTTTTGCGTTAGGTCGGACATTGCAAGCAAAAAGGGGATGGGGGGACTTGATATACTCGAAAAAGCCGACGAAAAATCGCTTTGGATGCGTTTCGACTCGGTATGATAGCTTGTCAATCCTCAGAGGCTAGCGGCATATTTCTAGGACGTGGATTTTCCCTTGACCGTTGATGGATTGGAAAACTCTGCAACAATAGCTTCTAGCCTTCTGTTTTTGCATGATCTTTCCATCGGCAAGTTAAGTACTTCCATGCGATGTCCCTTTTGTGGTAACGACAACGACGGAGTTCGCGATTCGCGGATTGTGGAAGAGGGCCGCGCGATTCGTCGACGTCGGTTCTGCAACCACTGCAAACGTCGTTTTACGACCTACGAACGGGTCGAGGGACTTTTGCAAGTTCGCAAGCGGGATGGGACTTGTCAGGATTTCAGCCGTGCAAAGATCGAACGGGGGTTGTCAGCGGCGTGTTGGAAACGCAAGATCGAGCAAGCGGAAATTCAGCGACTGGCCATCGAGATCGAAGCCCATATACTCGACAACTACGATCGAGAGGTCAGTTCCGAGGACGTAGGGAATCTATGCATGCAGTACCTGCGAGATCTTGACGAAGTCGCTTTCGTGCGTTTTGCAAGTGTCTACCGAAGCTTCCGTGATGCCCAAGACTTCGTCAAAGAACTCACTCCGATCCTATTGCCAAACGATCCGAGAAGCCCGCGCTAGCAATCGAC
>JBEIGI010000005.1:0-174373 GCA_040381975.1 Pirellula sp.
ACGGGTTAGCGGGGGTGCATCGGGTTTCGGGAGGACACGCAGCGCCGTCGATTTCCGCAGTCGGTCCACGAAGGCGTGGCTCGATTCGCTCGATGCCTCATCCACGACGTAAAGGATCGGCTTGGGCATCGCCCCCGGTCCGCCCGACATACTGGTCATCACCCAACCGAAGACGGTCACCAGCGCGATGGGTACTAGAAAACCTACAGCCAACGCCCCGCGATCCCGGAAGTAACAGCGCAGATCTTTTTTGGCGAGCAACCAACTGCAGCGAAGAGTGTTCATGAGTCCTGTAAACTCCGACCGGTTAGTTTCAAGAATACCTGTTCCAAATTGGAATCGGTCAGACCGCTCGAAGCAGCGAGTTCATCCGATGTGCCGCAGGCGATGATCTTTCCATTATGCATGATGCCGATGCGATTGCACAAGCGTTCTGCCTCTTCCATGTAGTGGGTAGTGTAGAGGATCGTCGTCCCCTCCGATTGAATCTTCTGAAGGGAATCGAACAAATGGCTGCGACTCTGCGGATCCACTCCAACGGTCGGTTCATCTAGAAGAACCAACTCGGGTTGATGAATCAAGCCGCACGCGAGGTTGAGGCGTCGCTTCATTCCGCCGCTGTAGGTTTTGACCAGATCCCTTGCTCGATCGATCAAGCCAGCAATCTCCAATTGTCGATCGACCGCGCTGTGCAATTTCTTTCCTGCAAGACCGAACAAGCCTCCGAACGTTTGTAGATTCTCTCGACCCGAGAGGTTATCGTAAACCGCCAAGTCTTGAGGCACGATTCCTATCCTCTGCCGATCGATCGCTCGACTCGCAGGCGAAAACGGTTCGCCGCGAAAGAACATCGCGCCTCGAAAACGGCTCATCAGCCCAGCGATACAGGAGATGGTGGTCGACTTGCCTGCACCATTAGGACCCAAGAGACCGAAGAATTCCCCGGGTTGGATCGAAAAGGAAACATCGTCGACCGCGACCCTGCTCCGGAAACTGTACGACAGCATTCGAACATCGAGCAGAGGCGTTGTGGACATAGATTTTCAGCAGTAAACGTGGCAATACAATAGGCTTGCAAGCCCGAAACGGCTACGCATTCGTATTCGAAGTCGGCTGATATATCTTGGCCGAGAAGTAAGGAAAGTTAGGCGCTGCGACGATCCGTGGACTCCAAAGAGAATTATCGGTCGCTAATCCGCTGCATAGGTTGGTTCGGCCTCATCATCCCCAAGCTTCGAAACATCACTCAGGTAGTTCAAATCCTACCGCCTCCACGGGCGTGGATCCATACCAGACCGGGCCATGCACCGAGTTGCATGGGCGCAACAGAACTCCAAAGCAATTGGCCAGAAATGCTGCAAAAACCTAGCGGAGAGGACAGGATTCGAACCTGCGGTAGGAAATTAATCCTACGCCGAATTAGCAATCCGGTGCTTTAGACCACTCAGCCACCTCTCCAACTCAGCTCGAACTAGCAACAGTTTTCTCCCTGCCCTCTCTCAAGCTTCCCCAAAGTTTCGCATAAACCGAGGGCTTTTGCAAGATCCCAATCCCACTAGGCCGCAACTGGGCAAAAACAATCCATTGTCAGTTGCTAGGGGCTACTCGTACTCAATGAAATGGTACTCGTAATCGAAAAGTACCGCTGGGATTTAGGGGCTTCGAGTAGGAGTACGAGTACCGCGTTGCTGAGTACGAGAAATCCAGATTCTCTACCCACAAAATTATCTGAAGAACGTCATTTCTCAACAACCCATAACGACCCGAATATCCGAATTTCGAAACTCTTTAGACTTCGGTGTCCTCAGGGATGCCTGAGTTTTCGTTTGTCGCCCTCTGGGGAGGCCCTGACGGATACAAAGCCACGACGTTGGCGAACAAAATGAGCACCCCTCCTAGAAACAAACTCCAAGTCACCTGCTCGTTGGAATGCTCTATCCCCGATAGCATCGAAAGCCAACCTGGTAAAAACAAGGCCCAGGCCGACGCGAACACCGGCTCCAAACTGTAGATCACCGCCGCTTGGGATGCACTCACACAAGGCTGATACTTGTTCATCCACCCAAAAGCCAGCATCGAACACAAGACCGCTAACCCCACTAGAGACGTCAAAAATATCGGACGAATCGACAAGCCCACCCAATCCCCAAAGGCCATGCCCGCAACTCCAGTCTGCGGCCGCAGCGACGTTCCTAATACAACTCCCACTGTGATCCAACCCAAAACCGCCGCTGTCAAAAACATACTCGGTGTAACAGCTACCGAGTTGATCCGTTTGCCATAGTGATCCAGAAACAATACTTGGAATGCAAAGAACATCGATCCAAGTGTCGTCAAGGTGTCGCCAATCGTCCAGCGATCGGCTGCGTCAGGTGCCAATCCTAAGCCCATAGGTGTGCGAACCACTAACCTCGTAAGCACCACCACTCCAACAACGGCCAACGCAATCCCTAACACCATCGATTTAGTTGGATACTTGCGAAAGATCAACGCCCCAAACAGTGGCGTAAAGACCGCAGTCAAACTCGTCAGAAAACCGCTTCGCGATGCTGGGATAGTCGCTAAACCAATGACCTGCAATACGAGCCCAAAGTAGAACATCAGCCCGATGTAAAAGCCCGCTAGCCACTCCTGCCGCGTCGCATTGCGGATCAGCGAATTCCAAAAGATGCCTAGCAATACCAACGCCAAGGTAAATCGGGTGGCGATCATCCATGCCGACACAATCACCCGAAACGCCGTGCTTTGATGCTCGTGCGGCACGCCAAAATGAAGGTCGCTCATCTCGTTGAGGACTTTGACCACCGGGAACGAAAACCCCCAGAGTGCATTGACGACCACCAATGCAATCACAGGAATCCAAGGGAACGACTTGCGATGGTCCATACTAGCCTACTGGCCACCCGCGATGGAGGCTAGTCGCTCACAACGGCGCATCGTGTCCATACTTTGAGTAAGAATCCGTTCGACGCCCGGTGAATAGTCAAAAACTTCAACACTCACCCATCCGTTGTAATCAATGTCCTTAAGCGCCTTGAAGATCGGAGCTTGATCGACATCGCCCATCCCTGGCCCGAGTTTGTTCGGGTCGTTGGCATGAAAGTGGATCACCCAATCGGCATTCTCGCGCACAATTTGCTCGATGGGTCGGCCCTCGGTGCTCATGGCCTTAACGTCCAAGTGCAATCGGACGTTTGGACTGTCGATGGCCTTGATCATCTCGCGTGCTTGCGAAGCATGATTGAGAAAATTCCCCTCCTGAGGCCCTAGCGGTTCGATCGCTAATCGAACCTTCGCCGCTTCGAGTTGCTCATTAAATTGCTTGATCACCTCGACGGCGTTTGCCATGGCTTGCTCGTGCGTCATCGGTGGGCTGAAGTTTCTCTGAAGCGGGGAGCCTAAGACCATCACATCCCCACCCAGATCCGAACACAACTCGATCAGGCCTTTAAAGTAATCGGCTGTTTTGTTGCGGACGGTTCGATCGTCCGTGGTTAGATGAAAACCGTTGGTCTTTGCTAACAGCCAATGCAAGCCGATGATCGACATTCCCAGGTCCTCGACCATCGAGCGGTAATCTCGACGCGTCTGATTGGAAATCTCACGAGCATCGAGTCCAAGCGTAAAGGGTGCGAGTTCGACACCGCTGTAGCCGAGTTTCTTGGCAAGTTCCAAACCTTCGCGGTGCGAGGTTCCTTCGAATGTTTCGTTGCAAATCGCATACTTCATGCAACAGTTTCCTTGCTCGTTTATCATGAATTAAAAGCGCAGCGGCGAGAGCCGTCCGGTAATAAAACATAGCAAAATCGCTACCCTCGAACGTTCACCGGAGTGCTCGCGCACTTCCACTATTATTCTAGCTTCCGTGCACTAACCCTTGGATGCCAAATCGAATCCCATTGGGGTGATTTACTTTGGATAACGTAAGAATTACGATACTCTCTGGCGATTGCCACCCCTCCATGTTTTTCCTCCCTTATATGAAGTCAGCCATGAAAGCTTCTTGGATTCTGATTGGTGCGTCGATAATCTCAACTTTTGGTTTTGTGGCAAGCCTGCGTGCCACCGAGCCGAATGCTCCTAAAAAAATCGTCTTCATCGCTGGTGGACGAAGCCACGATTTTGGTTCCCATGAACACTATGCCGGTTGTCGCATCCTGGCCGACACGGTCAAGAAAACGGTTCCAACAACTGAAGTCGAAGTCCTTCGAAACGGTTGGCCTGCCGATGATTCGGCACTCGATACCGCCGATGCGATTGTGATCTACTCCGATGGAGGTGGAGGTCACCCGTCGCTTTCGCATTTGGATCGAATCAACAAGCAGACCGAGCGTGGTGCTGGACTCGTTTGCATCCACTACGCCGTCGAAGTCCCCAAGGATCGTGGTGGCCCAGAGTTTCTCAAGTGGCTTGGTGGATACTTTGAAACAAACTGGTCGGTGAATCCTCACTGGACGGCTAAGTTCGATAAGCTTCCTGAGCATCCGATCACGCGTGGAGTCAAGCCATTCGAAACGCGCGACGAATGGTACTTCCACATGCGTTTCCGTGAGAATATGCAAGGAGTCACGCCGATACTCTCTGCGATCGCTCCCGACGAAACGATGAATCGTCCAGACGGTCCACATAGCGGCAATCCAGACGTTCGCCGCGCTGTGGCTAAAAAAGAACCTCAGCACGTGGCTTGGGCCTCTGAAAATCCCAATGGCAGTCGGGGTTTTGGTTACACAGGTGGCCATTTTCATTGGAACTGGGGTAGAACCGAACCTACTCGATTGGTTGCCAATGCGATTCTGTGGGCTGCTCACATCGATGTCCCTGCAGAAGGTGCGGTCGTCGAGAATCGATCCGCTTCGCAATTGGTCGAGAATCAAGATGAACAGGTTCCAGGTAATTTTAACCCCGCTGGGATTGCAAAGGAGTTCGGTATCGCTCCAGGCGAAAAATCGAGTTCATCGGTAAAGCCCAAGGGCAAAGCATTGTTTAGCTCGCCACTGCTTAGCGCCAAAACCCCTGGCCACCGCGTGGATGCAGATGTCGATGTCCAAGGTGTTAAGAATTTGTACTTGGTGGTGTCGGCTGGCGACGATGGGTTCGCTTGCGATTGGGCCAATTGGATTGAACCGAAATTGATCACCAAGTCTGGCGAAAAATCGCTGCTGGATATGAACTGGAAATCAGCTTCGACTGAATGGGGCGAGGTTCGTAAAAACGCCAACGCTGGAGGTGGACCGCTGAAGGTTCTCGACAAAGTTCTCCCAGGTATCGGAACGCATGCCAACAGCACGATCGTCTTTGAACTTCCCGAAGATGCACTTCGACTGAAGGTCGGCTGTGGGCTCGATCAAGGTGGCATCACTCAAAACAATGGGGCTTCCACGTCGGTCAAGTTTTACATCGCAGCCGAGGGGGTTCCGCCTGGGATGGATCAGGGCCAGTCCCCCACCGAAGATCGGGCTCCTGAAAACGCGGTGTCTGGACTCAAGCTAGCCGATGGTGTAGTAGCCACATTGGCCGCCTCCGAGCCGATGCTCAAAAGCCTGACCAACCTCGATATCGATCATCGAGGGAGAGTTTGGGTATGCGAAGTCGTTAACTACAGACGGCACAATGGCGAGCGGCCCGAAGGGGATCGTGTGTTGATTTTGGAAGATACCGACCAAGACGGGGTGATGGACAAGACGAAGGTGTTTTATCAGGGGCGCGATATCGATTCGGCCTTGGGGATCTGTGTTTTGGGCAATCGCGTTTTGGTAAGCGCTGCACCTTATGTGATCGAGTTGATCGACAACGATGGGGATGACGTGCCGGATTCGAAGCGTGCGATTTTGACCAAGACCGGAGATCCTCAGCACGACCACTCTGTTCACTCGTTTGTGTTCGGGCCTGATGGAAAACTCTATTTCAATTTTGGAAACACAGGCCATAGGCTTTGCGATGCCGATGGCAAGCCGATTTTGGATCGCTGGGGACGCGAAATCAATGACTCCGGGAAACCCTACCGGCAAGGGATGGTCTTCCGATGCAACGAAGACCTAAGCGATATGGAAGTCCTCGGGCATAACTTCCGCAACAACTACGAAGCTGCGGTCGATTCGTTTGGAACCATTTGGCAATCGGACAACGATGACGATGGCAACCGAGCGACCCGCATCAACTATGTCATGGAGTTTGGTAACTATGGATACGTCGATGAGATCACCGGTGCAGGTTGGCAAAGTGAGCGAACCAACTGGGAGTCCGAGATTCCCCAAAGGCACTGGCACTTGAATGATCCAGGTGTTGTTCCAACCATGCTCATTACCGGTGCTGGGTCTCCCACGGGTATCACGGTTTATGAAGGCCAGTTGCTTCCTGAAATTTTCCGCAATCAAGTCATCCACTGCGATGCTGGGCCGAACGTCGTTCGGGCTTATGTAGCCAAAAACGAGGGTGCTGGCTATTCGGCCAAGATTGAAAATCTCGCTGTAGGCGAAACCGATAAGTGGTTCCGCCCGGCGGATGTCGCGACTGCTCCAGACGGATCGATGTTCGTAACGGATTGGTACGATCCGGGGGTCGGTGGCCATAACATGCAAGACATGGAGCGAGGGAGACTCTTTCGACTCGCACCCGAGGGAACCAAGTACGGGGTACCGAAGTTCGATCTGAGCACCGCTCAAGGTGCTGTTGATGCGTTGAAGAATCCTTGCAACTCAGTGCGATATCTTGCTTATCAAGCTTTGGTGAAAATGGGTAAGGCAGCAGAGTCCCAACTCCTGGAGATGG
This sequence comes from Pirellula sp., assembly GCA_040381975.1. Taxonomy (GTDB): domain Bacteria; phylum Planctomycetota; class Planctomycetia; order Pirellulales; family Pirellulaceae; genus JBKCUI01. The sequence continues at coordinate 6,769 of JBEIGI010000005.1, forward strand.
CCCAAGATCCCAACCCTCGGATGCGAGCTCGAGCGATCTGGTTGTTGGCTCGAATCCAAGGAGCATCGTCGGCTTTGGGGCTGGCGGCCAAAGATAGCGATCCAAATGTTCGGACTGTGGGGATTCGCTTGGCTCGGCAAGCAAAAATGCAAGCCAAGGATTATTTGCCAGCGTTTTTGAAGGATTCGTCGCCGATCGTCCTGCGTGAGGCCGCCTTGGCATTGCGTGAGGACAAATCCGAGCAGATGCCTCAGTATTGGTCGGAACTTGCGAGCCGTTTTGATGGAGAAGACCGTTGGTATCTCGAAGCCCTCGGGATCGCTGCGACGGATCGATGGTCTGAGTGCTTGACCGCTTACAAATCATTGGCCAAGGATAAATCGAATGCCGATGCGGCTCGATTGATTGCGTGGCGAGGTCGAGGATCCGAGGCCGCTTCAATGATCGCTGGTTGGCTCGCCGACGAGCGAGTTGCTGCGAGTGATCGCCAGGCCCTTCTTCGAGCCACGGACTTCCAAAGCCAAGAGGATAGGCAAAGGGCGGTCAAAGTGTTGCTGGATCTAAAGGATCCGCAATGGGTGCTCGATGGATTGATGCGAGTCGATGGCATCAATATCAACGAGAACCCTCGGCTCATGGACTTGGTACGCCAGCAGGTCAAGAAGATGGGTAATGATCCGGCTCAGTTGAAGCTGCTTCAAAAGCTTAAACCTTTCGGAATGGAAGAGCATTTATTGGGTTTGGCTAGTGCATGGGGTGTTTCGACACAATCACTCCAGGCATTGGACTTAGCGCTTGAAACCGGGGGGGCAAGTACCCTTGGGCAGCGGCTTGCAACTAGGCAGCCTAGCGAGGATGCATTGGTTTTGTCGAAGGTGCTCGGGCTGAGCAACCGTAAAGAAGCGATCAACCTGCAGACCGGAATTTTGGAGTCGAATTTATCGACAAAGCCGATCAAGGTGGAGGCTGTTTTGGGGCTAGCGCGAAACAAAGGAAACCATGCTTATTTGATTGAAGCGGCCAAGAGCGATCGTCTGCCTGCCGAGAGCAAGCCCTTGTTGGGGCCGACTTTGAGAGCATCGGAGGTGGCTGAGGTTCGGCAAGCTGCCGAGGCATTGTTTCCGATGGTCAAGACTTCTCAGAAGCCATTGCCACCATTCGATGAGCTGGTCAAAAAGAAAGGTAATGCGGGCAACGGTAAGACGGTTTACTTCGGCGCAGCGACTTGTTCACAGTGTCACATGGTCGGTAACGAAGGTAAGAATGTCGGTCCGAGTTTGACAGAGATCGGCAACAAACTCACTCGCGAAGCGATGTTCGTATCGATCTTGGCCCCAAGTGCAGGGATAAGCCACAACTATGAGGCTTATACGGCCCGTACCGATGATGGTGAAGTCATCACCGGTTTGTTGGTATCAAAGACGGCTCAGGGAGTAACGATCAAGGATGCCAAGGGGATCGAGAGAATGATCCCAGATGCAGATCTTGAGGAGTTGCAAAAGCAGGAGAAGTCTTTGATGCCAGAGAACCTACAGGAACTCATCAACGAGCAAGAGCTCGTTGATGTGGTTGAGTATTTGATGACACTCAAGAAGTGACGATTGAGGACAATCGTTCAACAATGCTCAGCGTGCTTGGATTACGCCGCTTGCAATGGGGTCGATGTACTTGTTCATGTACTGGAGAATCGCTTGGGCGAGCACCTGGGCAGTCTTGTTGCGATTCTCCTTATCTCGATAGTGTGAACCGAACTCCAATTGGATCGCATCGAGCCCCGTCGGTCGGTGGCTTCCGTGGGTCTGAACGATGTATCCTCCGGTGAATCCCGATTGCTCTTTGCCATCGGCTGGGTATGGATACACTTGCCAACCGAGTTGGTTTAGCATCCCGAAGAAACTTTCGTCCCCGCTGTGTGCTTGATCGCCGAAGCGTTCTTTGAGTCGTGCGACGGTTTTGCCATTGGCGGTTCCTCGATAGACGGTTTGGCTGCTGGAGCCTTGGCCGTGGATATCCAGAAGCAATCCTGTGTGATACTTTTCCAGGATCTCTTTGCAGTATCGTTGTAAGGTTCCGTGGTATCGCTGATAAACGGGTGCTGCATCGGAGTCTTCGTAAGCGATCTCCGAGGGGCGATTTGGATCAAGGTATTTGCGGTGCGCTTTGCTGACGACGGTGTAAGGCTTTTTGCCGGTCTGTTTTTGCAGGGCGTTTGCAACATCGATTGCTAATTCGGATGTGCCGCCGTCTCGACCGATAAAGAACCCCGAGGGGCCAGTCGCCATGCCCTCGCCTTGGCGAACATTTACACCCGCAATTTTGAGTGTGCCTCCGTGGGGTGCCGAGAGGATGATCGGCAATTCTCCCTGGGAAACCAATACCAACTCCTCGATGTCATCGCTCTCGATGATCTTAGAGGCTACTTTTGCTTCTTGGGCGTTTACGGAGGTGGCGTTTGAGAGGGTTAGCCAGCTACCGATCGAAAGTAGTGCCAGAAATCTCATGTTTTCGACTCGCAAAAAATTGGATTCAAAATCACTGTGCTGCACGCTCAAGTCGATCCATGATGGCTCTGCCTAGCCCATGAGGCGCGACTTGCTGACAGTATATTCGAACAACTCCAAGAGTATCGCAATGTCGAAAAAACTCAAACAAGTTGCTCGCATAATCATCGAGCGACTCGCAGTATCGAATCGTGGCTTGCGGGAAGTCGCTTCGCAATTGAATCTCTCGGCTTTCCATTTCCGAAGGGTCGCAAATTCCGATCATGCCGCATCGTTGGGGGCTCGGTTCGAGTTGCCCGAGGTCATCGACAATCTGCACCTTGGCCTGCGGTTGGTAGTGACGATGCCGAGTGCCTGGGGATCGGAGTTGCAATTCCGAGTTCCCTGTGGAAACCGAGCCGCAAACCTGAGCGATCATTTCTTGAGTGATTGCTCCATGCCTGAGGATCATCGGCTCGCTGCTGGTCGTATCAACAACGGTGCTCTCTAGGCCGATTCGTGTTGGTTTACCACAAACGATCGCATCGATTCGTCCATCGAGATCCGCAAGCACCGATTCCCAAGTGGTCGCTGACGGACGTCCGGATCGATTGGCGCTAGGGGCTACGATCGGTGTACCTGCAAGAGCGATCAGTTCCCTGGCGAGAGCTTCTCCGGGCATCCTGACGGCCACGGTATCGAGACCAGCGGTAACAATGTCGGGTACCAGAGGCTTTCTAGGCACTACGATTGTCAAGGGTCCGGGCCAGAATCGTTCGATGAGAATATTTGCGAGACTAGATATACCGCTAGCGATTTTCTCGAGCTGTTCGAGCGAAGCGATATGGGCGATAAGCGGGTTGTCGGAGGGGCGGCCTTTTGCCAGGAAGATTTTCTCGACCGCTTGCTCGTTTAAAGCATCGGCACCCAGACCGTAAACGGTTTCCGTCGGGAATGCTACGGTCTTACCTTGGGCAAGGAGTTCTGCAGCAAGATGCAGATTGTGGGTTTCGATGCGTAGAGTTGACTGCATCTTTGCACGTTGATTGAATACAAGGATTCTCTAACGGTCGTTTCTGCGATCGCGATCCCACTTGGGTTTTCCACCGTAACTGGGTCTATCCCTCTGGAACCCGTCTGGTCGGGGTTTTCGGGAATATCCGCTGCTTGGGTGGTCGCTGAGTTTCGAGATACGGAGTTGTCGACCGAGCACCCAGGCTCTTCCGATCACCTTGAATACATCTCGAGACATACCCGAAGGCAGGTCGACGGTACTGAAGTCGTGTTCGATGCGGATATGTCCGATATTAGCCGGATCCAATCCGATTTCGTTGACGATTGCTCCGACGATATTCCCGGGTTTGACGCCATGAACTCGGCCAACTTCGACGCGGAATGTTTCGTTAGGACCATGTTGCGAGTCTGGTCCTCTTCGATCACCTCGGTCACCTCGTTCGAAGCGTGGTGCTCGTTCGTGTCGATCCGGTCGCTCGTTTCGAGGCTTGCGATTCAAGAGTCGGTCAGGTAGTTCATGGATGAAGAAGGGTTGATCGCCGTGCATCATCGCTGCTAGTCCAGCGACGACTCGAAGCGGATCGAGTTGGTTTTCTGCGAATGTTTGCGAAACAAGTTTCTCAAAAGTGGCAAACAGTTCTGGATTGGCTTGACCTTGGGCGGCTTGGATAAGCCGTTGTTTAAATTTTTCAACGCGTGTCGCGTTGATTTCTTTGGCGGTTGGGAGGGGCATCGGTTCGATCGAGTCGCCCGCAGCGCGATCGATCTCTCTTAGGAATCCTCGTTGCTTTGGGGTCACGAAAACAATCGCATGGCCTTTGCGTCCTGCCCGTCCGGTTCGACCGATTCGATGCACGTAGGCTTCAGAGTCGCCAGGAAGGTCATAGTTGATCACGTGGGTGATGCGTTGAACATCGAGCCCTCGGGCGGCGACATCGGTTGCTACGAGGATATTCAAGACGCTTTCTTTGAGTTGCTCGACGGTTCGTTCGCGTTGGTTTTGAGCGATGTCACCGTTGAGGGCTGCGGCGGCATAGCCACGCTCTCGCAGGTAATCGGAGACTTCGACCGTGGCCATTTTGGTCTTCACAAAGATGATCATTCCGTCGAAATCCTCTGCTTCGATGATTCTGGCGAGGGCTTCGAGTTTCATGCTTGGCTCGACGACCAAGAAACGCTGCTGGATATTGTCGGCAGTTTGCTGGCGAGAGGTGATCTTGACGACCTCGGGTGATTTGAGGTGTTTGTTTGCGATATGTCGGATCGGTTCGGGCATGGTGGCCGAGAACAGAGCGATCTGTTTATCCGAAGGGCACTGATCGAGGATCCATTGGACGTCGTCGACGAATCCCATTCGGAGCATCTCGTCCCCTTCGTCAAGCACTAAAGTCTTGAGCGATTCGATCCTGAGTCTGGCTTCTCGCATGTGATCCATGATTCGGCCAGGGGTTCCAACGACGACGTGAGCCCCACGCTTGAGTGCGTTGATTTGGTTGGCATAAGGGGCTCCGCCGTAGATCGGAGCGACGCGAAGCCCGCGAAGGTGCTGACCGTACTTGAGGAATGACTCGGAGACTTGATTGGCCAGCTCGCGTGTGGGTGTCAAAACCAAGACTTGGGTTTCTGGGATTTCGACATCGATGTTTGCAAGCAGAGGTAGGGCGAAGGCTGCTGTTTTTCCCGTGCCTGTTTGGGCTTGGCCTAGCACGTCTCGGCCTTGGAGCATTGCGGGAATCGTCGCGGCTTGGATGTCGGTAGGGGTTCGGTATCCGGAGGCCTCGAGTGCCGAGCAAATCTCATCGGGGAGAGACAGATCGCGAAAGGTCAATCCACCAGTGGTTTCCTCTAATTGATCCTCATCCTCGGATTTTTCTTCCGGTTGTTCTACTTGCGATAGCGCCGGAGTCTCGTCGGTTGGCTTTACCTTGTCAGTTTCGGAGGGATGTTGGACCTTTGGGCTTGGCGATGCGACGGGTTCTTCGGGGGTGCTTGGAGAGGTTTCGGTGGGTGCCTCTGGAGTCTTGATCTTCTTCTTTTTTTCTTTTTTGGGTTTGATTGGAGCAGCGACCACGTAGGGCAGGTCGGCCAAGATGGCCGCGGCCAACGCGTGTTCTTCGGAGATGTTTTCAAGGCCGTTTTCAGAGTTCTTCATGGCATACTTTCCGTGGAGCAGTTTGCACGCACAGTCTCTTTGATCGCACGAAACGCATCGCACGAAACAAACCCAGAGCTAAGCGTTAACCGCGTAGAATCGAGCAGTAAAATTCAATCACTTTCCAGGCACTTTGGACAGCAATGGTCCAAATCGCAAACGTCGGAAAGTGAGGCTCGAATAGATGGCTTGTCCATCGATGACCTTGTCATGGCAAGGCCCAAGAACCATTGGCTTTCCAATCGTTTCACACAAAAGTGTTTCACAACGATGCGAATCGTAGTGAGATCGTTGGGTTTGGGTAGGGCCAAGCTCTGTAAATTTCGAGAATTCGTAAAACCGATGGTCAGATTTACCAAGGTTGCTATAAAAGAGGCGGTGGTTTTTTCCGAGCATTTTTTGACACAAAAAGCAACAAACGACAGGATCAGCAAGCATGTCGAAATTTCGAACTGAAGTCGACTCGATGGGTGAGGTTCAGGTACCTGCAGACGCCTATTACAGTGCTCAAACCCAGCGTGCCGTCGAGAACTTTCCTATTTCTGGCTGGCATCTGCCCGTGTCCCTCATTCGCGCGATGGGCAGAGTCAAGCTGGCTTGCGCGACGGTCAACAACGACCTGGGTAAGTTGACTCAAACGGGAAAGAACCCTCTTGATGCCAAGCAGGTTCAAGCGATGTGTGCGGCTTGTCAAGAAATCATCGATGGCAAGATGGACGATCAGTTTCCTGTAGATGTTTTTCAAACCGGCTCGGGAACTTCGAGCAACATGAACATCAATGAGGTCATCTCGAATCGAGCCATCGAAATTCTGGGAGGAAACCGCCTCGACAAAGTCAAACCGATTCACCCCAACGATCATGTCAACATGGGGCAGAGCACCAACGATACCTTTCCGACGGCGATCCATGTCGCGGCAGCTTATGAGATTCACACAAAGCTTATCCCACAACTCGAACGGTTTCTTGCCTCGTTGTCGCAGAAGGCCAAGGAGTGGGACAAGATCATCAAGATTGGCCGAACCCATTTGATGGATGCAACCCCTCTGCGGCTTGGACAAGAGTTTGGTGGGTTTTCAAGGCAGATCGCATTGTCGATCGATAGGGCAAAAGTTGCGGCAAAGGCTGTGTATGAGTTGCCCGTGGGTGGGACCGCTGTGGGTAGTGGGATCAATACGCATCCTGAGTTCGGTAAGCGGGTTAGTCAAGCGTTGGCTAAGCAGACGGGGATCCCGTTTGTGGAAGCTGCCGATCATTTCGAAGCCAATGCGCAGCGAGACGGCTTGGTCGAATCCCATGGTCAGCTCAAGACCATCGCGATGACGTTGTTCAATATCGCCAACAACATTCGATGGTTGGGATCCGGACCTCGCTGCGGATTCTTTGAAGTGATTTTGCCCGATCGTCAGCCAGGTTCGTCGATCATGCCAGGTAAGGTTAATCCGGTCATGTGCGAGAGCATGATGCAGTTGACCGCTCGAGTCATTGGCAACGATGCAACGATGACATTATCAGGCGCCGCTGGAGGGAACTTTCAGCTCAACATCATGATGCCTGTCATGGGGCATGCGATCTTGGAGAGTATCCATTTGCTCTCCAACGGCATCAGCGCTTTCATCGAATTTTGTATGGATGGATTGGAAGCCAACCCGGCGGCCTGCGAAGCGAGCGTCGAGCAAAGCTTGTCGATGGTAACGAGTCTAAATCCCTACATCGGTTATGAAAAAGCTGCGAAATTGACCAAAGAGGCGTTTGCTTCTGGCAAGACGATTCGCGAGCTTTGCATCGAGCAGAACATCCTCGACAAGGATGTGTTAACCAAAGCACTCGATCCATTCTCGATGACCGAGCCCCAGGGCTGATCTAGGTTTCGAAGTGGTTGTCTTCTTGGAAGCATCCATCGATCCCTAATCGGTATTGGAAAGAGTCGAAGACTCCGATGTAGCGATCGGAGCTGCTGTGGACGTGCTCGCCTTCGGTGATGAATCGCATTTGGCTGTCTGGGTAGACATCGTGTTTGATCAGGATCCGTTCGTAGATTTCTTGGGGAGATCCGTAGCAGATCAATAGCTTGTGCTCGTCGAATTGAATCTCTTGCTTTCGCTTTGGATTGACAACGGCGATCCCTGTGCAACCATCGTTCATGAGGATGTCTTCGAACTCGTAGAGCAAGCTTGACAGCACAGGCATATCGATGTGCTCTCGAATAAAGTCTTGGTGCTCACCTGTATCGCCATGATGACTGGTCTCGAGCACGACATTGACCACGTCGCCAAGTGAGCCAACAAGGTCAACAAACAGGTCGAAAAGTCGTTCGCGAGATGCCGAGGCAAGGATCACAGGGACTCGATGGTTTGAGTCTGGATCGTTGTATTCGTCATGCTTGAATCCTTGCCGCGGGACGATCTTCATATCGTAAGCCGGACGGATCGCGTCGGTCAGTTCGAAGGATCCGTAACGAGATCGCTCCATGTGAGACTCGAGTTCGTCTGGGGTAAGGGAGGCAAAACTTGATGTCGGAGTCGATCTCGACTCATTGAAATTACGTTTGCTTTGACCGGATCGAAAACCAGGGAAACCCATGATGAAAAATGCTATGCGAGGAGGTTCAGTGCGCGTGGCCAGAAGGAAATCTTGAATCGTTCCGACCCGGAATATCCAAAAATAGGTCAGACTGGGCCGCAATGCACACAAACTCCGCAATTTCCCAAGCTTTTCTGTTCGTTAAAATCGTAACATTCGGAACTTAATGATCGGAGCTCAGCTCAACTGACTCTGTGTTTCAAAAAAACTGCTTCAGTAATCTTTATCCTAGATTGTTACCCACAATAGTTCTCGAAGAGCCGATATTCCAAGGGTTGTGTTTGAGTGGCAGATGAGTCCACGGATCGAGTTTTTCCTCAGCGGACGAGAATGATGGCAAGCGTCTCGAAATGGTTCGGTTTCTTGGGATTAAGCTTGACCGTTCTAGCCGCAACGGGTTGCGATTATCGATGGACTGACGCGGATCGAGAGCAAACGCGGCAGATGCTTGCCGAGAAGATCGCACGAGGTTCCCCCAGCGATTCGGTATCGGTTGACGTTCCAAAGGACTTGGATGCAGAGCCGAGCGAGTCGAAGCCGAATCAGTCAGCCGCTCCGCTTAACGATCGATCTTTAAGCAGTCCTGGATCCACTAGGACTCCTTGGATCGATCTTGCTTCGCTGCCGAGTTTGCAGTGGGAGATCATCTATCTAGGGAACCGGCCTGTAGGTTACACCCGCCGCAGTATGGATTTTGTTGACACCACTAGTTCGATCCTGCGAATCGAAGCTGAGAGTCGTATTCGGATCCTTCGCAAGTCTGGAGAACCGATCGATCAAAGCGTCCGGTTGAGCACGACCGAACAAGTCGATGGAGAACTGCTGAGTATCACTGGGAGTATCGATACGGAGGTCGGGAAGCGAGAGTTTCGAGGGGAAGTTCATGAAAACACATTGAAGATGGAGTGGACCGAGGGCAAGGTGATCTCGACGAGCGTGGTTCCTTGGGAATCCAGTTATCGTGGGCCATTTGCGATCCAACAATCGTTGCAACGAGAACCTATCAAGCCCAAGGAGGTTCGAATCGTTTCCTATTTGGATCCGTTCCAGATGGCCTTTACCGAAAGCAGACTCGAAGCGATCGCAGAGGCAGAGACCGTCGATTTCGAGGGGGCCTATCAAAAGTGGCTCGAGATTGAGAACCGTTCGTTGACGCAAGGAAAGGCATCCAATGCATTTTTGTGGCTCGATCCAAGCGGATTGATTCGAAAGACCTACACGCCTGGGATCGATCGGCAAACGTTTGACTGCGATCCGGTCACTGCCCGCTATGTGATCTCGAAAGAGGAATTTGATGCAAGCGTTTTTAAGGACATGCCACTGTTGGGCTCGTATCCCAAGGTGTCGGATACTGGGACAGCGTTTTTTCGGATCACTTCGCCACTGCTGACTCAAGACGGCTCGGTAAGCAGTCGCACGAACCAGCGTGCCACACGTGTTGATCAGAAGACTTGGGATGTCCAAGTAACCTCCAGCGGCCTGGGAGTCGATCCTGATCAAGATCCCGTTGATGCTTCGATGCTGGCTAGTGCAGGTCTGATCGATTGGAAAGATCCCGTCGTGGAGCGTTGGATTGAGAGTCAAAAAGCGGCTGCATTGGATCAGCAACCGACAGAGACAGAGCAAGTACCCGAGCGAACTAGGCGTCAGGCAGTCATTGCTCGAAAGTGGATAGCCAAGGGGGTCGAGAGGCTCGAGCTTGATCGGAATCTGCAGTCGCCTGCTATAACGCTAAGGGATCGCAAGGGAGATTGCATGGATCAAGCGATCGCCTTGAGTGCCGTCCTTCGAAGCCTTCGAATACCATCGAGGATTGCTATTGGTTTTCGAGCCGAACCATCAACGGTTCGACCAACGTTTAAGTTTTATAGCTGGGTTGAGTACCATGATTCTGTCGCTTGGGTTCCGATCGATTCCTTCATCGATTCGGATTTGGTTCATGCCGATCGAGTGAAGATTTCCGAGTCGGCTATGCCATCGATCAATGCTTATGAGCCATTTCTCAGTGCGATCCGATTGATGCCCGATGTCGAGATCTCTGCGAGGGTACGGAAACCTTGAGCCTCAAGAAGCCGTCGGTGGAAGATCGCACTTGGACTATCGCGATCGTCGTCTTTGCGATTCTATTGAGGATGATCGCTGCGGTGGTTTGGCAATTCCAGTGTGAAGCCATCGGTAAGACATTGCGATTTGGAGACAGTTACTCCTACTGGACCATTGCAAGGAATTTGGTCGTCGATGGCCAGTACCAATTCGGTAGCAGCGAATCGAAGATCTTCCGGGCCCCGATTTATCCATTGGTTTTGACCCCATTTGCATCGTGCGAACATTATTGCTTAGGCGGTTTTGCACAATGGCCAGCGGTATTGATGTCAAGGTTTCTCGGTTGTTTTTTGGGTGGATTGGTCGTTTGGCTCCTGATGCGATGGACAAGAGAGATCGCAGGTGTGCGAGCAAGCCGATGTTCAGGGGTCTTGGCCGCGACTTACTGTGGCGCCGTCGGGATGAGTATCTTCGTATTGAGCGAAGCGGTGGCCACTCCCTTGATCGTTTTGTCGATGTGGCTGTTGTGGAGATCGACTAAGGTTTTGAGTAGTGAGCAAGGCTCTAGAGGGTATCTTTGGACGATCGCTTCGGCGATCTCCTTTGGGGGGGCTTGTTTAGCAAGGCCCAGTTGGGGGCTATGGCCGCTGGTGGTTTTCCCTTTTCTGCTCATAGCTAGCAAACCGGCGGGTTGGTTCTATTTACGCAAATTATTTTTTTGCGGGTCGTTTTTTTTGGGGGTGGTTGTGTTGGTGATGGCTCCTTGGTGGGTCCGCAATTACACGATCACGGGCAAGTTTGTACCGACGACGCTTCAGGTTGGGGCGAGTCTCTACGATGGCTGGCATCCTGGGGCGAGTGGTTCTAGCGATGAAAACATGGAGTTTTCGATGCAGACAATGCGTCGCATCGTGCAAGAAGAGTCGATGCTAGCAAACACCGGAAAGGGTTTGGAATCGACGTTGGAATGGCGGATTGACCGACGGTTGCACAAGGAAGCTTGGGATTGGGCGATTGGAAATCCATCTGACGCTTTGTGGCTGGGTTTGATAAAGTTTCGGAAGACTTGGTCACCTGTTCCCCAGGCGCGTGAGTTATCGAATCGATGGGTTCGGTGGTGGGAGGCTCTCAGTTATTTGCTGATTGTGGTTTTGAGCGTGTTGGGGTTGTATCGTTTGGGAGTGGATCGCAAGCGTTGGGCTGACGGCATTTGGATGGCATTGCCTTGTGTGTATCTGGCGATCCTTCATATGGTTTTCGTCGGTTCGGTACGGTACAGGCAACCGGGAGTTTTGGTACTTTGTGGATTGGCCGGTATAGGGCTTGCATCGCTATGGCTCAATAAGAATCGGGAAGGCAAGGATGCCCTCGGAGACGCACGAGAGTCAGAAGAATAGTCAGCAAGCGGTCGCTTTCAAAGGTGGCCGTCTGAGTTGGATTTTGCTTTTGTGCGCCTCGGCTGTGATGGCCTATTACGTTGTCTTTGATCGTGTGGATCACAAGTTGACATCGGAGATTCAGGGGCGTTTACGCAAAGCGTTTCCTGATCACTATGTGACGGTCGATAGGGCGAGACTGGTGCCTGGTGAGTCGATCGTTGTAGATGGGTTGCGGATATGCAAGTCGACCGAGCAAGGGTTACGCGATGTGGTTAAGGTCGCGAGGGTTACTTGCAATGGTCCGATCGATTTGATGGGGATCTTGCAAGGTCAGGTGGTCGTCAACAATGTTTTGGTAGACGGGTTGGAGCTGAGTGCTTGGCCTAAGGTCGATGGGACATGGAGCTTTGCGGAGTTGGCACGCAAACCGACGGCTTCTGTGCGTTTGCCCAGTGTTCAGATTCGATCGGGATTGGTTCGTTTGGGGCATCCGACTGGCGATCCGCAGCGTGAGATGATCTGTCATGATTTGCAGGGAACCTTTATTGAGCAGCTTGTGCCTACGGCGGATCCGGCGGTTAAGAGTTTGCGGCATGAGTTTCATGCGACGCTGTCGAGCAGTTATTTTTCGCGATTATCGATCGAAGCCGTTGGGAATCTTTCGACTTCCCAGTGGAGCGTCCGTGGTGGAATTGAGCGGCTAGATTATTCATCGCAGTTGAGCGATCAGTTGCCAAGTTTGTTGCGGGAGCGTTTGGAGGTTCTTCGGGGGTTTTCAGGTAGGCTCGAGACACGTTTTGCGTGGGAGCAGCGTAGTAGCGAATTCGACTTGCAGGCCTATGTGCGATTGGAGGATGGTCGTTTGTTGCATCCCAGCGTCCCCTATCCGCTCGATGGGATTTCTGCGGATTTGCACATCAAGAATCAACTTTTGCAGTTGAGGAATGCGGTCGGTCGATGTGGCAAGGCGACTTTGAATCTGGAGTGTGACGTTCAAGGCTTTGGCAAGGGTTCGCCGTTGGTGGCCAAGGTTGGAGTAAGTCATTTGTTGCTCGACGAGCGGCTTTACAATGCATTGCCTGTTGGGATGCAGGAGCAGTGGAAGAAGCTAGGTCTTCAAGGGACCGTGCATGCTAGCGCAGCGATCCGTTTTGATGGTCAGCGATGGGATCCATACGTGGTCGTACGAGCCGTTGATGGTTCGATCCATGCCGACTATTTCCCTTATCCGATCGAGCATCTATCGGGGGATTTCGAGTATCGAGACGGCGTGGTCTTAGCTCCTAGCTTGGTCGCTTACGCGGGCAATCAACGATTGCAAGGCAGTTTGAGATTGCAAAGATCACAGCCGCGGTGGCTAATGGATTTGACGGTCAGTGCCGATGGTTCGATCCAGATCGATGAAGCGCTCTTGGGTGCTTTGACCCAGCGTGGGATGCCAGAGAGTGGGTTTCAACGTTTCGCAAGATCTCTGCATCCGACCGGAACGGTCATGGTCAAGCGAGCGAGGTTTGCCAGGACAGCGGAGCGACCGGATTTGGTGTCTCGCTGGCTGGAACTGACTTTTTCTGAGTGTGCTATTCGATACGAGGGTTTTCGCTATCCGATCTATGAGGTCAACGGTCAAGTCACCTTGGATCATGATCGACTGATCCTCAAAGATTTTGTCGGCCGTAATGATGGGGCTCGGATTCAAGGTTCCGGAGTTGCCAACTGTAGCAATTCAAGTCTTGAATCGGTCGACTTGGTCTTTCAAGCGTTTCAGGTTTCGCTCGATGAAGAGCTCAAGCAGGCCCTGCCACCAAGTGCAAGGAACTTGTGGGTCCAGCTGCAGCCTACTGGTCTGATTGACAAAGTGGAGGTGAAGATCCAGCGACAGAGTCCTCGGGTACCGATGGACTTGAAGGTGGCGATCCAGGAGTCGCGGTCGAGCGATCGAAGCGGGCGAGGGATGTCCCTCCATCCTCTTTCGTTTCCTTATGCGATGCACAACATCGACTGTATGGTGGATTACAGGCCGGGGCGGATTGACATTCGATCGTTGTCAGGGGTGCATGATGCAAGCAGGATCGAGACCAATGGTCAGATACGCCTTCACAGCGATGGGTCCTGGGATGGGATGCTCCATTGGTTACCTTCATCGCGACTGGTGGTCGATCAATTTCTCATTGGATGTTTGCCACCGATGCTCAAAGAGCCGATGACTCGATGGGGTTTTCGCGGGCCGGTGAGTATCACCGGTTCGACCTACGTGGCCGCTCCCCAAGAGGGGCATGCATCGTTGCTGAGGGATTGGAACCTCCGCATCGACTTAGAGGATGCTTCGATCGGGACCGATCAAGTTCGGGGGTTAAGAGGTACGGTACAAGTCACCGGGGAGAACAGCAATCAATCCACCACGGCTTATGGCTCAGTGGCCCTCGATGCGCTGGCGATCCAAGGGGTTGCGGTTACTGGAGTCGAGGGGCCTTTTGCGCTGAGCAACAACCAACTCTACTTAGGTAGGGATGCCAGCGAGTGGCACGGTCGCAATGCACCGAGTCGTCGCATCGCATCGGCTAGCGCTTTGAGCAACAACTCGCCGGTGGTATCGGCTTCGTTTGAGTCCAAGGTTCGTCAAGGTTTTGTTGAACGAAGGGATCAATCAAGCGGCAGTTGGTTCGGCCCTAAAGCGACACCTAAGATCGAGGTTCCAAGCATGGACATCAGTGACAACGACATCAAAGCTCGGGCTCTTAGCGGTACTTTCTTTCTGAGTGGTGTTCAGCCCCTGGATGGAGCAAGATCTCATCTGCGATGTCGGTTGGTCGATTCGGATGTGCATGGGATGCTGGTCGACTTGGGAGAGACTCAGGCAGCGATCAATGGCCGGCTCTTTTTTCAGTGCGATATCGATGGGTCGCTCAGCAATCCAGATTCGTTATCGGGAGAGGGTAAGGCTTGGTTGCGTGGCGCGAATCTATATGAGTTGCCCGTCATGATACGACTCTTGAACCTGCTGGCCGTTGGGCCTGATCAAGGTGCGTTTGATTCAGCCGATGTCGAGTTTGCGATCGATGGAGATCGGATACCTATCAAGAATCTCCAGCTCGATGGCGATCTGATGTCGATGCAGGGACGAGGATCGGTCAATTTACGGCGGGAGTTGGACTTGGAACTGGTGGCTAATGTCGGTCGCAGGGGGGTGCTTGGGGCGATCGTAAGACCGTTTACTCAGAATCAGAGTGCAAACTGGATGCGAATCGAAGTGGGTGGTACGACGAGCAATCCTCAAATTCGTCCACCGATGCCTTTACGCGATTCACTCGATTCAGTTCTTATGGAGTCCCCATAACCGAAGAAGCCAATGACCAATCCGATCGATCCACTGCACAGCCCGAGATCGTACCAACGCTTGGAGCGATTCCTTGAGTATCGCACGATCGAGGGTTCTGCGGCACCCCAGAGCGCCGGTCAGCGGTACGGCGATGGCAGAGAATCAGGTCGACAGAAGCCTTCGGTCGTGCCGACCGAACAGGGGCTCGATGAGCCCATTGACCCGCTCGAATCGAAGCCTGCAGGCGATGGAACTTCGGTCGACTTTTACGCTTAGACCATAACCCAAGCCCTCGAGTTTGCCAGCTTTTTGGGACTACAAAGAGACATCGCTCAGTGGTACACTAAAACTCGCGTTTCTAAGTATCTATTGGTTTTCTCTCCGAGGTTGTTTTTATGTCTAAAGTTGCTTTTTTGGTTTGGCTGTTGGTACTAACGCCTTGTTTTTTGTTTGCTCAAGACAGCAGTAAGAGCAGTATCGATCCATCGGGAACTTGGCGATGGGAATACGACCTGGACGGAACCCAATTTAAGGACTCGGTTCGACTAAAGGTTGGCCAGGAGAACAAGGAAACCAAGGAACGAGAGCTCAAGGGCAAGTACGAGAGCAGCTCCGGTCGCAAGATCAATATTGAGAACGGAAAGATCTCTGGAGATAAAGTGAGCTTTGAATTCAAAGTCAACTATCAAGGAATGGACGTGAAGCTTGAGTTCGAGGGTACGCTCAAGAACGATAATCTCAGTGGCAAGGTCAAGGCATCGACCAACGATGGCAGTCGCGATTTGGATTGGTCGGCCACAAGAAGCGTTTTGGCTGATGATGTCGTCGGTAAATGGAAACTTCGGATCGACGCCAATGGGAACATCATGGAACCGGTTTTGACGGTGACCAAGGACGGAGACAAACTCAAGGCGGATTATGTTTTGGGCAACGATGTGAAGATCCAAGCCAAGGATGTCAAGATCGAGAAAAACGAATTGACATTCACGATCGAAACCGATTTCGAGGGAGCGAAAATCAAAGCCGACTTCATGGGAAGGCCTTATGGAGACAAGATCAAAGGCTCGATCGACTACGTCTTGGGTAACGATGTTGGCGAAGTTGACTTTACCGGTCAGATGCAAGACGAAGCGATTTAAGTTTTTAGTAGAGAGTTATGAAATGAATCCAACGCTCAAACCGATTCTCATCGCCCTTGGGATCTTTCAGCTCATTTTGGCGATGAGCTTTTCGGGCTTTGCTCAGGAAAAGAGCGTCAAGCCTGGGATCAACGATTCATTTAAGTATCCGACCAAAACGATGACATCGTTGTTTCGGGCTTTAAAGCCCGGCGGTAGGGTGGTCGTGATCGACTTTAATAGGGTCGAGGGACAAAGCACGCCTTGGGTGATGTCACACGTCCGAGCCGGACAAGAGGTATTCGAGAAAGAGATTTTGGATTGCGGCTTTACCAAGCTTGAGCAAAAGGACGAGCTGCTCAAAGAGAATTATTTCTTGGTGTTTCAAAAGCTTAAGGCAGCGTCTGCGTCTGAAAGATGAAGAGAGGTAAGAGGACGGCAAAAAAATTTGACGGCAAAAAAATTTGACGGCAAAAAAATGAAATCCGCGACCATCTTTTTGCCCTGAAATTTTTTTGCCCTGAAATTTTTTTGCCCTGAAATTTTTTTGCCCTAAAATCTTTTTGCCACTTCATTTTCTTCCATCTCACATAGATCGCTTAGGATTGGTTAAAGAAGATCGAATCGACGTTTCCTCGTAGGATTTGAGTTCCAAGATCGATGGCAAAGGATTCTGACAGCCCCTTTTCGCAGACAATCGACTCGGCCAGAACATTCGCAAGAATGCGTTTGAACATTTTGTACTTGGGTAGAATGAATTCGAGTTTGTAAGCGTCGCTGTAGTAGCCGATGATCTTATTGCGTGGAATTGCGTCGATTCTTGCTCGCAGATCGTGTTTGATATAGGTAGGTGTGTTGCTGTACCACCAGTGTCCATTGGCGATGACGTTGGGGAAAATCCAAGCGTAATCGACCAGTTCTTGGTTGCTAACTGAGGCCAAAACGGAGATTGGGAATTTGACTTTTGGAAATGCGTTCAGTAGTTCGCTGTATTGGATCATGGACCAGCGTGAATCGTACAAGTCTTGGCCTTGGTAGACTCCTCCCGGATAGACTTTGCGATTGACTCCGATCATCAGATCGAAAGGCAGATGCATGTCATTACAAAACTCGGCCAACCTCCAAAACACCCAGTAGGAAATGCATTCTCGCTCGCTTTGGGAAAGCTCTGAGCCGCATATCAATCGTTGGAATGACGATTGAGCGACTGGATCATCGATCGCGATCTTTCGTGGGGTGAACCAGGGGGGAAGTGAGATCGCGCAGGCTCGGACTTGGTATTTGACAAAGTGTTCGAAGAGACTTCCGATCGCCTGATGGAGATCTTGTAGGTTTCCGATTTGGATGCCGGTCGCTTTAGCGATGCGATCCCTAGTTAGTGGGAGTGCCAAGTGGAAAACCAAGTCATCGGTGCGTAGGCATGGGACATAACGGTGGGTATCGAAATCATCGAGTGGGTCGTCAAAATCGTTGGTTAGAAAGATTCGCTCGACCTTGCTTTTACGGAGGACTTGATCCTCCCAGTCGGGCTGCTGCATTTTCGTAAGAGCAAGATCGTAGAGGACGTGCCAATTGCTCCGATCGATCCGATCTGCATCTAGACCGAATAAATCCCTTGAGAGTTCGAGGAACCAGGACCACTGAATCGAGTGGTCGATATGGTGGAGGTGTTCAAAGAGCCGGGCGACTTTTTCCCTAGGTGTGATACCCGGTTGCTCGATCTGCTCTCGGGGCATGCCGGCGCTGTGAGCTAGCTCGGTGTAGTAATGGTATCCAAGCAGATCGGCGATCGTCTCTGAGGCTGGCGAGCGTGGGTTGATATGAGAATGGGGATCGACGATTGGTACCGAATCGAGCGATTCAAAAAGCGATTGTGTCAAGGTCATAGGAAGGGTCTGCTTACCAGAATGGGTGGGATGATTCAGCCGCCGCTTACGGGCGGGATAAGGGCAATTTCGACCGATGGATCGATTGGTAGACGATACTCATCCAATACGAAAGCATTGGAAACAGCCAATCGACTGGTTCGAATCAAGTCGGTAGCGGTAGGAAACAAGCTGGCTATTTTTTCTCTGCATTCGAGGGCCGTCATGCCTGGATCAATTTCGATAGAAACCGAGGGTGAACCGATGGCTTCACGAATGCCAGCGAATAATTTTACGGAGCACTTCATAGCGAAAGACCCTGAGGGTATGTTTTCGATACAATCGACGTTGTGTGTACGGATTTTACCAAACCGCAGGAACTTCAGGGGCACCGAGCAAGGGGAAATTTCATGGGTAAGATCTTCGTTACACGATGCATTCCATCGGTAGGGATCGAGCGCTTGGCATCGCAGCATGATGTGGAGGTTTGGCAGGAACAAGATCCACCGCCTAGAGAATTGTTGCTTGAGAAAGTTCGCGGATGCTCGGGAGTCTTGTCAATGCTCAGCGACAAGATCGATGGATCTGTGATGGATTCGGCGGGATCGCAT
The DNA here is from genome assembly GCA_040381975.1 of Pirellula sp. GTDB lineage: Bacteria > Planctomycetota > Planctomycetia > Pirellulales > Pirellulaceae > JBKCUI01. The sequence continues at coordinate 25,329 of JBEIGI010000005.1, forward strand.
CTACGAGGCATCGCGAACTTTGCCGTGGGCTACAACAACATCGACCTTCAGGCGGCAAAGCAGCGGGGGATCCAAGTCGGAAATACGCCCGGTGTGCTTACCAATGCGACCGCGGATATCGCAGTCGGATTAATTCTTGCAGCAGGCCGATGCTTCGGTCCGGCGATTGCGAATGTTCAACGATTCGAGTGGCGGAACTGGGAGCCGCTGATGTTTCTTGGACAAGAATTCGAAGGCAAAACACTCGGGATTGTTGGCATGGGACGCATCGGATATGCAGTGGCCAAGCGAATGCATGGTGGATGGGGGATGCGGATTGTCTATACCGCAAGGGATCCGAAGCCACAGGCCGAATCGAGTTTTCAGGCAATCCGTTTGGAGCTTGATGCACTTTTGGCTCAAAGCGATGTCGTCAGCTTGCACTGCCCGCTGACGGATCAAACTCGCAATCTCATCGGAGCCCGCGAGTTTGGGCTCATGAAACCCAAGGCCGTCTTGGTCAATACCGCTCGCGGAGAGGTGGTCGATCAAGCTGCCTTGGCCGATGCTCTGTCGCAACGAAGGATATTCGCAGCCGGGTTGGATGTAACAACCCCCGAGCCGATAGATCGAACCGATCGATTGCGATCCGAAGCGAATTGTCTGATACTACCGCATATTGGATCGGCGACCGAAGATGCCAGAAATCAGATGGCCATGATGGCTGCGAATAATCTCATCGCAGCCATTGAGGGTAAGCTTATGCCGTTTGGTTTAACGAAATAACGTCTTATTTTGGGAGCAGGCCTAAGGCGGCCGTCGATGGTCGAGCGATGACATGGCAAGCGATCAGCTTCCCTAGCCCTTCGACCTTTGGCTTTGCGGCTTCGATGGCTGCTGTAACGGCAGCGACGTCGCCTCGGATGACGACCGTGACGTAACCGCCGCCGAGTTTCTCTTTGCCGATGACATCGACCGATGCAGCTTTGCATGCCGTGTCAATGGCTTCAAAAACGGCGGTGAAGCCTTGTGTTTCGATAAATCCCAGTGCTTGACCATTTGAGCTGGACATAATTTCTTGTTCCGAAAGAGGTTGTTTGACGACGGCTTGCTCGATCAGAGCGTTGAATTCCGAGGGGCTGATAATCGCGCCTAGGGCATCGCGATCGGGGCTATGAATAAAGTGGCTAGCGCGGTACTGCTGCATATTTTTCGCTGCCTGGGCACCGGCTTGGATTGCCGATTGCACATCGCTTGGAGATCCACTGATCTTGATGACCGCTCCGAGCATGTCGTTCCATTCGGCTTGGATCACCGAAATGTTCGCCGACTTGGCCATCGCATCGCAAGCGACCATGCCAGAGGTCCAGCCGTTGGTTTCGATGATCCCGATCGAGGGAAAGCCGTTTTGGTTTTCTGATCCCCAATCGGAGCGATCCGTAAGCGAGCTTGGCATCTGGATGGGTCTTCAAATAAGTGGTGTTTTCCAGCAAAAAACGAGGCCCACGTGACTGAACCCAAGCCAAGGCTAGTTCAAGAAGTGATCAAGTCAAAGCGGCAAGCGATTTTTTTATTTCTTCGAGCCACCGTGGGATCGCTTCGAGGGGAGCTTCGGCGGCTTCGTACTCCAAAGCTACCCAGCCGCTGTAGTGGGAATCTTTGAGGATTTTGAGGATCCGGCCAAGATCTGCCAGTTCTTTCTTACCGCCAGGGAACATCTCGACTTTGATTTGGGCGTTGATTGCGTAGGGTGCAATGCTGGCGAGTTCTGCGTAGGGATCTTCTGTCGAGCGAAAATTCCCAGAATCGAAATTCACACCGAAGCTCGGTGCATTCACACCCTGGACTATTTCCAAGAGGCCTTCGGCTTTAGCCGTCACTCCACCGTGGTTCTCGAGGGCTAGATAGATCCCTTTGGAGTGTGCATATTGGCAAGCTTGTTCGAGGGCCGCGATGCATCGATCCTTGGTAGCAGGCCACGTGTCGTCTTTGGGTTGATTGCCGGCGAAGACTCGGATTGCACCCGCTCCGAGCAACGCATAGCGGTCGATCCAGAGCTTGGTGTGCTCGATATCTCGCTTTCGCTTATCATCGTCCTTTTGGCAAAAATCGTTTGCAATTGCTCCGCCCGAGACGCTCACCCCGCGTCGTCTGCAGTGTTCTTTAAGTTCGACGATGTATGCATCGTTGACATCGGCAGGAAAGTAATAACTTGTTAGCTCGGCACCATGGAGACCTTGCTCGTGGCAATAATCGACGAACTTAAACAGATCCCAACCGTCCTTGTTCCCCTTGAGCAGATCTCGCAACGAGTAGGCTGCTAGGCTCAGTTGCATCCTTCCGGGTGCGATTCGCCGGATCGGTTCGATGGCTTGGCAAATGCTCGAGCCAAGTTCGATAGAGCTTAGGCTGCCGAGTGCACTCAGGGCACAGACCGATTTGAGAAACGATCGACGTTCCGTTGATTTGGACATTTGGAATTGCCTTTCACAAGAACCAAGAACTCTATTTGACCTCTTCGGCTGTCATTTTATAGATCGCATAATGTCCGCCGTCGGGGTATCGGAATGACTCTGGATCGATTTCGAGTTTGCCTTTGACCGAGACGACACGGGTTGAGAAGGTGGCAGTTTTGCCGGTATCCATTTCGACGATCACACAATCATAGAGAGCCGCCCCTGGTCCAAAGCAGCATTCTTGGTTATCGCGAACGAGAACAAACTGTTTGATTCCGGATTGTTGGAAGACCGAGGTCGGGAGGATGAAGCCCCGAAGTTTGACTGTTTTTTTGTTGAGTTCTTCGATTTCCTTGGTGATCATTTCTTTCTTGAACTGCCCGTCTTTTTCGATATCGAATTTCAGATCATCGAAGGTGATTTCGCCACGTTTTCGAGCGGCATCCCGGGCTTTGCGCTCCTCGGCGAGTTGTTTTTCGGACTTGGGCGGGTCGGTTTTCGGGGGGGCGGGCCTGCGATCCCGACTGGCACCTTGCGGCGGGCTTGGAGGGTCTTGAGCCAATGCCAGCGGATCGGAAATGTGCCATACCATACCCAAGAGGATCGCGGTCAAAAGGGTTAGGAAAACCCTGAGTCCGCATTTGGGGGTGCATTGAATTCCGGAGCTTTTCATCATCTTGAGAGATCCTTGCCTGGTAGTCATTCGGCTTGGTTGGAGTAAGGCCCGACAGGGTCTTGCTCAAGGTAAGTATAGTGCAACTAGCACAGTCTCTGTAGTTGCAAAAAGTGCTCTGGGGTTCGGGCCCTTGGAATGTCGGCAACTAATAGTTTCATGCTGAAACTCAGGCGGTTCTAATTTAAAGACGTTTCGGGCGCGTCTTTGGGTCCGGATTGTGTAAGGATTTGTAGCTGCGGAATTGCAATTTTGCGTCCTTTGGTCGGCTTGCTCGACGGCCTCGAACTTCAGTCTGTTAGGTAAGTTTAACCAAGGGAAATGTTAAGAATGCAGGTTGTGAGGGTTTAACGGCTGGTGCGACTTTAGCGAATCCGAAAAGTTTGCGGATTTTTGTCGAGATTGCTTCCAAGGAAAACTTTTCTAGCTAAACTCTGAGCGTGACAGTGGTCAATCGGCGGGTCTCTCCCAGGTGAATCTTCACGGTAGGTTAATCCCCGTCGTCAGCCTTGTTTAGCATCGAGAGTTCAGAGAGCGGTACGCGTTGTACTGCTGATCCGTATTAGTTGGCCGTGTGGCCTTAGATTCGTTTTCTTTGAGGAGACTACAATGAAGTTTAACCGAGGGTTGTTCCTTGGATTGGCCGCAGCTCTTTCGGCCAGCGTGAGCTATGCAGGTGATTGTGGATGCGCAGGCGCATCGGCAGCACCAGCCCAACAAGTTGCTTCCGGTTGCGGTGGCTGCGGTGGTTCGGGTGCAGTTGGTGGCAGTGTTGTCAGCGGCGGCGTTGTCGGTGCTGATGGATCGATGGCAGGTGGTGCAGGTTGCGGTGCTCAGATCAGCTATGTCGAGCGCACTGTAATGGTTCCAACCCAAGTCACCGAGAAGCGCACTGTTTCCAAGACTGTTTACAACACCGAAGAGCGTGAGCGTCGCTACAACGTGACGAAGCGCGTTCCACGAACCGAGACCAAGACTGAAACCTACACGGTTCAAGTTCCAAAGACGGAAGTCAAGAAAGTTGACTACACCGTTCAAGTTCCGGTGACCAAGCAAGTTGAAGAGTCCTACACGGTACAAGTTCCACGAACTGTTACCGAACAAGTTCCTTACACCGTCAAGAAGACTGTCTATGACGATGTAACGACCACCGTTAAGGTTCAAGTTCCAAAGACTGTAACCGAAGACGTTGCCTACACCGTTCAAGTTCCAAAGACCGTTACTGAAGAAGTTTCTTACACCGTCCAAGTTCCCAACACGGTTACCGAGCAAGTTGCTTACACCGTTCAAGTTCCAAAGACGGTTACCGAAGAAGTTTCTTACACCGTTCAAGTTCCTTCGACGGTTGACGAAGTTCAAACCTACACCGTCAAGGTTCCTGTAACGACCCAAGAACAAGTTCCTTACACGGTTCAAGTTCCGGTATACACCGACGAACAAGTTCCTTACACGGTTCAAGTTCCCGTTTACACCGACGAAGTCGTCAACTACACCGTCAAGGTTCCTTACACCGAGCAACGTACCGGCACTCGCAATGTATGCCGTCGCGTTCCTGTAACGACCACCCGCACGGTTTGCCGTGACATGGGTTCGTACCAAACCATCACCGAAGAAGTTCCTGTAAGTGGTGGTTGCGGATCTGCAGTGAGCTCCGGATGCGGTGGCGCTGTTAGCAGCGGATCGGGTTGTGGCGGATGCGGTGGTTGTGGTGGAAGTGCAGTTGCTGCTAGCAGCAACGGTTGCGGCGGATGCGGTGGCGAAGTTGCTGCTCCAGCAACCCGCACGGTTTGCCGTAAGGTTTGGGTTCCAAACGTTGTTACCGAAGAAGTTCCTGTAACGACCTACCAAAACCAATCGAGCACCGAAGAGTACACCTACAACGTGACTCTCTATCGCGACGAAGTTCAGTCCAAGACGGTCAAAAAGGTCAGCTACACGACCGAAACCCGTTACCGAACTGTCAAGAAGTGCTCGATGACCACCGAGACCCGTACCCGTACGGTTAACAAGGTTACCTATAACGACGAGCAACGTACTCGTACCGTTAAGAAGACCGTCATGAACACCGAGACCCGTACTCGTCCAGTTTCGAAGACCATCTACGAAACCGAAACCCGTACCCGTCCAGTGACCAAGACCACTTACACCACCGAGACCAAGACTCGGCCTGTAAGCAAGACGATCTACGAAACCGAAACTCGTACTCGTCCAGTCTCCAAGACCGTTATGACGACCGAAGATCGCCAAGTAACCAACAAGGTTGCTCGCGTAGTCGAAGAACAAGCTACCCGCGAAGTTTCCAAGACTGTGTATGACACCGAAACCAAGACCCGCATGAAGAGCGTTACCGAGATGGTTACCGAAACCCGTCAGAAGGACGTTTCCTCTACGGTTATGGTTCCAGAAACCAAGGAACGTACTAGCACCATCACCGTTTACGACAACGTAACCGAAGAGAAGGTTGAGAAGTACACGGTTCAAGTTCCATCGACCGTTCAAGAAGAAATCGATGTAACCGTCTGCAAGATGGTTGCCCAAACGGTTTCCGTTCCAGTTTGGTCCAACGGCACTGCTGTTGGAGCTGACATGGGCGCTGGTTCTTGGAGCTCGGGCGCCGCTTCCGGTGCTTGGAGTTCGGCTGGTTCCGGAGCCGGTATCGGCGGTTTGCTCGGCGGACGTGGTCTGCTCGGCAAGCACCTCGGTGGTGGTCTGGGTTGCGGAAGCCGCAAGGCTGCTGCAGGTGCCTCGGCTGGATCTTGCGGTTCGGCTGCTGGTAGCTGTGGATCGGCTGCTGCTGCTCCTGCTTCCAATTGCGGTTGCAACTAATTTGAACTAAGAACTCCTGTGGAGTAGGGCTCTTTGGAGAACTTGCCACGGTAGAATCGATGCGAAACGGCCTGCAGTTTACTGCGGGCCGTTTTTATTTTTGTTTAGGTCGATACAATGAGCGGCTCGAGTCCCCAAGCGTACTAGGACGGACTCCTTGTGAACCTTTAACCGCCTCGAACAATACTATGGCCTCATCCTCCAAAGTGGTGGACCCCTTCGGTGCCCGCGATCAATTCCAAGCCCCTCAAGGCAAATTAGGCATCTATCGCCTTGATCGACTCGAATCTGCCGGAATCGCTCCTGTCTCCAAATTGCCATTTTCGATTCGAGTCCTCCTCGAAGCGGCCCTTAGAAACTGCGATGGGTATCAGGTTACCCAGGACGATGTTGTCAATCTTGCCAAGTGGAATGCGGCCAAGCCTGCGGAGCTCGAAGTTCCGTTCAAGCCTGCGCGGGTGGTTCTCCAGGACTTCACTGGTGTGCCTTGCGTTGTGGATTTAGCCGCCATGCGCGATGCGATGAAGTCCTTGGGCGGCGATCCTCAGAAAATCAATCCGCTCATCCCGGTTGATTTGGTGATCGATCACTCGGTTCAAGTCGATTACTTCGGAACCGGGGATGCTTTGTCCAAGAACGTTGCTGTTGAATTCGAGCGAAATCGCGAACGGTACGAGTTCCTTCGTTGGGGACAGCAGGCTCTTGCGAACTTTCGTGTCGTTCCCCCCAACACTGGGATTGTTCACCAGGTCAATCTGGAGTTTCTGGCCAAGGTCGTCTTTCAAGGCAAGGATCATGCAGGTGTCGTTGCGTTTCCAGATACCTTGGTGGGTACCGACTCGCACACGACGATGATCAATGGTCTTGGCGTTTTGGGTTGGGGCGTCGGTGGGATCGAGGCCGAAGCGAACATGCTCGGGCAGCCTCTTTATATGCTCATGCCTGAGGTTGTCGGCATGAAGCTCACCGGAAAGCTAGCTCCCGGCGCTACGGCCACGGATCTGGTCTTGCGCGTTACAGAGATCCTTCGCAAAGAAGGTGTCGTTAACAAATTTGTGGAGTTCTTTGGAGAAGGTGTCTCGTGCATGTCGCTCGCCGACCGAGCGACGATTGCCAACATGGCACCAGAGTATGGCGCAACGATGGGTTTCTTTCCTGTCGACCAAGAGACCCTCAAGTATCTGCATCGCACAGGTCGCACCAAGGACGAAATAGATCTGGTTGAACGGTACTGCAAAGAGCAGGGGTTGTTCCGATTGGACAACGGACCGGAGTTGCAGTACACCAAGGTGTTGCATTTGGATGTAGCAACGGTGGAACCTGCGGTAGCGGGGCCAAAACGACCGCAGGACAGGGTTCTGCTCAACAACGTCAAAGCTTCGTTTAATAAGGGGCTGACGGCTCCGATTGCAGAACGTGGATTCGGACTCGCCAGTGATCAACTTGCTGCAACGGCAACGGTAAACGATCCGAAACAGCCAAGCGAGATTGGACATGGTTCAGTGGTTATCGCGGCGATCACTTCTTGCACCAACACCAGCAATCCTTCGGTGATGGTAGGTGCGGGGTTGCTTGCCAAAAAAGCGGTTGCTCGTGGACTCAAGGTCAAGCCTTTTGTCAAAACGAGCCTTGCGCCTGGTTCGAGGGTCGTTACGGATTATTTGACCAAGGCTGGGGTGTTGGACGATTTAGAGAAACTCGGGTTCAACGTAGTTGGATACGGATGCACCACTTGTATCGGCAATAGTGGCCCGTTGCCGGAGCCTGTTGCCAATGCGATCACCGAGGGGAATCTTGTCGCCGCCGCAGTCCTCAGCGGTAATCGCAATTTCGAAGGTCGAGTCAATCCGCACACGCGAGCCAATTACTTGGCGAGTCCTCCGCTGGTGGTCGCTTACGCGCTTGCTGGAACGGTCGATATCGATTTTGAAAACCAGCCGATTGGGCATGATTCCGCAGGCAAACCGGTTTACTTCCGCGAGATTTGGCCGACGGCCGAAGAGGTGCATAAGGAGGTCGAGGCTTCGGTTTTGCCAGAGATGTTTCTCAAGCAATATTCGGGGGCTTTCACATCGAATGAAGCTTGGAATGCTATCCCGATTACTCCAGGGGATCAGTACGCTTGGGATACCAAGAGCACTTACATTCAGAGGCCACCATTCCTTGAGGGGATTACCAAGTCGGTTGGAACGATCAAGCCGATACGGGGTGCAAAGGCCCTGGCGATTCTCGGGGATTCGGTAACGACCGACCATATTTCACCAGCTGGTTCGATTGCCAAATCTGGGCCAGCGGGCAAGTTCCTTGTCGAGAATGGGGTCCAACCGGCGGACTTCAACAGTTATGGAGCTCGGCGGGGCAACGACCGTGTGATGGTGCGTGGTACTTTTGCGAACATTCGCATTCGAAACGCGATGGTCCCTGGGGTTGAAGGTGGGGTGACGAAATACTTGCCAACCGGTGAGACCATGAGCATCTACGATGCCTCGGTCAAGTATCAATCATCCAAGACTCCGTTGGTGGTACTTGCAGGTGCCGAGTACGGGACCGGATCGTCTCGGGATTGGGCTGCCAAGGGCACATTGCTTCTCGGGGTTCATGCAGTCATTGCGGTATCCTACGAGCGGATCCACCGTAGCAATCTCGTCGGTATGGGGGTTCTTCCCCTCCAATTCATGGCAGGTGAAACAGTCGCCTCTCTAGGACTTACCGGTGAGGAGACTTTCGACATCCCTGGCTTGGGAGAATCGCTCACGCCTCGTAGCGAGATTGAAGTCATCGCGACAAAGTCTGATGGGAGCAAGAAGACATTCAAGGCGATGGTTCGGATCGATACACCCGTTGAGATCGACTATTACCGAAACGGTGGAATTCTACCGACAGTGCTTCGAAAACTTGCCGAATAATCGCTTTGCTCTAATCTCTGTGCTCTAGACTCTGTGTTCTCTACCGACTCTGTGTTTCAAAAAAAAGGGAGGCTTGAGGACACGGCGGTGGGGTTTGAAATGATTTATCACCGGACGGCTCGCGCCGTTCCGCTTTGAATTTAACACCATAAGGCATAAAGCAAGTGGTAGGTTCACTGGATGGAATGCAACCCAAAAGAGCTGAATAATCCCTCTAAAACGCTTCCCTTAGACACCAATAAAGCATTTGAGCAATGAAGCTACCCTTAGAAAAACGCAGGCTTGGTCGGACGGAACTCGAGCTGACTTCGTTAGGCTTTGGTGCTTCATCGATCGGGGCTGAGTTCGGTCAGTTTGACATTGATCAATCGCTCAGTGCGGTGCGCACTGCGATTGATGCGGGGATCAACTTTATTGACACGGCGGCTTATTACGGCCGTGGTATGAGTGAGGTGTTGCTAGGACAAATCCTGCCATCTTACAAGCGTGAGTCGTTGATCGTCAGCACGAAGCTTGGGCGATATGCTCCGAGGCACTTTGATTTTTCGGCGAAAAGGGTCGCTGAAAGCATTGATGTGTCGCTCGAACGCATGCGTCTTGAGTACATCGACATGGTCTTTTGTCATGACATCGAGTACGGGGATGTGCAGCAGGTGATCGACGAGACGCTGCCGGCACTTCGGCGACAGGTCCAGAAGGGCAAGGTTCGTTATGTTGGGATCAGTGGGTATCCGATGAAGAACTTCCAGCGAGTTATCCCAACCGATTTGCTCGACTGCGTGATCACTTACAACCACTACACCTTGCAAAACGACATGGCGTTGCAATGGTTGCCGTTGGCTCAAAAGCATGGCGTGGGTGTAATCAACGCGGCACCTTTTTCAGCCAGGCTTTTAACCGATCTGCCGCTTCCAGTATGGCACAAAGCACCCGAGCAGGTGCGGAATGTTGCGACCAAGGCATCGCAGTGGTGCAAATCCAAAGGGACGACGATTGAGAAATTGGCTTTGCAGTTTTCGGCTTCGCACCCAGGCTTTGCGAGTTGCTTGGTCGGCAGCGCGATTCCTGAGGAAGTCTCCAAGTGGATCGATTGGATCCAAGAGCCGATCGATCCAGGGCTCATCGATGGGGTGCGGGCTCAGTTGGAGCCGATTCGCAACTGGTACTACATCGAAGGTCGACCCGAGAACAACGATTTGGATTGGCCCGATTCCGTCTTCGGGAATGCTTAGGATTTCATCATGGAAAACTCAGTTCGATCGACGACCACGACCTTGGCTGAGATGACCGATTGGTTGGATCAATTCGCCAAGGAGAGGGATTGGGAGCGGTTCCATACGCCCAAGAACTTGTCGATGTCGATTGCGATCGAAGCCGCTGAGATCATGGAATTGGTTCAGTGGACAGAGGCATCCGAGCCGATCGACAACACTTCAAACGATTCCCCGATTGCTGAGGAGATTGCAGATGTGCTGTCCTATCTTTTGCGACTGGCTTCAGTTCTTGGGATTGATCCGGCGGAGGCACTGGCATTGAAAATCAAAAAGAATGCGATCAAGTATCCTGTGCCAAATCGGCCTCGAGAATAGAGGCGATAATCATCCATTGCATCCATTGACCGAGGCTGAGTTCTCCTAGGTCTGGGAAATGGAGGGTTAAGCCGAGACCTCCTTGGTCGGTTTGCTTCTGAAGTATTTGCTCAAAACTGGTTTTCGCTATTTCGTTGTAAGAGGGGCTTTTTGGGGCATCCGGTTGGAGTCGACGGGGGCGTTCTGATTTTGGATCCCAGATGATTTCGTCGATGGGATCGGGTTGCCTGTGAAGATCATCGAAGCGATAGTCTTCGACCCAAAAATGGTTGCAGCACTCTAGAGCGTTTGCTGGAATGGGTTCTTGGAGTGGTTGGAGGAAATGCCAGGAGTCGGTGGCATTGGATCGATTCGAGTTCAAGCGATTCGTCAGTTGACAGATCCAGCGGGCGCCTGCGACAAGGCTTTGGTTCCACAGGGCGACGGTGCGATTTTCGGTGGTAAGGTTCCAGGCGACCCAACGCAGGATCGGGTTCAAACGACCGGAGGTGCTTGCGAAGAGTTTGCTCGTCGCACAAGCACCGGCTAGTAATTCCATGATATTGATGCCGAGAATCGCTGCAGGCAAAAGGCACATGGGGCTAAAGGCAAGCAGTGCCGATGGTATTGGTGGTTGGTCGGTCGGATCGGTCGATGTGTTTGGAAGAGATCGATAGAAGAAAGCCTCATTGCCCGTTCGTTGGAGTTGGTGCTGGAAGTGTTTTTCGGCAATCAAATGGTGGTCTTGGATGTCGCAAGAATCCAAGCATACAACTCCCCAACCGAATGGTTCGTTGCGATTGGCTGGGCGGTCGCCACACAGCAGGTGCAGGAGGCCTTGGGTTCTGTCGTTGTCGAGCGAATCGCCTGCCAGATAAATGCGGGGTTTGCTCCCTCGTTCACCCCTGGTCAATTCGTTCCAATACGGGTCACAGCAGGCTTTCAAGAATGTCTGGAGGATCAGGTGCGAATCGCTCGTTCCGATCAAGATGACGCGATCGACATTGGATTGAAACAGGTTTGCTTGAGCAAAGACCTGGGAGAGTCGACTGGAGTTTCTTTTTTGCGAATATTCAGCAAGAAGGTTTTCGGGAAATGCCAGGCAGTCGTGGATTTGCCCGCATTGCGGCTGTTTTTGAAGCCATTTTTCGCGTACAGATTCGAGCCGATCGATCCATCGCTCGAATTCCTGTGAGTTCCAGCCGCTCCAAGACCTACTCGAGGGCAGACCAGGGGTCTCTTTCAGAACCAGCGGAACGAGCTTGTTCTGGCGTAGCTTCATCTCTTGGGTAATGCTAGCAAAAAAGAAGTTGGGTTTGTTGACGATTCAGGTCAGGAATTGCTGGAAACGGGGCGATGGAAGAAAAAGCCGTCTAGACTCTGCAAGGGAATCGATTCTAGCATTGCTGGGGTTCTTTGGGTAGCAACTCCGTGTGTTTCCATTTCTTTTCGACCAAACGCAAGCTGATGAACTTAAATATTCAACTAGCATGGTGTCGGCACTGGGTGCGTGAGCAGTTGGGAATCAACCCCAGCGACTCTGTCGTCTTGTTTGTCTGCGATGCTCGCGGCCCTTTCGCAGGATTGCAACCCGGTCAGCGTGATGCGATCGTTGCGATCATGAACGAGATACGTTGGCAATTTAGCAAGCCGGTGAGTGTCCTTGTATCGATCGTTGGAAGGTCTGGTGCTACTGCCATGGATCCATCCGAATACCATCATGGGGAATTGTGTGGAATCGTGGACCATCAGATTCCGGTCGAAAACGCCTCGGATCTTTGCGGGTGGATGGGGGCTTGCAGTACCCTCTTTGTGGTCTCGAAGAACCAAGGGGGGCTTGAGAACAAGTTGGCTGATGTTGCCTTTGGGTTCCAGGTGCCAATGAATAGGGTATTGTCCGAGGGTGGGTCACGGTGCATCGAGGGACTCGATTGGGAGCGTATCCATCAAGCCCGGTTGGATCGATCCGGTTTTGAAAAGAACAACGGGATCATGGATTTTTCCACTGCAGTATTGGTCATCGAAGGTGCATTGGAAGGCAAGGAATATGTGGCTAAGGTTGCGGAATCCTCGAATCCAAACCAAATGCGGCAGGCCGGATAGAGCTTTTCGAGCCGAGAAAAAGTTCAGGTTGTAACGCCTTGAGCCCTTTTCTTGACCTTAGGCCAAGAGAAGTTTCGATGACTCCGTGGGGATTGGATTTTATCCTTGGGTTGGCATATTGCCGTCGATGGACTTGGTTCATCGGTTAGTGAGGGAGTACGGGGTTGATGCGAATGACAAAAGCGAACGTTTGGAAGACTACGGTTCTTGGTGTGGCTCTTCTGTCGGGTTCTGAGATACTCTTGGGACAAACTCCGTCTACAAGCGATCCGTCCAATAACACGGCAGAATCTCCCAAGGTGACCGAGCCTGTTTTGCGGGTGGCTAAGAATCAACCGGCTAATGCCGCACCCCACCCGCTGGATCCTGCTTTGGCGCTTGCTCGGCAGAGCTTGTCGCTGATGCAAACTCAGGTAAACGATTACACTGCGGTTCTGATCAAGCGTGAGCGAATTGCCGATGAGCTCGGAGACAACGAGTTCATGTTCATCAAGGTTCGTAATCGCAAGGTCGAAGGTGACAAACTCGTCACACCTTTTTCCGTGTATCTGGCGTTTCTCAAGCCGGCTTCGGTCAAGGGTCGCGAGGTGATTTACGTTGAAAACTCCAACGATGGCAAGTTGATCGCTCATGAAGGTGGAATGAAACGTGTGCTAGGTACGCACCGCTTAGAGCCAGATGGGTATCTTGCCATGGCAGGACAAAAATATCCACTTACAGACATCGGACTTGAGAATTTGCTTGTCAAGCTCTTGGAGAAAGGCGAGCGAGACCGTCAGTATGGCCCTTGCCAAGTGAAGCTTGAGGGTGGCGCAAAGGTCGGTGGTCGCGATTGCTCGATCCTCGAAGTCGTGCATGCTGAGAAGAAGCCGCACTATGAGTTTCACAAGGCTCAAATCTTCATGGATAATGAGTGGAAGATTCCAGTTCGTTATGCAGCCTTCAATTGGCCTGAAGGTCAGCAAAGCGAACCGGAGGTTATCGAGGAATACACCTACCAAAACGTCAAAATCAATGTTGGACTGACCGACAAAGATTTCGACTTCACCAACCCCGATTATAACTTCCACAAGTAACGGATTTGGGCAGGCAGCTTTACTTAATGCTGTAACTCTCCAGCGAACAAGGGAGTCGTTGGGATAAGCCTATTTCAATCTTTGCTTTTGACGATGCCCGTGAACGCTCAAAGCTTTTCTGCCGTGTGCATGGAAAGAAACATCCGGTCTGGTAATTTCGGTAGCGAGATAAAGCCGAATTTTTCGTAGAAACGAGTTGCGGCTTCACCTTTGGAATCGACAACGATAAGGCTTGCCGCAATCTCGCTTGCCACTCGGACGCAACGTGTGATTGCATCTGACAAAAGCAGTCCGCCAACGCCTGGATAATTCAGGTCTCTAGCCAGTCGTCCAACCAGGATTGCGGGTATTTCGGGATAACGCGGAAGTTTTCTTGTGACCTCTTCGGGAAGCTCAGCAAGGGCTACCGATGTCGCGCATAGAGTATAGAAACCGATGACGCGCTTTGGCTCGGCGCATTCGACCAGAACAAAAACTGCCGAAGCCTTTCGTTTTACATCTTGTTTCGCGTATTTGGCAAGGTAATCGTTGAGAACGGACACGCCACAGTCGAATTTCGTTCGATCGTGTTGATTGTCTAAGGGTTCACAAATGTAGCCCTTCATCGGCTTTCGACTCGCTTGCGATAGTCGTCCATAGCAAGCTTCAACTTCTTGTTTGGCTTCTTGGAAGCCAATAAAGCATCGACAAGAATCCTGCTTTGCACTTGGTCGAGGTGCAATTTCTCATGCTCTTCGATCACCTTCTTAGCAGCGACTTCAACATGAGCAAGCACAAATTCGGAAACGGTTCTACCACTGAAGGCGGCAGCCCGCTCGATTAAATCTTTCTGCTCTTGAGACACTCGCGTTTCGATTCGAGCTGACTTGGAGGTGCTGTTTGCAGTTGCCATCTTTTTTGCTCCTTGGTTTAATTGTACGGCAGATTTCCGTACAAGTCAATCTGAATCACCTGCATTGTCAAATGCTTGCATCTTCTTCATCCTCTTCTTCGTCCCTGCATTTAGACTGTATCGATGCCCAATGCCAATGAGACAGCCAGAGAAGTTGCTCAATCATCTCTCCAGCGAACGCCCGACTCGTTGATCCAATGAACATAGAGGGACTAAGTCTGCGTGGGGAATTTACTGCATGACGGCTAAAAGCAAGTGATAGCCGAAGTGTCTTCAGAAGTTGAAATATCTAAGCAAGGATGTCGGTAACCACCCGACCGTGGACATCGGTTAACCTAAAGTCCCGTCCGGAGTAGCGGTAAGTCAACTTCTCATGGTCGATACCCATCAAGTGCAGTAGCGTTGCATGCATATCATGCACATGCATCTTGTTCTCAATCGCCGCAAATCCGAATTCATCGGTAGCCCCATAAGCCATCCCGCCTCGCACTCCCCCACCGGCAAGCCAAACGGTGAAACCATGATTATTGTGGTCTCGCCCCTTGGCACCCTCCGATACAGGAGTCCTACCAAATTCCCCACCCCACAAGATGAGCGTATCGTCGAATAATCCTCTGGCTTTAAGATCCTTGATCAGGGCCGCGATCGGTTGATCGACCGCTTGAGCTTTCTTGGCATGCTCTGCGATATTGTCATGGTCATCCCAAGGTTGCCCGTTCCCATAGAAAACCTGGACCATGCGTACCCCCCGCTCGACCAATCGACGCGCGGCTAAACATCCGTCTGCAAACTCCCCCTTGCCATACGCATCCCGAGTTGCTTGGGTCTCCTGGCTTAAATCGAAAACCTCTTGGGCCTCCGTCTGCATGCGGAAGGCCATCTCCATGGACTGAATTCTGGCCTCGAGGGGATTATCGCTCCCCCCACGCTGCTCCAAATGCACCGCATTGAGACGCTTGAGCAAATCGAGCTGCTCGCGCTGAGCGTTGGCAGTCAAAGCCGAGTTCTTTATGTCGCGAATAACACTCTGCGGATCCATCTTCGAATTGTTGATCTGCGCCCCTTGGTAAATCCCAGGCAAGAAGCGATTGCCCCAGAGGGCAGGCCCGACGACCGGTTTGCCGGGGCAAAGCACCACGAATCCTGGTAAGTTCTCGTTCTCAGTACCCAAACCATACAGCAACCAGGAGCCCATCGATGGCCGGGTTGGCTGCGTCTCTCCGCTGGTCATCATCAAAAGCGATGGCTCGTGGTTAGGAATGTTCGTATGCATCGAACGGATGACGCACAAATCGTCCGCACAGGTGCTCAAATGGGGGAAAATCTCGCTGATTTCAAGCCCGGATTGACCGTGGCGCGCGAACTTGAACGGGGACTTCATCAACCCACCGGTCTTGCGCTCCGTTTTTAGATCCGCACCCGGTGGACGCTGTCCATCGTATTTATCCAGCATCGGTTTGGGGTCAAACGTATCGACTTGCGATGGCCCGCCATTCATGAACAAATGGATGATCCTCTTGGCCCTTGCGGGAAACATCGGAGCCTTAGGCGCTAGGGGATTCTGCGCTGTGTTCTTCGATGGAGCCTCTTGGGCCAATAAACCTTGTTTACCCAAGAGTTCCGCAAGCCCCAGGGCACCAAGTCCAGTACCCAGCCGCTGCAAAAGCGCGCGGCGAGAGGTGGCGATCTGTTGGCTACATATTAACTCAGAATGATGGATTCGCATGGTTGATCTAGTCCAAGTACATGAATTCGTTGCTGGCTAACAAGGCTTGCGCATAACGCTGCAACCGATCCAGTTGGCTATGCTCTTGATCGTCTTGGCTATCGACTCCTTGGAGATACTCTAGACCGATGCGCAACTCCAGATCGGTCACAGGTCTTCCAAAGGCGAGTTGATAGGCATATCGAATTTGATCTTCCAGCCCCTGACCCGCTTGGTTCTTGATCCGAGCAGCAAATGCTTTGGCTTGCTCGATCATAAAGGGACTGTTGAGAACAAAGAGTTGTTGCTGTGGAACGGTCGTCTCGGCGCGCGTCGAGGAAGTGATATTGGCATCGGGAAAATCGAACAACCTAAGCATGTTGTCCAATTCATGGCGGCTTATAAAACCATAGATCGTGCGTCGGTTGTTGCCTGCGTCGGCTAGATTCGTCGACGATCCCTCGAGTTTCGCATCGAGTCGTCCCGACACGGCCAACAACCCATCTCTCCAGGCCTCGACATCGAGCCGTCGCCTGTTCATTCGCCAAAGAAAGCGATTGTCCGCATCGACCTGCATATTCGATTCGTCGCGTTGGGTGCTCAACTGGTAAGTCTCCGAGAGCATGATCTGACGATGCATCTTTTTGAGCGACCAGCCCTGTTCGATGAATTGTGTTGTCAAATAGTCGAGCAACTCCGGATGCGTCGGAGCTTCACCCAACTTCCCAAAATTATCTGGCGTCCCAACAAGCCCCCGCCCGAAATGATGCTGCCAAATACGATTGACGATCACCCGTGCGGTCAAGGGATTTTCAGGCGATGCAATCGCCTCGGCCAGTTCTAGACGTCCGCTCCCCTTCGCAAACGCCTCGGGCTCAGTGCGGCTGAGGATTCTCAAGAACCGTCGAGGTGCAGTTTCGCCCAAATTGGCCGGGTTTCCACGCACCATGACCTTTAAATCCGAAGGCTTCGAATCGGCGATCCCATGCGCTATCGGGTACATTGCCGGTGCATTGCTACGCAAGTGCTCAAGTTCGCTACGTTGGATGGATAAGTTGGAGCGAATCTCCTCGGAGAGCATTTTTTCCATGGTGGGAATGTCCATCGAAAAAATCCCTTTGTCGCCAAACACATTGGCCAACACATCGGATTGTCCCATTTGTATGTCGGTCGGTTTCTCTGTGTAAACACGAAACTGAACCGCCGCATTCGCTCCGCACCCCCCACCTTGATCGCTCCCGCTATTGTCCAAGCCGCCCGTCGCCGTAAAGCGAACGACATCCTCTGGCAGTTCATAGCTGATTACGCATGTCGAGTGGCTTCCCAACCCGTTCGAGTACGTCTTGCCTGCTACCCGAAGCGGTTGGCCCGTCACGCCTTTGTTGATATTCACGTTTCCATACGTTGCATCAACACTCCGCCACTTTAATTCCGTAAGTGACAGCTCACCACGTGCAGTAACGAGTTTCGGCTCCAACCAATCGGCATGATCGCAACTGGGTCCATTGCCACCATCGTTGGTTACCAAAAACAACTCTTTGGCTCCCTTCAGATCGACATCGATGGAAACCGTCGGCTGGTCTTTGGTTACCAGTGGACTGACAAACCTAGCACCTCCAGATGCCTTGCTCTCACGTTTGGCCAAGCTTAAGAGTTCAGACTGCTCGTCTAGCGTCAACTGCCCGTCTCTTTGCCGGAGCAGTAATTCTAAGTGCTTCTGGATCGATTGAGCTATCTGACTCTTGGCCTCGAATGATTCGGATTCGATTGACACAAGCCAAGGTTTGAAGACGACTTCAGACTCGGTGAGCTTGGACTTCAGATAGTCAAGCCACCGCTTGAGAACAGCTTGGTCAAGGTCTTGTTCTTTTGCGAACGTTTCCAGTTTCACCGATGCATCTTTTGCTTTTGCAGACCGAAACGCATCGGTCGCCAACAGATACCTTGAAACCTCAGCGATACGAGACTCCCGTAACTTGGGGCCATTGCTTGCTATGGTTTGGTTGATGCTCTCCTCTAGTTTTTTTATCTTTTGCTGAGCGTTGTGAAACCGCTCGACTTCAGCCGACGAGACCAAAGGCGCATTGTGCAGTCGGCTACTGTGAAACACCCCTGCAAGGGAATAATAGTCCTGTTGTGGAATCGGATCGAATTTGTGATCGTGGCAGCGGGCACACGAAACCGTTAAACCCAAAAAGCCGCGAGTCAAAGTGTCGATCCGATCGTCTAGTTCATCGGCGGCGGCTTTTGCCGCGTCGGTGTTTTTATAGTATTGGGCACCCAATCCAAAATAACCCAACGCAGGGAGGTTCCTCAATCTCTCGGCTTCGTCGATGTCCATCAGGTCAGCGGCGATTTGATACTTAATGAAAAGATCAAAGGGCATATCTGCATTCAATGCATGGATCACCCAATCGCGGTATCGGTATCCGCTAGTGTTCGGTTGCACGCTGAACGTATGCGCTTGATCCTCCGAGTACCTTGCAATATCGAGCCAGTAGCGTCCCCAACGCTGTCCGTAAGCTTGGGAGTCCAAAAGTCGATCGACCACTTTCGAAAACGCTTCGGGAGACGTGTCATCGACGAAGGACTCGACATCCTCAGGAGTTGGAGGTAGACCAGTCAAGTCGTACGTGGCACGCCGGATCAATTCCCGTTTGCCTGCTTTGGGAGCTGGGGTCAGGTTCCGTGACTCCATGGCCGCAAGAACGAACTTATCGATCGACGTAGTTCCCCAATCGACTCGATTCGGACTCGGTGCCGTAGGTGTTTTGGGTGGTACGAAAGACCAAAATTCGCGAGCTTGTTGAAAGTCGATCTGTTTCTTCGTCGGTACAGCATCACCTACTCGCGGATCCATCGCACCTTCTGCTACCCAACGCACAAAGTCCGCAATGACGTTCTCAGGAAGCTTGCCACGAGGTGGCATTTGGGTCGACTCATAGCGGATCGCTTGAATCATCAAACTCGTATCGATTTTGCCGGGAATGATCGCAGGCCCCGAGTCCCCGCCTTTGAGAAGTCCTTTCGCGTTATCGAGAACCAATCCTCCCTGAATCGTCTTGGACTCAGCGCTGTGGCACTCATAGCAGTGCTCGACCAAAATTGGACGTATCTTGCTCTCAAAGAATTCCAATTTGGCGGATTGATCGGACGTTAGATCGCTCTGCTGAGCTGACGAAATCTGCGCCCAAGGAGCGATGCACAGAACGAGGATGCCAAGCCGATCGAGCAAACGCTGAGGAGCAAGCATTCGAAGGGGACTTTTATTGGGGGAAGATCGGGCAGGTAAGCGGGGTGCGCTGCGAGGGGTACTCGCCGACAGGAGGGAGATGCCTAGTATAAGTCCAAATCGATCCAAAATCTACATCGGGCTACGATCCCGAGTACTCAAGATGGCTTTTTGAAACACAGAGACCCAGAGAGCACAGAGCCAGTACTGTATACTACCGGCCACAATAACTCTCTAAGAGCCGATTTACATTCATCCACAAATCAGCATGTCCGACATCACCCGTTATGGTACAACACCCCGCTGGTCAGACCTTGTCATCCACCGTGGGGTCGCTTACTTTGTCGAAGTCCCCGAGGATCCGCAACTCGATCCAAGGGCGCAATTCGAGCAGCTATTTCGTCAAGTAGACGACAGACTCGCCTTGGCTCGGAGTTCGCGTAAGGGACTCTTGCAGGTCTTGATCTACCTTCCGTTTCCTGAAGACCTCATGGTGTTCAACGAGTTATGGGATGCATGGATCCCAAGCGGCCATGCGCCGAGTCGCGGATGCATTCATACTCAACTCGCAGCACCGGGATACCGAGCCGAGTTGATCATTACGGCTGCATGCGATACGGTTTAGCGCATTGAGACGGTAATGACTGGGGCAGAGCGAAGCGCCGCCTTGGGGGCTTCAAGAACCAACGGGGATCCTCGAATGTGCCCTAAAAACACCTTAACCGCTTTAATTCGTCCCGGAATGGCTGTTTTTCCAAGTGCATTTGGGCACACGAGTGATGGGGTTTGCGTGAAAACTTGCCGGTTTGCTATAACTACGGGTGGCGGAAGTAGGGTACCTCCCAGCCCCTCGCCGCCTATATCGCACTGCCGCGGGTGCTTGCTCGCCCGCTGGCGGTGCGTGATAGCTTAACTCCTTGCTTGCCAAAGGCCCATGAAAAAAAAGAAAGTCGTCATCGTCGGGGCCGGGCCCGGTGGACTAGCCGCCGCGATGCAACTCGCTTACGCCGGTGCAGAAGTCACTGTGCTCGAGTCCAAGCCGACCGTAGGAGGTCGTTGCTCGACGATGCAAGTCGGGGATTATCGTTTCGACGTTGGGCCGACGTTTTATTTGTATCCTCGCATCCTCAAGGAGATCTTTCAGTCTGTCGGTTACGATATCGATCAAGTCATCCCGATGAAGCGATTGACTCCCCAGTACCGAGTCGCCTTCGAAGCCGGAGGGTTTTTGGATTGCTCGAATGTAGTCAAGGACATGGATGCCCAGATTGCAAAGATCTCGCCGGATGATGTTGGAAAATTGCAAAAATATCTCGATGACAATCGAGTTAAGCTGGCCAAGTTTCGTCCGATTCTTGAAAGCCCTTTCAATTCGCTTCGCGATTACTTGAGCCCATCGCTGATGGCTGCGGCTCCCTTCGTGAAACCTTGGAAGTCTCTTGGTCAGGAGTTGCAGAGCTATTTCAAAGATCCACGGTTGGTTATCGCATTTTCCTTCCAAGCCAAGTATCTGGGCATGTCTCCTTTTCGATGTCCAAGTTTGTTTTCGATCCTTTCGTTCCTGGAGTATGAGTATGGTGTCTACCATCCGATAGGTGGATGCGGACAAGTCAGTCGTCGGATGGCGGATGTCGCTGAGGAACTCGGTTGCAAAATTCGACTTGATGAACCGGTTCGAAAGCTTCGGTTTGAAGGAAAAAGGGTCACCGCTGTCGAGACCGAGCAAGGCATCTACCACGCTGATGCATTTGTGATCAATGCCGACTTTGCTCACTCGATGGAGAAGCTTGTTCCGAATGAACTGCGTCCTCATTGGACCGATAAAAAGCTCGAAACGAAGCGGTTTTCTTGTTCGACATTCATGATGTATTTGGGAGTTCGCGGTCAGTTCCCCGAGTTGCCTCACCATACAATTTACATCTCGAAGGACTATGAGGGGAATCTCCGAGAGATCGAGCAAGAGAAGCGCCTACCTACGCAACCTTCTTTCTACGTTCAAAATGCTTGCGTGACCGATCCAACTCTAGCGGCACCTGGTAAGAGTGCGCTTTATGTTTTAGTGCCTGTGCCTCATCTTAGTCCCAATACTCCTTGGGATGCCAAGCAGACGGCGGAGTATCGGGCATTGACTCTCAAGCGGCTCGAGGCCGTTGGACTCGGTGGTTTAGAGGATCGGATCGAGTACGAGAAGATCATCACCCCGGCGGATTGGCGAGACCAATACTCGGTCTATCGAGGTGCAACTTTCAATTTGGCACACAATTTGGGGCAGATGCTGCATTTGAGGCCTCACAACAAATTCGAAGATCTTCAAAGCGTTTACCTCGTGGGAGGTGGAACGCATCCCGGAAGCGGACTTCCTGTAATCTACGAATCCTCGCGGATAACAAGCAGGCAACTTCTCGCAGAACTAGAACTACCCAATTCATTTATTGATGAATTGCAACCATTGCCATCAAGCGATCGGCTTGAGCCCGCCTTGGCAGCCCAATAACCCTCATGTTCTCCCTCCGCAAAAGATCGATAATTGGATCTTTAGTCGCTGCTTATGCGATTTTGGTTTTGATGGGAGTGTTACCAAGCCCTTTATCATCGAGTTCAAAAGAAGGTTCCAGCAGCATGAGTGATACGACAACAAACTCCTGGTTTTCGCTTTCCGCAAAAAAATCAGACGGATCGGCTTTACCCTTAGAATCGCTACGGGGAAGGGTGATCTTGGTGGTCAACGTGGCGAGTCGGTGCGGTTTTACTCCGCAGTACAAGCAATTGCAGGAACTGCACGATCGTTACAGCGACAAAGGGCTGACGATCCTCGCGTTTCCTTGCAATCAATTCGGTGCTCAAGAGCCGGGGACGGACTCGGAGATACTGCAATTCTGCAGTACGAATTACGGTGTTACGTTCCCTGTGATGTCCAAGATTCAAGTCAACGGCTCGCAAGCCGATCCGATCTTCGAGTATCTCAAAAAACAATCCCCTGGGTTGCTCGGATTGGAATCCATCAAATGGAACTTTACTAAGTTCCTTGTCGATCAAAACGGGAACGAAGTGACTCGCTATGCTCCGACGACCTCACCAAGCGACATTGCCAAGGATATCGAGCGATTGCTAAGTTCGCCGAACCCTTAGGATCTCGTCGTCTTGCAAGGTAGTGGATCTCGCTAGGAGCACACGGTAGTGGATCTCGCTAGAGATCCTAGCCCTAGAGCAAACCTCGGAAAACCGAAAGACCGCTCTACACGCTGTTTCGCTTTACGGAATATTGCGTGTGAACCAGAGTTTATTTTTTAACGCATGTCGGAATTATGATGGTGGTTTCAAGCGATGGGATCTCTAGCGAGATCCACTACGCTAGGACCACACGGTAGTGGATCTCGCTAGAGATCCTAGCCCTAGAGCAAACCTCGAAAAACCGCAAGACCGCTCCACGCTGTTTCACTTTACGGAATATTGCGTGTGAACCAGAGTTTATTTTTTAACGCATGTCGGAATAATTATGGTGGTTTGAAGCGCTGGGATCTCTAGCGAGATCCACTACCGCGAGATCCACTACGCAAGATCTTTCCAAGCAAATCTACTTGGCCACGCCAAACGTAAACGTCGTGACTTGATGGAATTTTTCGTTTGGCTTGAGCACTGCGGTTGGGAACGAAGGCTGATTCGGTGCATCGGGATAGTGCTGGGTCTCTAAGCAGAAGGCTTCATGCGTTTTGAAACCCGCATTGCCCGGACCGCCGTCGAGGAAATTGCCCGTGTAAAGTTGTACTCCAGGCTGAGTGGTTTTGATCTCCATCGTTCGTCCACTTGCAGGATCAACAACCTTGGCCGTCGGACGCAGTTCTCCCGCCTTGCCCCGAACCACAAAACAATGGTCGTAGCCATTGGTCGCCTTGAGTTGACCAATCCACTCGCCGATTTTGTGGGCTGTCGTAAAGTCCAAGGGAGTCCCTTTTACATCCGCCAAAACACCCGTCGGAATCATGTCGGCATCGACCGGTAAATACTGATCGCAAGCGAGAGTCAATTCATGGTTGTGAATCGTGCCTGAACCGGATCCGCCCAGATTGAAATAAGCATGATTCGTCAGATTCAAAACGGTGGATTTGTCGGTCGTTGCATTTAGATCCAACGTCAGTGTATTGCTGTTGTCCCAACGGTACTCGGCGATCGTCGTTAAAGTACCCGGATAACCTTCTTCGCCATCGGGGCTGACGTAGGTCAGCCGCAAACCAACGATGCCATCACCCTTGACCTCACTGACTTGCCACATCCGTTTATCGAATCCAACCTCACCGCCGTGTAAGTGGTTTGGCCCGTTGTTCGTTGCCAAACTGTAGGTCTTGCCATCGAGCGTGAACTTGCCCTTGGCGATCCGATTACAAAAGCGGCCTACGGTCGCTCCAAAATAAGGATGACGCTGTAGATACCCGTCGAGGCTTGCAAAGCCTGCCGTCACGTTCGTCTTCTTGCCAGATTTATCCGGAACATTGATCGAAACGACGATCGCACCATAGTCGATGAGTTCAACAGTATTGCCTGAGTCATTGGTCAACGTATACAACGTGACAGACTTGCCGTCGGGAGTCTTGCCGTAAGGTTTCTTGTCGATAGCCATAGGTGTCGCGGGTTCATTCTCTTTTGCAAAAACCATGTTGCAAGCACCTTGGGCCAACAAGGCAATCCCAACGCTTGCAACAAAAAACAACTGAATGGAACGTCGTGTAAGTTTCATTTAGGATCAAATCGAAGAGGTGGGAAGAATCAATGGACTAAGAAATAAGGAACTACGGTTTGGGTGTTTCACTAGCAGGCTCGACACGCCCAAACAGATGGCCTCCGACGTTATCGTGCTTCCACGTTCCGGCATACTTGCGGTCATGGAAAACAACTCTTGCGGAGAAAGTTCCAAGCCCTGGTATTGTAACCGAATCGAGCACGATCATGGGGGTTCGACCTACCCATTGGATCGTTACGAGAACCGGAACCGTCAAATCCTTGTTCCCATACTTGATTCGGGTTTTGATTTCCCACAAATCGTCGTCACCATCGAGTTTCTTAGCGCTCTTGATCTCGTAGCGTTCCTCTTCGAGTTTGTTCAACGGTTGGCCATCGATGGTGAATGAACCCGAAAGGATGGAATTCGAGAGGTACTTTTCGAATTCTTCAATCGGAGGTTTCGCAACCTTGTTTTGCTCCTGAGCTAAACTGACTCGATCTCCTGGTAGACACAAAAAACCGAATGCCAACGCGAGCAAAAAACTCGCTGCAATCCAACCACCAATAGGGTTCATGCCAAAGCGATGCATTTTGTTTCTCCTGGTTATGCTACAAGCTTCTAAGATACTCGATCGATGCCCCGAACTCGGCAACCGGATCCGGAGCCATGTCCCGCTCCACAATATAGCAACCTCCAAAGGAATGTTCCGCCAGTAAGGCGATGATCCTTGGGAATTCCGCCAGTCCTCGACCCAGCGGCACCTGCGTCCCCCGCCCCCTTGCTCGGTCCGAAAGCCCATCTTTGGCATGAACAAGCATCACATGCTTGGCCACCCCGGGCAAATCGTCCAGGTTGAATCCGTTGACGATCAAATTGCCGGGATTTAATGTGATACCCAAGGAAGCTTCTGGTAGTGAATCAATCAATGCGCCTAGGACGGATAAGGACTCAGCACCGGTCTCAAGCGCCAGCATCGCACCAACTTGGTGGGAGTATTTGCCCAGATCTGCTAGCACCCCTCGAAGCACCTGGCGAGAAGGCGCTTCGGGCTCGGGATCGATGTAACCGGCGCTGTTGACGACAACATTGGCTCCAAGATCAAAAGCCAGCTTCATGGCTTTTTTGGTACCTTCAATCCTGCGATCAAGTTCGTCGGTCGTTTCATATCCGCGGCTTGTCGCGAATCGAACCGAAGCAACACGCAAATTCAGGTCATCGAGCAATTTGCGCAATTGCCGCAAAGCTGTACCTGAAATATCGCCAGGCCGCAGTTCGGTTCGTGCATCGATCTCTATCGATTCTGCCTTGAGTCGCGACGCTGTTTCCAAAGCTTGACGAAACGGAAGCCGTAAGCCAGCTAACTGAATACCCACTCGTATTGCGGTCACGATATAGCCTCGATCGACATTTGTTGGGAGCGCCTAAGACTTCTCAAAGAGCCAGCCAAAGGGTTTCCATTTTTTGGCTTCTCTCTTCAACTGATACTCATCGATCGTGTTCTCGTGGATGTACTTGACCGCTTCATCCACCGAATCGGTGTAAAGGTACAAGTCCCTATCGCTTGGAGATACAGTTCCTTGTTCTACCATCCGATCAATATACTCCATGAGTTTGGAGTGGTAGTCTCGATCCATAATCACGATGGGAAACTGGGAGATCTTCTTGGTCTGGATCAAAGTGATGGTTTCAAAAAACTCATCAAGAGTTCCAAAGCCACCGGGCATGATGACAAAGCCGTAGGAGTATTTCAGTAGCAGCACTTTGCGGACAAAGAAGTACCGGATATCAACCGAGCGATCCAGATGGGGATTGGGCTTTTGCTCGAACGGCAATTCGATGTTCACTCCGACGCTTCTGCCACCGACTTCTCTAGCACCACGATTGGCAGCCTCCATAATTCCTGGGCCACCACCGGTCATGATTGTAAACCCTAGCTGGGATATCCTGGCAGCAATATCGACGGTCTGTTGATACTCGGGCGTTTTTTCCCCAAGTCGCGCAGAGCCAAAAATGGTGATGCATGGCCCTACGAAGTGAAGGGTCCTAAAGCCCTTAATGAACTCCCAAGCGACCTTGAGAGTAAAATAGAATTCCTTACGTCGAGACTGCCTGCCCTCGAGGAACTGAATCTCTTTGTTGATTTTAAGCATCGAAAATTACCGGGAGAGGAAAAAAACCGCCGCCGGTAATGTATCAGAGGTTCGCCCAAAGGTCATGAGCAAACCTTAATCAAGATGATATTCGAGTCGAGGGTTCTTCAGGTAATTTTGTGGGTAGAGAATCTGGATTTCTCGTACTCAGCAACGCGGTACTCGTACTCGTACTCGAAGCCCCTAAATCCCAACGGTTCTTTTCGAGTACGAGTACCATTTCATTGTGTAGCTTGTACCGCTTTTTCCTCTAGGCCTTTAAGGAAATTATCCCGTGCTTCAGCTTTATCGTCTTTTAGCGAATCGTAAAGCAAGTTCTCCCTGTAGCCCTCGGCGTCCATGAGCGTAAACCCAAGAAAAAGAGCAACGAAAATCAGACTGCCGAGGATCACAATCGCGTTAAGAGGCTTGTCCCAGAGCAAGTGCATAAAGAACAAGATGACCAAACCTGCTTTGACCGTCGCAATCGTCAATGACATCCAAATTTCAGCGTTTCCCAAGTCGAACGTAGACTGGTAGACAGTCAGCCCCGTGAGAACCAAGAGGGCAAAAAATACCGATAGCAACATCCAAATCGGCATCGGGTGCGAAAAACCGTGATGATCACCATGGCCATGACCATGTCCGCCATGATCATGGCTTGTTCCGTGAACGTTATGAGCTTGTTCGTTGTGTGCTGTAGTGTGAGCCATTTTCAATTAAATCGTGCAGTTTGTGCTTCGGATCGTCGCCGCAATGGAACGGGCAACCGTTTAGGTAATCAGGTACAAGAGCGGGAACAAGTAGATCCAGATAAAGTCGACCAAGTGCCAATACAGCCCAACATTGTCGACAGGTCCAAAATACTGCTCGTGGAACTCATGCCTGGCCGCCTTGACGATCAGCCAACTGATAACGATCATCCCGCCGATAATGTGGATCGCATGGACCCCGGTCATGCAGTAGTAAATACTAAAGAATAAACCCGCCATGGTTCGTTTGTTGACATCCGCTTTTGGAGTAGAAAGCTCCTTGGCTTCGACATAGACGTCAGGAGATCCGCCTGCCAAGACCGCTGGGGCCGTGGTTGCTGGCATGCTGCCGTGATCATGTTGATGGGTGTCGGAGGCGGCAGCATGGTCGTGAGAGTCGTGATCGACGTGACCTTGTACGGACATGTGATGCTCGTGATGCCCAGCATGCCCCTTCGATGCTTCTTCTTGTGCTTCAAGAACCTGACCTAGCAGAACACCTCCGAAGAAACACAAACATGCCGTCAAAAGCGGCCCAGCAACTTGCTGATGAAACACCGACTTAATTGCCCAAGCATACACGGCATAAGCCGCACACAATATGGTTACCAACGCCGGAACCACGCATAGCATTTCGAGATAACCTTTATGCGCTCCATGATGCCCCTCAACCTGCGGGATGTAAAACCTTCCGGGGAGTAAGCCCAACTCCCATTTGTGCGAGTATTCGACCGACTTGACGCCCAAGAAGATCGCTGCACAACCGAGCGTCGCTCCTAGCATTCCAACAAGCAACTGGTGTTGCCTGAGTTGGGCAGCGCGAACCGCCCAGGCCATCGTCAGAGAGCTGAACAACAAGACCCCCGTATTGATCGCTCCAAGCTTCTCGTTCAAAAACGAACTGCAAAACTCGAAGACCTCCGGGTTCCGGTTGCGGTACAACGCATAAGCACAGAACATCCCACTAAAAAACAGAACTTCTGTGACCAAGAACAGCCACATCCCAAGTTTGCCTGAATCGAACTGCTGCTCGGCGTCGTCAAAGTGGTGCGCTAACCAACTAGGATGCTCATGGTGATGATCATCAGCATGCTGATCTTGCGCTGGAACGTAGGTGTCTTGAATAGCTGTCATTTTCTTAACTGATTAAAGCCGTGCGGGTTATTTTTAAACTGCGGAACTAAGCCCGCTTGACGTAAGCACCTGTCTTACCGTCGTATTCGATGTTGGAGAAATCGTATGGGTCACCAACGGTCGGAGCCGACGAGAAGTTGTCGTGAGGCGGTGGCGATGAACACATCCATTCAAGGGTCGCACCACCCCAAGGATTCCGTGGAGCTCTCTTTCCATTGACCAACGACATCAGCAACACGATCAGGGCCAGAAGCAATCCTGCCCCTAGGGTAAGCGAACCAATGGTCGATAGCTGGTGAAGCGGTTGGAATTCTGGTAGGTAGGAGGCATATCGACGAGGCATACCGCGTGAACCCAAAACGAACTGTGGAAGGAACGTCAAATTGAATCCAACGAAAACAATGATCGCCGAGACGATCCCCATTTTGTCATTGAACATCCTGCCGGTCATCTTGGGCCACCAGTGAAATACACCACCAAGGAAGGCGACCAATGTTCCACCCATCATCACGTAGTGGAAGTGCGCCACCACGAAATAAGTGTCGTGGAAGTGCATGTCCGTCGAGAGTGCTCCAAGAGGAAGTCCCGTCAGGCCACCGATGGTAAACAGGAAAATAAACGCTAGAGCATAGAGCATCGGCGTATTGAGCGACACGGTACCTTGATACATCGTGCCGAGCCAGTTAAACACCTTGATCGCCGATGGGATCGACACGGTGAAGGTAAGAGCACTAAAGACCACAGCAGTCACGTCGGCCATACCCGAAGTGAACATATGGTGGCCCCAAACCAAAAATCCGAACAAAGCGATCGCGATCGAGCTGTAGGCGATCATTCGGTATCCGAAGATCCCCTTGTGGCAGTGAACGCTCATAAGTTCGCTGATGATACCCATCGCCGGTAGGATCATGATGTACACGGCTGGGTGGGAATAAAACCAGAAGAAGTGTTGGAAGGTCACCGGGTCACCGTTGAGCTTAGGATCGAAAATCCCAATCCCTAGCAAACGTTCAGCCGACAGCAAAAGTACCGTGATTCCAAGCACTGGGGTCGCAAGAACTTGGATGATCGATGTGGCATAAACAGCCCAGAGAAATAGTGGCATGCGGAACCAAGTCATCCCGGGTGGACGCATCGTGTTAATCGTTACGATGAAGTTCAGTCCAGTGAAAATGGAACTGAATCCAAGAACGAACACACCAAATGTTGCTGCCAAGACAGCACCCCCTTGTTGGGTGTCGATGCTGTAGGGCGTGTAAAACGTCCAGCCTGTATCTAAACCGGTCATGGAAAGGGCTGTCAGGAACAAAACCAACCCTGTCAACCACAGATAGAAACTCATCAAATTTAGCCGAGGAAACGCCACGTCTTTCGTGCCGAGCATGATCGGCAACAAAAAGTTTCCAAGTGCGGCGGGAACACTCGGGATGATGAACAAGAAAACCATGATCGCGCCGTGAAGCGTGAAGACTTGGTTGTAGGTCTTGTTGTCAAGCCAACCATCTTGAAAGTTCCACAGATGGATCCGAATCATCAGGGCGAACAGCCCCCCGAGAGCAAACGAGGACATGACACCCACGAGGTACATTAGCCCGATCCGTTTGTGGTCGAGCGTCATAGCCCAACTCAAGAACCCGTGCGAATGGTTCAGGAAGTGGTGCGTTGGATAGCTGTCCGCTTCACTGTATCCCGGTGATGCTATAGGACGATCTACTACACTCATTGTTGTGACCTGTAATGTTTTGTGTTCTTAAGAACTGTGAAATTTTGAAATTGGTTGAAACGGGTTACTATTTACTGCCTGGGGTCGCATTCTCAAGCGACTTGATGAACGCGATCAAAGCATCGATTTGGTCATCCTTGAGTTTCCCCGCGTAGCTGTTCATTGGAGAAGCCTTCTCATAACCCTTGCGAGCTTTTGCCTGCGGATTCAAGATCGATTCCCTGACGTAGTTTTCATCAAAGTCAACTTCCTGCCCGGAGGCGAGCGGAACTTTCTTTCCCCACGACCCATTGTAGCTGGGACCCGGGCCGCTGGCTCCCCTTTCACCTGCATAATGGCAGGTCGAGCATCCCTGACGCTGATACAGCTTCGCCCCTCGTTCGATGGGATCCGTAGGCTCTCTAAGTGATCTTTCGAGCGCCTTTTGGTATTCCTCCTCCTTGACGACCTTCACCTTACCGAGCATCTGGCTATGGTTGTCGCCACAATACTCGGTGCAGAAAAGATCATAAATCCCCTCTTTGGTTGTTCGGAACCACAGGTAATTGTATCTACCGGGCACGATGTCGCGCTTGGCTCGGAACGCAGGAATGTAAAAACTGTGCAAAACATCGTCTGACCTCATAATGAGTTTGATGTCTCGGTTGACCGGAAGGACCAGCAGTGGCAACTCCGTTGCGTTTGATTCCGCCGTTGTGACCACGGGAAGCCAGTCGTCAGGCTTTCCGCCAGGGACCGACGATCCTGCATCATCCTTCGCTCCGGGTTTGACTACAGTGATGGTGTCATGCTCGCCGCCATTTTCGTACCTGAAGGCCCAGTTCCATTTCTTGGCAGTGACATTTACATCGATCGTACCCTTAGGGATACGCGACATATCAAGATACCCCATCGCTCCTTCCCAGAAGATCCACACAACGATGATCGTCGGAACTACAGTCCATGTAATTTCAATAAGGTTATTGTGCAACGCTTCGGGCGATCCTCGGTATCCGGGTCGCTCACGATACACCCACATGAAATAACCCATGGCAATCACGATCGGCACAAAGAAGACCACGCAAATCCACATGATCACTGTGAACAGAGAGTCGACCTGTGGTACGAACGACGACGCACCATCGGGGAACCAAGCGTAGGGGGCAACTTTGTCGGCTAATATGAAACTCATGATTGATTTTCGGTTGAATCGACAGTGGAAGTTTGAATCAAATTGTCTTTGGAATCAGCGGAAGCGCTGCGAATCAGCCAGTACGGAACAGTCACTAAGAGCACCAGTAGGACGAAAGCTCCCCCCCCTAGTGACATCAGTTTCCTCGCACTTGCGGTGTACTTGTTCTCATCAGGATCATAATGGACGCACCACAGGGCAATCATATCCAACGGTGTTCCTATGGTTCCCTGACCGGCTTCGATAAAGGCCATCTTCAGGGTCTCTGGTACGAATCCAATCTCGAAAACGTACCTGGTGATCTTACCCCCTGGCGATAGGAAGATCGCGGCGGAAGGATGATTGAATTGCTTATGTTTCGCATCGTAGGTGTACTGAAAACCTACCGCCTCGGTCAATTGTCGGATGCTTTCTGAGGTTCCAACCCAGAACTCCCAACCGCTTGGGTCGTGTTGATCAAACAGATCCTGCGAATACTTCGCTTGGGTCGCCTTGGCTTTTTGACTCGACTCCGAAGGATCGATGCTGATCGACACCATCAAAAAATCCTTGCCCAATTGCGGGCTCGGCATTCGATTGAGACCTTGCACGAGTCCATTGAGTTGAGCAACGCACATCCCAGGACAGTTGCTGTAGTTGAGCGTCAGCAACACCGGTTTGCCGCTTTGGAGCAGTTTTGAGAGGGATGTCGATTGCCCTTGGGCATTCGTGAAAGCCAAGTGCTCGGGAACCGCAACCCCAAGCTTCTGTTCGATTCCAACTCCCTGCATTGCCTTGGGCAGATCTAAATCTGCTGCGGCGGCTGAACCGGTCAATGCGGCGGAAAAAACCAGTGAAAGAAGGCAAACAATCACCCAGCCCAGCGTACGCTGGAGCGTTCGATGATCAAATTTTGCCTCCGGTGAAAAAAACATTTGTTTCTCTAGGCCCCTTGGACGGGGCCTAGTTCCTTAAGAATAATCTCGGTGGCTCTGTCGATCGGAATATGAATCACGTCCTTTTTCGCGGGTTCCTGACCCTTTTCAGGAGGTGGCGCTGTTTCATCGACGATCCGTTCCTTCTTATAACCGCTCAAAGTCTTGAGTTGTTCACTTACATAAGTCGCAGGCTTCTCGACTTCGGTACCAATGCGGCCCTCCCTGTTCTCAGTCATGCTGACCATGTTGTAGCAAAGAGCTTGCAAAAGCTGCAAAAGGATCACCAGGATGATGATGCTAAGGATTGCCCAGTAGGCGATCATTTTGGTATTGAGGTCGTCGTAGCGAGCCATGTCAGTATTTTCGCTAGTAAGTGTTACAAAATTGGGTTGGCGTAGGTCAACGCTTCTGGCAACCTTGGATCCTTCATCGGAACCAGCGGTGCACTTTTGGCTCTGACCAAAAAGAACGCCATGAGAATCGCAAACATCCCTAATCCACCAAGGAAGTGGCCAAAAAGAGCCACGAAGTTCGCAGGACCTGCGTTAGGCATGACCAAGAAAGTCATATCCAGCCAATGCACGACTAAAGCCCAAACAGCCCAAAAAGTTAGGCCCAGGCGATGGCGACGAACGTGTCTACTGATCGTCCCAAGAAACGGAATCGCAAAGTGCAAAGGAATTAGTGCATAAGCCACATACTGCCAACCATCCTTAAGCCGCACAGCAAACCAATAGGTTTCCTCGGGAATGTTCCCATACCAATACAAAAGCAACTGCGAGAACGCGATGTACGACCAAAACATGATGAAGCCGAACTTGAACTTGCCCATGTCATGGAAGTGTTCGACCGTCACAAACGAGCGAAGTTTTCCGGAATTCTGAAGAGCCATGCAGATCAAGATCATCGTGGCAAAGAATGCCATCATCCCGGCCGCAAAAACGTAAACGCCAAAGATCGTACTGTACCAGTCAGCATCGATGCTCATGACCCAGTCAAAGGCAGCAAAACTGACCGAAAGAGCAAAAATCATGATGCAAGGTCCGCTCCACTTTTGACGTGCAATGGAATGCTCCACATCACCCGTCTCGTCTTGCTTTCGGCTTTGGCTGAAAAAGAAATAAGCCATCAGGCTCCACAAGCCAAAGTAGACGATCGATCGAATAAAGAACCACTCTTTAGTTAAATAACCAACGTCGATCTTCGCCTTGACCACACTCGAGTGAACCTCTTCGGGCACATTCCATTCGTAAGGGATATTCTTTCCGGCGAACAGTGCAAAGATGATCGGCAGGAACAACAAGGTTAAGAATGGGATCGTCGACATAATCAATTCGGCAATCCTTCGAATCGATGTACTCCATCCTGCCCGTGCAACGAATTGCACCAAAATGAAAAACAGCGATCCCAAGGCGATGGTCATGATGAACAGGAAATTCGCCAGATAAGAATGGGACATGAAACGCAACTCGGAGTCCGCAGTGGCCCCCTGGCCTTTGACAAATACCCCAAACAAAGCACCGATGACAACAAGTATCAGGCCGCCTGCAAACAGGGGAGACGGTTTCCACTTGGCCGGCAACTCAATCGTTTCTAGGTCGTACTTGGAAGTCATAACTGTGTTTCAAATGTTTGGAATTGCTTTGATGTCCAATTTGGAGGCGTAAACCTCTCACTGCTTGGATGGTCCAGCAGCTGGATCTGTTAAACTGCTGCGTTGATCAACTGGAACATCCTCGATGTTGGCATTTCGTGATCGCTGCAAGGCCCTTACGTATAGTACAATCGCCCATCGCTCTTCTGGGGTAATCGAGGATGCATAGGATGCCATCTTGCCTTGTCCCTTGGTGATCGTGTGGAAAATATTTCCGACCAATTGCTTTTGAACACGATCAGCATGGAGAGATGTTGGCGGAGCCCAAGTGTCTTGTAGCAGACTCGCGGCTCGCTTGGCTACCAGTCCATCACCATACCCCGTGTAGCCATGACAAGCCGCACAGTAGGTTTCGTACTTGGTTTTGCCAAGTTTCATGTTGGCATCACTTGCTTCGATCGGAAGCTTATCAAGAAACGGTAACTTCGGTGCTTGACCACCATCGCCCGTCACCGGCGGCTGTGATGCACCCGAGACGTTGTTGGTTGAGACAAAAATACTACGGTCTTCATCGTTAAGTGAAACGGAGACTTTCATTGGATCATAGCCGAGGTAGAACGGATCCTCTTTCGTGAGTTGCTCACGCGAAACCGTCGCAGGCACAGGTGGACGCATGGTTCGTCCGTCCTTGAAAATCGTTGTCGTCTGCTGAGGTTTCTTCTTTGGTTGGAAATCCATATCAAAGAAAACATGCCACCGTGGCAGATCGCTGAAACTGGCTCGCATGTTCAAAACGATGGCCGCAGGGATCAAACCTGCAAGGACCAAAAGCAATGAACCTAGCCAAATCGGACGCGGAATCTCTGTAGGCGATGGATCCTCAATGACTTCGTCGATG
Organism: Pirellula sp.; assembly: GCA_040381975.1. Taxonomy (GTDB): domain Bacteria; phylum Planctomycetota; class Planctomycetia; order Pirellulales; family Pirellulaceae; genus JBKCUI01. Next base: position 59,780 of record JBEIGI010000005.1, read on the forward strand.
GATGCTGGGTGAACAGAAGTCAATAACTCGCGAACCGATTCGCGGTTGTAGTACTTGTCGCTGGCGTCGACAAACAAAAAGAATCGATCGTTCGTCGCTCGATCAAACTTGGCATTCGTGAAAACCGGATTGCTGAATTTGGGTAAACCATTGAGAGCCAACATCCCAAGCACAGACGTAAAGGCCGAGAACAAAATCGTCAATTCAAACGAAACCGGAATCGAAGCGGGAGTAATCCCAAAGGGCTTGCCCGAAATGATGTAGCGGTAATCTACCCCGTTCATCCACCACTGCATGACTAAGGCGGTTGTCAAGCCAGTGAGCCCTGCACATAAGACAATAAATGGCAAGATCGTCGGCTTGATTCCCAACGCATGGTCGATGCCGTGTACCGGAAAGGGGGTAAATGCATCGGTCTTGGTGTAGCCGGCATCACGAACCTTCTCAGCAGCATGGAGCAGGTCATGCTCGTTTTCAAACTCAGCCATCCAACCACACGCCTTCGGCGGCCGTGGCTCCTTGGTGGTTTTGATTTGGTGTTCGTTCGTATTCATATCGTTAACTTTTAAGTTTCGTTTTCGTTCCAATCAACGCTGGACTATTCAACCTTGCAGCTTTTCAATGCCCATGTCCTGAGTGCCCATGACCTTCGTAAGGATCCTTGCCTTGCAACTCTGCAGCCACAGCAGCCTGTGCATGATCTGCATGGTCTTGTGCCGACATCACACCCTTAACTTCCGAAATTGCGATCGTGGGCAAATACCTACAAAACAACAGATAGAGGGTAAGAAACACGCCAAAGCTCCCGAAAAACATCAACCCGTCGTAGAGCGTCGGACGGTAGTAACCCCAGGAACTCGGCAAGAAGTCTCGACTCAAGGAAGTAACCGTGATCACAAAACGTTCAAACCACATACCGATGTTGACGAAGATCGACACGATCCACATCCCAACAAGGTTGGTTCTGAACCATTTGAACCAGAACAACTGCGGCGAGATAACATTGCAAGTCACCATGATCCAGTAAGCCCACCAATAGGGCCCAAAGGCCCGGTTGATGAACGTAAAACTCTCATACTGGTTCTGGCTATACCAAGCCATGAAAAATTCCGTTCCATAAGCCAAACCAACCAGCGAACCAGTCGCCAGAATGATCTTGTTCATGTTATCCAAGTGCCGTAGCGTGATGAGATTCTCAAGCTTGTAAATTGCCCGCATCGGTACGAGCAGGGTCACCACCATCGCGAATCCCGAGAAGATCGCACCGGCAACGAAGTACGGTGGGAAGATCGTCGTGTGCCAACCAGGCAATTGCGACACAGCGAAGTCAAAACTAACGACGGTGTGAACCGAGAGAACCAGTGGCGCGGCCAGTGCTGCAAGAAGAGTGTATGCCTTTTCGTAAACCAACCAATGCCTCGATGATCCTGTCCATCCCAAGCATAGCAATCCATAGATGAAGCGGCGAAGTGGCGTTTTACTTCGGTCACGATAAGTAGCAAGGTCAGGGATCATCCCCATGTACCAAAACACCAACGAAGTCGATGCGTAAGTACCAACGGCAAAAACGTCCCAAAGTAGCGGGCTTCGAAACTGAGGCCACATCCACAAATTCAAGCTAGGGTAAGGAAGCAACCAAAAAGCCAGCCAAGCTCGACCGACGTGGATTCCAGGATAAATCGCCGCACAGATAACTGCGAAAATCGTCATCGCTTCTGCAGCCCGGTTGATGCTTGTTCGCCAGTTTTGGCGGAACAAAAACAGGATCGCGGAAATGAGTGTACCGGCGTGTCCGATCCCGACCCAGAACACGAAGTTCACGATTGGCCAGGCCCAGAAAACTGGGTTCATATTCCCCCAGATCCCGACCCCCTTGTAAATCAAAAATCCAATGAGCCCCAGGAACATCAACGCCGTGAGCGATGACATTCCAAACAAAAGCCACCAAATACGCGGTTGTGGATCTTCTGCAACTCGACATACCATCTCGGTCACAGACGAATAGGTCTGATTTCCAGTGATGAGCGGAGCTCGACGCCCCGGAATCTCACCGGTGTTATCAATTTCGCGTGGATTGTAGGAACTGGTTACTGATGCCATGATTTTTAAGGTTCTTAGTGGTCGTGTGCGTGCGTGCCATGTCCGACATGGTCACCGTGCCCGCCATGACCAGGCCGAGGTGGTTCGAGTTGGCTTGAGGTCGCAAGCCGCTTCGGAAGATTACGGATTCTCGATAGATACAGCGTCCGGGGCTTGATGTTGAGTTCTTCAAGCACTGCATAGGCGCGAGGGTCATGATGCAGACCGTAAACGCGACTCGAGTGATCATTCAAATCGCCAAATACGATCGCCCCGGTGGGACAGGCGTCTTGGCATGCAGAGCGAATATCTCCATCGTGAACCTTGCCGTCACCCTTGGATCTCGAATAAATTTTTCCATTTTGAACTCGCTGGACGCAGTAGGTGCATTTCTCCATCACTCCACGTCCGCGAACAGAAACCTCAGGATTGAGCACCAGAGACTGGAGCTTCTTCGACGCCTGCTCCCGCTTGTCCTGCCACCCGTAGAAGTAACCGTATTCGTCGTTGTAGTTGAAGTAGTTAAACCGACGAACTTTGTAAGGACAATTGTTGGCACAGTATCGGGTACCGATGCATCGGTTGTAAGCCATCGCATTGATCCCTTCCTCGGTGTGCACCGTCGCAGCGACCGGGCAGACTTGTTCGCAAGGTGCTGTCTCGCAGTGAGCACAGGCCATCGGTTGCATCACCACCTTCGCATCGATCGGGTTCTTGAATTCCGCCTGCGACTTCGACGGACTTACGTCGGCTTGGAAGTAACGGTCGATACGCAACCAGTGCATCTCGCGACCCCGAAGGACTTGCTCCTTGCCGACAATCGGAACGTTGTTCTCAGCTTGGCAAGCTACCACGCAGGAATTACAACCCGTGCACTTGTTCAAATCGATCGCCATGCCCCATGCATGGCCCTTTGGATCCGCCTTTGAGGTTTCCTTCCAAAGCGACTCGTTCTCGAAGTGATGCTCGACGATCTCTCCTGTGAAAGCGGGGTTTTCCTTGTACTCGAAATAGGTTCCTTCACGCACCAGTTGTGGAGCTCGCTTGGCAGTCTCGGACATGCCAAGATCATCCAATGCAAAGTGATCCTGGGTAGTGGCCAATCGGTAAGGCTCACCAAAGGACTTTACCGAAACACCTGTGTACAAAGCTGCCTGGTTCCATCTCCGGAACCCCGACAGATCGGTGCCAACAGCACCTGAGATCGTTCCACCAAACTCCTTGGAATGGCCATATCCATAATTGACCGTGAAAGACCCTTCGGCGTGTCCAGGGACAACAAACACAGGCAATTTAACCTTGCCTTCGCCAGAAGACAGAATCGCTAATTCACCTTGTTTAAGCCCGAGGGCTGCCGCGGTTGCCGGACTGCATATAGCCGCGTTGTCCCAAGTCAATTTGGTAATCGGATGAGGGCACTCCTGCAACCATCCGTTGTTACCGAGTCGACCGTCATAGACAGTATCGCTAGGAAGCACCAAGACTTCGATATTCGCAGGATCCAACCCCAAGGTCAACTCAGTATCCGGTAGCAAATAACTCCTGGTCTGTAGCGTTGCCCCAGGGATTCCTTCAATCGAGGATTGCAACTGCTTGGAATCCACGTTGAGTGCGCCTTGGAAAAGCTTTGACTCGCTACCGGCTAAGAAACCCGCGTGCAATGCTTCTCGCATCTTGCGAATACTCGCAAGTTGCTCCGGAGTTCGTGAAACCGTCGTATCGGTTCCAAAAAGCTTCTCGGCCGTATCTGAAATCACAACGTTCGCCGGCAAAGAATCGACCGACAACCCCGCAAGCATGACAAGCAACTCAGTGGCTGTCTTGCCCCCCATAAGCGGAGCAATCGTCGGTTGGCACACACTGTAAGTTCCGTCCATCGCACGCACATCACCCCATGACTCCAAAGGGTGACAGGCCGGCACGGTCCAATGCGAGTAATAGGCAGTTTCATCGTCGTAATTCGACAAGTAAACCACATCGTCGATCTTGGTCATGGCTTGAGCAAGATCGACATCTCCCGACACGGAGAAGACTGGGTTCGGTGCCATGATCCACAATCGACTGTACTTCGATTCGAGAGCGTCGACGACAAAATCGTCTAGCTTCATCGATTTGATCCCGTTGATGTCCGCTGGATTTTCGTAAATCTTGACCGTCTTTCCGATATTCCCGAGCTTGTTGTTAATCCGAATCGCAGCGACTTGTGCTGCCAGGGAATGATGGGATCCAACAGCAAGGACAGCAGAGCCTTTGTTGGCTAGCAGATCGCTTGCAATGCATTCGATCGTGCGATTAATTTTCTCGTCAGGACCGAGGTTCTCATAGGTGGTCGACTCACGCTTGTCTTCGATGATCGTTCCTGCATCGATCGCCTTTTCGATCCGATTGAGCAACGCATCGATTTGAGACGACTGCATCGCCAAGCGGAAATCGGCTGCCGTTCCAGTGACCGAATATTGAGATTCAACACAATACAGACGGTTCATCCACTCGCCGCCTGGATCTCTGTGATTGGCATATTGCCTAGAGTACTGAACGGCATTCGGATCGCTACCGAGCAAATCGGAATCGAGAGCTACGATTACTTTGGCCTGATCCAGGTCGTAGACCATCGAGCAATTGGAAGCCCCAACGGCATCGAGAGCCTTACCCACGTTTCCGGTGTAAACCGACTCGTATTTAACCAGGGTTGCTTCGGGGTATTTCTTGAGAACCTCTTTGAGGACCGTCCAAAAACTTGGACTGCGTGTCGGCTCGACAAGAATCGCCAAACCTTTGCCTGTACCAATCTGGGTCGCATTCTTCGAAGCATGCCCTGTGAAGGCATCCCACGTTTGCATGCGATCATCGTCGCTATCGCTGTTGCCGATAATCGGCTTTGACATTGCCTTGGGGCGGTTGAGCACCACGCCGATGCGGTCTTGGTCATAGAGCGAAAGAATCGCCCCTTGAGTGAAGACATCGGTCCCGGCTGTGGCGAGCTTCTTGTTGGTTGCGGCTTCCTTGGGCTGGTATTTCGCATAAACAGGATGCTCAGCGTTGCCATCGACCTTCAGCGGCCTGCCATCAACGTTGGCCACCAAGGCGTGAACGACTCGCCCTGCCCATTCAAAGTTCGTCGCATAGTGCTCTGGGATGCCTGGAATGCGGCCTTCGGGACGCATGACAAAGGCAGCAACCTCTTCTCGGTTGTAGCGACAACCCGAGAGACCACCTAGGGCTAAAGATGCTCCCATGAGTTGCAACCATCGACGTCGAGAGACGCCTTCAGGGAACTCCGATGCTGCTTGGGGAAACTCACGATCCAAAAACTTTTGGAATTCGGGCGTCTTTTGGAGCTCGTCTAAGCTACGGAAATAACGAGTTCGGCTATCGATACCAGGTTGGCTCATCGGTGACAAACCGCACAATTCACTTGAGGGTTAATGTTGTTCTCAGCCCGAAGTTTCTTGCCCAATTCCAATTGCTCGGCGGCAGGCAAACTCCAAGCCAGATTAGTAACTTGATCCACAGGGCGAAGGTGAGGCTCAGGGTTTCGATGGCAATCCAAACACCAAGCCATCGATTGATTCTTGTCTTGGTGGACGATCTCCATTTGATCCACCCGACCGTGGCAAGTGACGCAAGAGACGCCTCGATTGACGTGGGCCGAGTGGTTGAAATAAACATAGTCAGGGAGTCGGTGAATACGCACCCAATCGACCGATTCGCCGGTTCGCCAGCTTTCTCGCAGTGGCTTGAGTTTGGCGGAATCCGAATGGATCGCAGACCACTTGGGAGCCCCCGCAGTACCGTCGGCATTCAACGTTTTGGGGCTGTGGCAGTTGATGCAGGTCTGCGTCGCGGGAATCTGCGAGTGAGCGGACTTATCCACCGAAACGTGGCAGTACTTGCAGTCCATTTTCAATTCGCCTGCGTGCAACGCATGGCTAAACGGAATCGGCTGCAAAGGCCTATAGCCGGTGTTGAGCGTCTCGGGACTGGTGGCTCCCAAGAACAAAACGCTCGCATAAGCGCCGCCTGCAAGGATTAAAAAGCCGAGCAATGCCAAGAACTTATTCGTCCACCGGGGGAATAGAAATCGCTGGGACATAGGCTGGGGGTCAAATGGTTTAGAATCGCAAGCGATTCGTAGGAAAAACTAGGGGATTGAGCACCTTCACGAGCCTTCGAGCACGAGGTACAAACCCATGGAACTAGTGTAGTGTGAACCTGCAAATCACAAAAGGTAGGTAACCTCGGAGCTTGATGCTGTCTTGGCCCTCATCGGCAAGATTCCTGGAAATCTATTGGAAAAGAGAGCTTAGGGGGCCTTTGGTGGCAATTCGTCGCATCCGATGATAAGCGACCGAAGGTTTGATTCCTTCGGAGCAATCGGTAACTTCGTTAGATAATCCTCTAGCGAATCTCTGAAGCGTCCGAATCAGGCTCGGTGGAAACACCCTCTTGTTTGGCTTTCTTGTAGCGAGCCCGAGCCTGGGCGTATCTTTGGCGATCGGGTGTATTGCTCTTGAGCCAGTCGTCGATTCGATCGGCTGCAGGTGGATCCTCGGATGCAAGAACCATGAGCTTTTCGAGTTGCTTTCGACACCATCCGCATCCGGTACCAGCCCCACCGCAATCGGCCAGTTGACTAGGCACCTTCACCTGGTGAACGCGAATGTAATTGAGCACCTTACGGCACGAGATGTGGAAGCAAAGGCATAATTCGTCGTCGGCTTCCATAGCGATGGCACTCAGTCCTGTGGCAGATCCGAATCATGCTTGTATTTGTCGAGTTTTCGGTAGAGCGTCCGAGCACCGATCTCAAGGATTTTGGCGGCCTCTTCTCGATTTCCGGCGGTCATTTTCAAGGTTTCTTCGATGGCCCAGCGTTCGATTTGATCCATCGTTTTGCCGATCAAATCGCTAGGTGGATTGCCGATGAGTTGCGGATCGACCGGACTGCTATGCACCATCGACTTAGCCGCTTCCCCCGACTCGATGGTCACCGCGCCGGGCAGTCCTTCCTCGTAAAGTTCAGGAGGCAAGTCATCCGAATCGAGCTTGCCATCGGTATCGAGTACCACCATCGTCTCGACGAAATTTCTAAGTTGCCGAATGTTTCCCGGCCATGTGTAACTGAGAAACTTACGGGTCACTGCTGGGGTGAAGTTGCATGGGCCACGGTTGTGCCTCTTGATGAATTGCTTACGGAAATGATCCATCAGCGGAACAATATCATCGCGACGTTCTCGCAAAGGGGGTAGATGCACTGTGACGACCTTGAGCCGATAGTAAAGGTCGTTCCGAAACTGCTGATCCTCGATCATTTTCTCCAAAGGCCGATTGGTCGCCGAAATCAACCGCACGTTGACCTTGTGAGACTTGTTATCACCAACCCGGGTAATCTGCTGCTCCTCGAGGACTCTCAGAAGCTTGATTTGAGTGCTCATCGGCATATCGCCGACTTCATCGAGAAACAGAGTGCCACCGTCGGCGTACTGAAAAGCCCCCTCGCGATCCGAAACCGCGTCGGTAAAGGCTCCACGGACGTGGCCAAAAAGTTCGCTCTCGACAAGGGTTTCTGATACTGCTCGGACGTTTAAACCCACGAGTCTCTTGGCTTTTCTTGGGCTGTTTTGATGGATCGCCTTTGCAATCATCTCCTTGCCCGTACCGCTTTCGCCTGTGATCAAAACCGTCGCATCCGTCGGTGCGATCCGCTTGAGCCGATCGATCAAGTACTGCATTTGCGGACTTGCAAAGACAATGCCTTCAAAACCAAACTTTTCGTCGAGTCTTCTTCGAAGATCGATGTTTGTCTGCCTGAGTTGCACCGCCTCAACGGCTTTGAGCGAGATGGCTCGGAGTCGATTCGGAGTGATCGGTTTTTCGAGGAAATTGAATGCTCCAAGCTGCATTGCTTCGACCGCCTTGGTCACCGTCGCATGTCCGGTAACCATGACCACATAGGCTTCTGGAAGCAACTGCCTTGCTGTGGCCAAGATCTGCATCCCGTCGACATCGTTCATCACCAAATCGGTGATGACTACATCGTAGGTGTTTTGCTCGAGCATCCGCTTGCCCTCCGGTCCGCTAGTAGCGACTTGGCAACGATAACCGACCTTTTCCAGGCTTTCGGTCATCGCACGGGCGTGCGCCGGATCGTTATCAACGATTAGAAAAGCGAATTGCTTAGGATCAAGCTCCGAGGGGATTTCGCTCTCGGGGCCGGGGGGGGAATGCAGGTTGGAGTCGTCGGTTTCCATCCCATCCAGTATACTCTGGCAACTGGACTTGCGAATGGCCTTTTGGCTATCGAGCAATCCACTGTCCGGACGTTAATTTAGAAACAAGAAACGCTAGAACGAAGATCCTATGCCAGATACCCAAAACAAAGGATTGGGCCAACCGACCGTTTGTCGAGGGGTTCGCGGAGCAACGACCGTCGAAGCAAATACCAAAGATGCGATTCTCAAGGCCACGCGACAACTTCTAGCCCTCATTATTCGCAGAAATGGCATCGAAACCAAAGACGTCGCCAGCGCCATCTTTACCGTCACTCGCGACCTGAATGCCGAATTTCCAGCCTTAGCGGCTCGGCAAATGGGCTGGTTGGATGTCCCGCTGCTATGCGGTTATGAAGTCGAGGTACCCGGATCGCTGATGTCCTGCGTCCGTATCCTACTGCACTGGAACACTTCCCGCTCGCAAACCGATATCCATCATGTCTACATCCACGATGCGATCGCGCTTAGGCCAGATCTGAGCAAACTACCACCGGTGGACTGGAAGGAACTCGAAGAATGGATCGCTGTTCAAATGTCGACCCGAGAATCGAAATAGCCCGACTCGATTAGGATTACCTTGAATGCACCTACAATGGATTAGCAGCTACTCGACCAGCGCTTTGCACGCAGCCGAATGCCTTTGCCGATTTTCATCCCAAATTCAAGACGAAAACCTACGAGATAAACTAGGGCCTGCTTCTCTGGCGTTAGGAACTTGCTTAGAGGACCTCGATGCCCAAAGAACCCCTGGCCTATGGGACTTGCTCGAAGCACTGGGATCCAAAATCAATTCCAATAGCGCCCTTGCAAACCAACTCATCGCCCAGAGCATCCAAGGGTTCGTCGAGGAGTCATTGACCCAAAGACTCACCGGCTCGATCACGGACATCGAAGCAGCCTTCAAACTCCTATTCCCCAAGTACTCCGAGCAATTCGATTACCGCATTCGACCGCTTCAAGACCAGTGGATCGGCTACGGCAGCGGCTTTCTTGCCCACCTACGCCGCTTAACGCGCAGCGATGCGCTGATTGGACAAGCGACGGTCATCGGAGTTCAGCCGATTCTCGGAGGAGCCGGTCGCGCGCACATCGAGCACCAAACCATCCACATCGAAGCGGTTCTGACCAATCCACTGCCGGAACTTCCCGAAGTCGTCCGACTAGGTTGGCTCGTCTCGCAGCTTTCCTCCCTGGGATTTCGATCCCAACTCCCCTACCCTCCCGAAACCCTAAGAAATTTGATCCCCATCGCAATGCTGGCTCCCAGCCTAGCTGCAGCAGAAGTCCTCGAATTGACTCGGTGCAACGAATCGATCGCTGAGCTCGCCATCGAGAATTGGCATATTGCAGTCCCACCGAATCGAGACGTTTCCAAAGAACTGATCCCATTGCTTATGGACTGGTGGGAAACCTGCTTGAAAACCAAACCAGATTGGTCAGTATCGATCAAGGCTCTGGCTCATCGACTCGGGCTCCAACCAATCTAAACGTTCGCTTAAACGTCCCACACGGGCTCGGTGCTCCGGGGCTTTGCACAAGACCACATAGAGCTCCCCTTGCTCGATCACGTACAGAGCATCCTGGTAGAACTCGCGTCCGATTCGACAGCCAGTCGACAAGTCGCAGTCGATGTGCCAACTCGGCTCGCCATGGCCGTCCCTCGGCGAGTAACCAATAAGCCGTATCAACTCTCGGTGTGGCAGATCCTCAAGAACACCCCTGAGAGACTCGTCTGCCAGGCGATTGGTTTCCATAGGCCACTTTTCGCCTGTGGTCGCAAAGGCACTCAATATAATCGCTGGATCGAGCAACTCTCTCTGAGGTCTTTCGATGTAGAAGCGAGTTTCGAAATACGCCGGATGGAAGGTACTCAAGATTTAAGGACTACTGGCTTCCTTGACGGATCTTTGCGAGCAAGGAAGTCAATTCAGGCGTCGGGACGCCAAGCAGAGCCAACTCGTCTCGAAGCGCGACGATTTTTTCTTCGTCCATAACGAGTCTTGCGGCAGCCCCGATGAGTTCCCAATCCAGGCCTTCGTCGATTGGCAAATTCGTATCCGATCCAACTGCGGCATTTGTAGCGTGTCGGATTAGCCCCAGTATGCTGTAATGGGTTGAGTACTTATCAAACATCATCGGGCTACAGTTATCGTCGATGGCAAACGGAAAAACCCGCTGGTGAAACGTCCGCCAACGATTCAATACCAATAGAGCTTCGGCGAATTGCCTTCTTTTGTACAGACTCATCGTCCATTCAAAATAAAGTTGGGAAACTTGACGCGTTGGCCACCCCTTGTCCCAATGCCCCTCCCAACGTTCAAGTGCGAGTCGTTCCGCGTCAGCAAAGGCCTGAACGCTCTTTTGGTCCTGTTTTTGATTCGCAAACAAAGTCGATTCGCTACGCAGGGCGAAAATCGCATGTGTCAAAAACATCGGTCGTCCTGGGTTGCTAACAAACAGATTCGCAGCGGACTCGACAACGCGCTCGAAGATCTGCAACGCAATAGCTGGATCCTCATCCATCAACAACTCCGCCCTCTGGCGATCGATGGCATTCCTTAGGTCGATCGATTCGAGCCAATAATTCTCATCCCCCTGGCCTGGGTTTTCGCTGATTAGAACCTCAACCTCCCGTCGCGCTAGCTCCAAAGCCTCGAGCGATCGCTCCAAACGATCAGGTTTCTCTTTCGACAGTCCGCAGGCAAGGTGAAAGAACGATGTCGCCATTTGAAATCGAAGCTTACGATTACCGGGCTTGGCTACCAACAAACGTCGCTGGGATTCGATCACCTTGGATCGATCCTTTACTCCTTGATCGACCTGACCCATTAAATAATGGCATAGCGAAGAGTAATGCTGCAAAACAGATAGTGTATGCAAGGAAGATTCCGTTTCACCGTATCGATCCATCCAATCCTCAACACAAGCGATGCTTTCGGCAAGTTTTTCTTCGAATTGCGCGGGCGAAATTAAGGTTCGCTCGATGATAGCGTCTCCGAAAGCATTGTGCATTTTCCCAATCACTCGGATCGTCTCATTGGAAGATTCGATGGCCTCATTTCGAGACTTGCTAATCAGGGCCAAAGCAACGAAATTGGTTGCAAAAAGCAGAGTTGTTAGCGCCGTTGTTAGCGGATACCTACGAATCGTCCTGAGCGAACTTCTGACAAAAGATAGCTTTCTCGCAGAAATGTTTTGACCTGCAAGGAATCGTTTCAAATCCGCTTGAAACTCTCTTGCCGTCTGGTACCGGTGCTCAGGATCCTTTGCAAGGCACTTCATGGCGATGGCATCCAGATCTCGCGATAGCCCCTCTCGGATCATCGAGGGTCTTACTGGGACGCTCGTGCGTACGAGTTTACGAATCTGGTTTTCAAAGTCAGAATCAAACGGGACGCGTCCGGTAAGCAATTGATAAAGAACGACTCCCATCGAATAAACATCGGTCGTCGTTCTGAGATCCTCCGGACACCCAGAAGCCTGCTCGGGTGACATGTATCTTGCAGTTCCAACGATCACCCCTTCGGTAGTCCAGTCCGATGAGACTGCACCGATCTGCTTGCACAAACCAAAGTCGGTTAAGACGGGTCGATAGGCGAAACCATCGGACTCATGATCCGCTTGAGGCTCTTCAAAAAGCAAAATGTTTCCCGGCTTGATATCCCGATGCAACGTCAACTTCGAATGCGCATAATGGACGGCTTCAGCGACTCGGCACATTAAACTCGCGGCTTGTTCATCACTTATCAACGCGGATTTGTTCTTCAACCAATCACCCAACGATCCCTTGGGGGCATACTCGCAAGAGATAAAAAGAAGATTGCCGATCCTACCTGTGTCGAAAATGCGAATGATTCCCGGATGGGATAATTGGGCTGTGCTTTGGGCCTCTCCCAAAAATCTCGCTTGATACTCCTGAGAATGCACCTTGGAAGACTTTAAAACCTTTAGCGCTACAGGGATCTGAAGGGCCGTGTCGAAGACCCTAAAGACCAGCGCATAAGCACCTACACCAATGAGTACGGGATCCAAAAACCGTTTGCCTTGGAGATTCGAAGTCGGCTTGCATTCGGCTGATTTGAATCCGGAAGAAAATCCAGCACTAGATCCGAAACTCTCAAGTTGATTCGTTTGCTCGCCCAGCAGACACAAGGCATCATCAAGATCCTTTTGGTGCAAGACTCCTTGGCCTTCAGACTCTTCTTGCTGAAGTTGGTCGATCATAACATTGAGTCGCATGATCGCACTTGGACTGAGGCTCTCTGGTTCTGGAATCATTATTCACTACATAAGAGGTTTCAAATTTCGGGATCAACTTTCATCTAATTGCTTTTTCAATCGCGCAATGCACCGGTTAATGAGCATCCGCACATCGTCCTTCGAGCGACCAATCTGAGCACCGATCTGCTCGAAAGTCATGTCGTGTTCAAAACGCCATGCCAACACCTTTTGGATTTCATCAGGTAATGAGCGAACCGCATTCATCACCTTACGAAACCGCTCCTCGTCAATCATCGAATCGAGCTGAGAAGTCTCTTCACCGAGAATGCTACGGAATTCGTCGGAGGTGATCTCATCGGTTGTTAACTCCCTTCGTACATCCCTCTTCTCGGTCTTTAAGAATCGACGCCGAAGATCCTCGATCTTACTCAAAAGCACCCGACGTAGGTAACCTTGAATCTCCTTGGGATTCCTGTCTGCAACCTGCTTGATATTGGCCTGGGCTGCATTGAGTGTCTCTTGGATCACGTCCGAATCATCTACTTTTTGCCCGAGCTCGGAATCGATTTCCCTGGCCGCGATCGATTTCAAAAGTGGTCGATACTTGCGAAGCCACTCGGATAAATCTTGATCCTTCGCTGGCGATTTGCCCTGGGCTTGGTCGCCCGAATTTGGAATTGCGGAACTGGGCTTGCTCGAGCCCTCGGGATCTTGGGGATTTTGGTCTTTCATGGCACTAGAGCGACCGGGAATTGGCAATTCGTCGCTCTTGGCTCCCAAGGGTTCGAGGATCGATGTTCACATAAGTTTTAGGTTCGGTAGAGTAAAGCAACAACGTGAACGACAGCCAATTCGCCCCGTCCAACTTCGCCTACTGCCTCACCCGTTTTTCCTTTGACTCCCACTAGATCTGGCCCGACCTGAAGTATCTCAGCTATCCTCTCGATAATCTCTGCTTTGATCGGAGATAGTTTGGGCCACTCCAGCAAGACGACACAATCCAAGTTTACAAGATCCCAACCAGCTTGTCGAACGTTCGCCATAGCTAAACGAAGCATTTCGGCAGAATCTCTACCCCGGTTCTCTGGCCGATCGTTAGGAAATATCTGACCAATATCCGGCAAACCCGCTCCACTTAGTACCGCGTCGGTGATCGCATGGAGAAGAACGTCGGCGTCAGAGTGGCCGACAAAATGTCGACCTTTCTCAATAATCAGCCCACCTAAGATCATCGATCCACCCGGTTCGATCCGGTGAGAGTCATATCCCATACCGATTCGAATCGAATTTGACAGCAAGTTTTTTCCGTCCATGAATTTCACCCCATCTAGGACGACGATTCTAAGAATCAAACGCCCTGGGCGTTGAAGTAATCTGGCTCCTTGCCTTCAATCCACTTGATGTTGCAACCGATGCTCGGTGTCTGTTGCTCAGACACACTCTTTCCGCTCAAGATCGCATCGAGTGCTGCCCGCAGATCCACACCCGTAACAGGCTTTCCGTTCCTAGGTCGCGAATCGTCGATTTGACCGCGATAAACCAGTTTCTGCTCGCGATCAAAAACGAAGATGTCGGGAGTACAAGCGGCCCGATAAGCTTTCGCTACCGCTTGAGTTTCATCATACAAATACGGGAATCGATAGCCCTGGACTTGCGCCTCGGCCTTCATCGCCTCGGGGCTATCGTCTGGGTGAGTCGTGATGTCATTGGAACTAATTCCAACAAAATGCACCCCCTTGGGTTGGTAATCCTCATGGAGCTTTACCAGCTCGCCGGCAATATGTTTTACAAATGGACAGTGGTTGCAGATAAACATCACCACCAAAGCTTTCCCGTGAGATAAATCGCTCAGGGACACCTGGGTGCCATCGATATTCGGCAATCGGAAATCAGGTGCTTGTGTGCCCAAAGGCAACATCGTACTGGCAGTCTTGACCATAACCGTCGGAACCCCAATTCATGAGTAGCTTACAGATCAATAACAACAACTCGGAGTATACCCAAGTCACCTAAGGATCCGCAAGCATGCGATGGCTACTGGTCTTCCCCGCCCTCGATCTTCTTGCTCTTGTCCAATCCAGCTCGTTGCATGAGCGAAGATCGGAGTGCGATTTCAATTTGATCGTCATCTCCCGGAGGTGGACCGCTGGCACCGAGTTCCTCAGGATCGTATCGAACCTCGTATTGATGCTTGGCAATCGAAAGGATCACACCCGGATCAAGTCGTTTGCGAGTCACACGGTATCCATTGACCTTGGTGCCATTGCGACTATCGAGATCCTTGACAAACCAGTACCCCTGCTCGAGGGTCAAGCGGCAGTGCTGACCAGAAACGTTCGGGAACCTCAGTACGACATCGCAGGTCTCGCGACGACCGACCAAGATCCGGTTTTTCTTCAGCGGAATGTCTTCTCCGCCACCGGTCGGAACCAAAAAACCCATGTTTGCCATGATGGGGCGCTCGCAGGTAGTGAAATTTATCCTATGCCAAACGACGTAAACCTGATAAAAATTTACGCCGTATACACCTAAACGTCAAATAACGAGACTCTTATTTAAGCCCCCAATCGAGCGAATTATGGCGAAAACAACGATGCTTTTCGGATTCCTGCTACTAGGTATTTCGCTGGTAATCCTGGCAATTACCCAAAAGATTGGCAGCCCAAGCATCTTTATCCCGGCCATGGTTGGAGTACCCTTACTCCTACTAGGATTCCTTGCCGAAAAGCAACCGTGGAATCGAAAACTGCTCATGCACATTGCCGTGACCGTCGGACTCCTAGGGGCACTTGCCTCGATCGTCCCGATTATCTTGCAAATTTCCAAGCTTGCAAAAGGCGAGTCGCTTGACCCGCTTCGCGCCGGATCGGTGTTTTCTATGGCCATCCTGTGTGGACTCTATGTCATCCTTTGCGTTCAGTCGTTTATCAAAGCTCGAAAAAACCGAGAAGCGACCAACTCAAGCGAATCGGCCTAATAATCCGATGCCCCTTTGGGAACCAACATCTTGCCCAATTCGGAGAACATCCCCGAAGCCCTCCGCGAGGTTCTTGCCCGCTACGGCAACGCATGCAGCGAAAGTTTACTCGATTCGATCCAACCATCGGAAAAACTAGAGGTTTGGTTCGAGCCAAACCTCGATGATCGCCTTCGCTTTGACTCGACCATAGTCGTTCTCTCAACGCAAGCCCTCTATGCGTGGGATAAACCATCAAGGAAATGGAACCGATGGTCTTTGAGCCCTTCGGTAAGCCTTCGCAAGGTTGATCGAACCGGTCTGGGAGTTCTGGAACTCTTTGATGACCAGGGACTCATAGCCCACTGGCGATACACAGCCGCCCAACTCAATGGCGCCGCGTCAGTGGTCACCGAATATCAAAAGATCCGCTCGGGCGAAGACGACTCGGGCGCCGCATCGATATGCCCATCCTGCGGTGGGCCGATGCAAGACGGACAAGTTCTTTGCTCGAATTGCGCACCGACGGCTGTACCTAGTACGACCCGGTCGCTGATGCGATTGACCCGATTTGCTCGCCCTCGAGCATTGATCATCGCCTTCGGATTTGCATTGACGATCCTAAGCACAACTGCAGCGATGATCCCCCCGCTGCTGACCAAGCCACTTATGGATTACGTGCTGATCCCCCACCAGAGCAAATTACCGGCCCGATTCGATCTGGTTCCATGGCTCCTGGGTGGAATGCTGCTGGCTGCCTTGCTGAGTTGGGCATTAAGTTGGGCGAAGACCTACGTCATGGCGACGATCAGCGAGCGCATCAGTGCCGACCTAAGAAATGCCACCTACGGACATCTGCAAAAGCTCTCCTTAGAATTTTTCGGCGGCAAAAGAACCGGCGATTTGATCTCGCGGGTCAGCGACGATACTCAGCGGATTTGCGATTTCCTATCGATCCATACAGTCGATTTCGTGACGGACATCATTATGATCGTCATCACAGCGGCTTTGCTCATTTGGCTCGATCCAACCATGGCCCTCGTCGGCCTGCTCCCATTCCCATTCATCGCTTGGATCGTCGCTCGGGTTCAAGCTCGCATGCGAGCAGGATTTGCTCGTGGAAGCTCTGCTTGGGCCGAGATGGTCAACGTCCTGGCTGACACCATACCAGGTATTCGCGTCGTGAAAGCTTTCGCACAAGAGGATCGAGAGGTCGCTCGTTTTGAGCAAAGAAACGACCATGTCCTGCAGGCGAATGATCGCGTGAATCGACTCTGGGCCGCCTTCGCACCGATTATTACTCTTTTGACTGATATCGGACTGTTGATCATCTATGGATTTGGCGCCTACCAAATCTGGCGAAACAACCTCACCGTCGGAGATTTGTCTGTCTTTCTCATGTGGGTTTCAAGACTCTACCTTCGGCTCGATGACATGAGTCGCTTGCTGGCCAATGCCCAGCGGACGGCCGCTGCCACCCACCGCATCTTCGAAATCCTAGATAGGGTTCCCAGCGTCGCCGAACCGATCGATCCGGTCCATCCCCGACGACTCCAAGGCCGTATCGAAATTCAAAAAATCACGTTCAGCTACGGAGCACGCCAAGTCATCCATGATGTGAATTTGACCATCGAACCAGGCGAGATGATCGGGCTCGTCGGCCCAAGCGGTGCCGGCAAGAGCACTCTAGTGAATCTCGTTTGCCGGTTCTATGACGTGGCCAGCGGATCGATCGTCGTCGATGGTATCGATATACGACGTTATCCTATCAGCGAGTACCGTAGCAACATTGGGATCGTTCTCCAAGAACCCTTTTTGTTCTTCGGATCGATCGCTGAGAACATCGCTTATGGTCGCCCCAACGCCACACGAGATCAGATCATCGCTGCGGCCAGGGCCGCCAAAGCCCACGACTTCATTTTGAAACTGACCGATGGCTATGATTCGCTCGTTGGCGAGCGAGGCCAATCGCTCTCTGGGGGCGAGCGTCAACGAATATCCATAGCCAGAGCTTTGCTCACCGATCCGAGAATCCTGATTCTCGACGAAGCCACCTCGGCCGTCGATACAGAGACCGAGCGGGAGATCCAAGAAGCCCTCGATGTCTTGGTTCAAGGCCGCACGACGATTGCCATCGCGCACCGAATCAGCACGCTACGGAAAGCCAATCGAATCATCGTGCTCGAAAAAGGACGCATTACCGAGATCGGTAACCACGAGGAACTGCTCGCCAAAAAAGGGACGTACTACCGTCTTAACCAAGCCCAAAAACAATTGACCGATCCGTCAAATACCGAGCCAAACGAACAATAATATCGTACCGGTCCGTTGATATAAGATAAAATCCAATAAGAGAAATCTGTCTCTATCCGCCTGAATGGATACAACTCAACGAGGAGTAAAATGAACGACAACCTCAACTCCGACGATCACGGTAAAACAAAACTTTGTCCTAAATGCAACTTAGCTGCCGAATCTCGCGACGACGCTCTCTGCCAACAATGCAAGCAGCCACTAGTAGATCTCATAGAGCCTATAGAAGAAACCTATCAAACCACTCAACCATACGAACAGACAAAAAAGCCTGCTGAATCGCTACAGGACACGAACACATTGCTGTTTGCAACCTTACCTATTGAAAAGGTAAGTCAACCTGAATCTGCAAAATCAAGACAAACGACCAAGTCCATTTGGGAAAAAAATGCGTCATTCTTGGGGACATCCATCGGCAACTACCACCGGTTAGAATTTGTCGCCGCGTGGCGATTCGGAACCATTTATTCGGCAGAACATGTCCTTCTTGGAAACAAAGTTCGTTTGTTCGTAATGGATACTACAAATGAAGAGAGCATACCCCTCACAAGTTGGTTTCTTGAAACAGCTGCAGCGTTAGCAAAAGTCGACCATCAACACATCGACGAATACGTCCTAGATTACGGTCAGATCGATGGAAAAACCTTTGTATGCACAAGCATATCAACGCATAATGCGAGTAATTATCTAGGTGAATATGCGAACAGACCCCGTCTCGATGAACAAAAGGAGGGAATGTCAATGGTGCTTTCCAACTTAATTCGCGGTCTCACATCGCTACACTCGCTAGGTTTGTTTCATGGATCAATCAATCAAAATCATATCCGGCAGGGCAAATCACCCGAAGTCGCAGTGTTCTGTCCATTGGCAACTGGATTCCCAGGCGAAAACCTTGTTGATCAGTCGGGGAAGATCTCGCGCAATATCCATGCATGCAAACGACAGGACTTTCGCGACCTCATTGTCGCCTTCATTCGTGAATTACAGGGCGACAATCCAAAACCGATTCCAAAAAGCGTATCTAAAAAATGGTTGCATAGGCAATTTCCTACAATACCTCCAAATTTAGCGGATGTGATTATTAAATTCTTTTGGATTGGGTCTTCAGCTAAAGCCATCGAGGAGATACTCACCCAACTAGATAAAAGTACCAATTCTCCGCTGAGAAAAATAACCTGGAAAGAAAGAAGCTACGGTGTTGCAACAGATACCCTCACGCTAATACTGTACTCATTCCCAATAAGCATCGTTACACTCCTTTCAATTGGATATCTAAAACCAGCCCACCAAATAATTTCTGTGTCTCTAGCCCTAGTCATTCTTGCTATACCTTTGATCATCTGGGAACCCATCTTCAACTCAACCATAGGGAAAAAAGGAGAATATTTCCTCGTTGAATTAGGGGGGAAAATACCCAGCAGGAGGCGAAGGCTAGCTCGCTCCACAATACGCCTTGCCACTTGGTTTTTCTTCTCAACCGTTATTCTGGGAATCCTCTTTTCGATCGATGCTCTGAAACCAACCGATCAATACAATAGACTTGCATCGCCCCCATTGCTGTTTAAGTTCGGCTACTTTTCATTCTCACTCGGAATTGCGATGGTATACGCAATGAGCATCTTTTTTAGAGGAGAAACTTTTCACGACTGGATCACCAAAACCTTCTGGGTAACCTATCGTAGCAGATTGAAAACCAACGTCTTGAAACAACATATATCCGATGTTCTAGGTTTGAAAAACAAACCCGCCCGTAACTTAAAAGACCTGGAAAACGGCTCGTCGGTAGCCGAAGTGAACGACGTCGTTGTCGGTGACATCATCGGACGGGGCGGAATGGGTATCGTTTACCAAGGATGGGACAAAAAGGTTAAAAGGCCGGTAGCCATAAAGCTCATCAGTAACACAAATGAAATCACTGATGAAGCAATTCTACGTTTTCGAAGAGAAGCTGAAATCGGCTCGAATCTTAGCCATCCAAATGTCGCCAAGGTGTATTCGGTCGGCTATTTGGAGAATCATCCATACATTCTTCTCGAATATGTCGATGGTGAAACACTCAGCGAAATCGTAAAGCGCCACGGGCCTATACAACCAGTGCTCGCATGGCAGATTATCAGGCAAACTGCGAAAGCTTTGCAAGCGACTGCGAATCTTGGAATTGTTCATCGCGACATTAAGCCATCGAACATCATGCTTACACGAGATGGAATTGTAAAAGTAATGGACTTCGGAGTTTCGAGTATCGCTCATACTTCAACGACAATCGACAAAGGAAGCACTATAGAATCAGGAAAGGATCTGGATCACCCATTTCAGGATCAAACACAATTGACCCGGACTGGTATTGCACTTGGAACACCTCAGTATATGTCTCCCGAGCAGATCAAGGGTGAGCGAGTCGATTTTCGGAGCGACATATACTCTCTTGGATTAACGCTATATACTCTTCTGTCAGGTAAACCAGCATTCGAAGGAGGAAAGCAGGAAATCTACAGAAAACAATGCACCGAGAACCCACCGCAATTGAATTTGCCAGAACTCGGCCCTCATCAATACCGCGTACTCGAGAAGATGCTGGCGAAGAATAAGGAAGACCGCTATCAAAATTACCAAGATATCCTTGTGGACTTGGATCAAACGGAACCCGAGGAAGCTCAATTTCCAGACGGACGAGATCGAGCAGTTGCATTGTTTATTGATGTATATATCTGTGTCGTGATTCTAAGCTACATCGATGTTATATTTCACCCAGCGGGACTTATTGATACTCTCTACAACGGGCGTTGGAGTTTGTTTCTGCTATCAGCATTGCCTGCTTTCGTCGCGAAAGTTGCTCTATGTGGATTTTATTTCGGATTCTCAAGTTGGCGATATGGATCCACTCTCGGACAACGATTGTTTCGATTAAAGGTTCTACCAAACAATGGATACAAATTACAGCGACGGCACGCTCTTTTGAGAAGTGCTATCTTAGCTTCATGGACTTACTTAGGGTATTTGCTTTTCAACTCATTTGCCCTAGATTTCATAAATCGCGACTTAGACCGGCCTTTTTTGCACCGATTGATCGTTCACGCATCGTTCGTGACGGTTTTTGCATTTTTATTTTTTCTATTGCCGCTAACCACTGTAGTCATGTATTCCGCGGCTGCGCATTATTCGAGAAATGATTTCCGAAGCCCTCTGGATCGGCTAACTGGCACAAGAGTTGTGAAAATGCCAAAGCGAAACAAGGGTTTTGGTCTCAATTTTTTGTGTTCTCTAAGACCAAAGAAGTAGCGATTCAATCTCCAGATTGATAACTTGCAGCCAGGGGGGGCTTCCAATTGCGACTTAAGAAGTGAGCAGGTTCTTCGCGTGTAGGGTCTTTCGTTTACTAGACATCCGTGTAGGCCTCAACGACTTGAGACCGGGTGGTTACCTCGGATTTTCCCGTTTCGATGCGAAGAGAATTTAATCAATGCAAGTTATAACGGTTCATTTTGTAATGGAGGGTTCGGACGCTGATGCCTAGCGCCTTTGCGGTTCGTTCACGATGAAACTCGTTGGCCGAAAGAGACTGGGCGATGGCCACCTTCTCGGCCGCTTCGGCGATCTCGACCAGCGATCCCTTGAGCAACGGTTCTTCCCTGGGTGGCCTAGTCAGTTCAAGCATTGGAAGGGAATCAGGAACCTCGAATCCTGGCCGAAGAGATCCAAATCGCCAATTACGAAACTTACGCGAGAAGCGGGGAGTATCGACCATTCGTCAATGGGGGAGTTGGTGTAGGGATCGACAAGCAGGGGCGATACACGCGTGCGGGAGCCGTCGAAGAGCAACTCGAAGTCAAACCTGGGACAGCGTTTCCTGAGCCGTTACCAAATTTCCTAGTCGGAACTCAGATCTCTTGGGAGATGGACATCTGGCGACGATTACGCAATGCACAACAAGCCGCAGCCATGCGCTATTTGGGGTCTCGCGAAGGCAGGAACTTTGTGGTTACACGCTTGGTCGCCGAGATCGCTGAGAACTACTACCAATTGCTGGCCCTGGATAATCGCCTTGCAACCCTCGAGAAAACCATCGAGATCCAGCAAGATAGCTTGAAGATGTCGATCGAAAAAAAGAATGCGGGCCGAGGCACGGAACTTGCCGTCAAACGATTCGAAGCCGAAGTCGAGAAGAATAAATCCGAGAGGGCGATCATTCAACAAGAGATTGTCGAGAAGGAAAACCGAATCAATTTTCTAGCAGGTCGCTATCCTCAGCACGTCGATCGCCCATCGGTGAAATTTATCGATATGGCGTTCGATGATCTATGCTCGGGGATCCCTTCAGAACTTCTGCAAAATAGAGCCGACATACGCCAAGCCGAGCGCGAGGTCGCTGCCACAGGACTCGATGTGAAAGTGGCAAGGGCTCGATTCTACCCATCCTTGAATCTCACTGGGGGGCTTGGTTGGAACGCATTTAGTACCGGTTACTTGTTCCAAACGCCGCAGTCGCTCGTTTATGGAGTTGGGGCAGAACTCGTTGGGCCACTGATCAACAAGCGAGCGATCCAGGCCGCTTATAGCACTGCCAATGCCAAGCAGTTGCAAGCCATCTACAACTACCAACAAACGGTCCTTCAGGCCCATATCGAGGTGGTCAACTATTTGACGAAAGTTGAGAATTACCGCCGAAGCATCGAGGGCAAGAAACAGCAACTTGAGGCCCTCGAAGCGTCCGTGGATGCAGCGACCAATTTGTTCCAGAACGCAAGAGCGGAGTACGTCGAAGTCCTTCTAGCTCAGCGTGAACTCATGGAAGCCAGGATGCTCCTGATTGATACCAAGCAGGAGCAGCTAGCAGCCGTGATCAACGCTTATCAAGCTCTCGGCGGTGGCTGGCGCTAAATTAAAAGCGGAACGGCGCGAGCCGTCCGGTGAAAACTAATCGAATTCGCGGACATTCCATCACTCACCGGAGTGCTTGCGCACTACCGCTTGCACTAATTCAACGCCATTCGACGTGAACCCGGGTGGTGGCCCCCGATGCTTTACCCACAGTAATTCCCGAAGACCCTAAAATTGCAAGACAGTTTTCCTGCGACCAGCGCGATAGGCCATGCCCAGCGTTCCGACTGCAAAGATAGCCATTGAGCTCGGCTCGGGCACCCCAGCTTGCCAAACCCCACCTTGCAAATCTCCGGATCGAGCCGCCACCACCAGATTTCCTGCCGATGTCGAAATGAAATCGATGTCCTCGTCGTCGAAAAAGAACGTGACACCTCCGACATACGATCCGAGGTTGGTCAAGCTGTCGTAAAGGCCCTCGGTACCTCCTAAGTTACCACCCGCGATTAGCCCGGCCCCGTATTCTAGATTCCCGCCTAGATCCCAATGAAGAATCCCAGCGCCCTGGAAAGGCCCGCCGTTTGGATCATTCGCAAAATCTGCTGCAACAACAACGTATTGGAAGCCAGGATTTGCGATCAAGGTTGCTGTGTAGACAGATGTACCGTCAAAAATCTCTAATGTCACTGGATCGGTGTCCGGAAGAACGCGAATTGGCACAAGATAGGTCGAATTCACGTCTCCATCCTGGATCGTAAACGAACGGATGTTGCTGTTATCACCGAAGGCACTAACCCTCCATGTTGCATTGGTGAAACTGTTTGCACCTAGTGTTCCAGTGATCAAGGAGTTCGGTCCTCCAGAGATCGAATAGTTCACTACCGCTGCCATGGATGGCAACGACACTCCGAGAATAACCATCACGACAAGAAACGTTTTCAAATACATCGAACGCATAGCCTTTTTCTCCGACTAGTAAACTTACTTAACGCCCAGTCGACATAAAATAATGGATCTGATCCGCAATACAACTAGGGGCATTGTTTTCTTCACCTAATGGTGGTCCGCCCGCAATTACCGGTTGCACCATCTTTGTGCATTGGTCGGTTCGTTCGGGTCGCACGGGTGCTCGAAGGTATTGAAAACCTGTCGGCACAAGTGCCCGATAAATCGAAGGTGGAAGGACCCCCGTTTTTTGCCTCGAAGGCTACGAACCAGGCACAATGATCTCGCCGACGAGTCGACCAGTTCGCTCTGCATTTCCCGCGATTCAAATCGCGTTGGACTTCGCCATTATTGCGATGAGCTACTTGGCGATTCTCTACTGGCAGACCTCTTCTTTCGTTGTCCCGTCCCTCCAGAACGTGTTCCTTGCTGCCCTTGGATACGTCGTCGCCGGCGAATTCTTTGGAATATTCAATACAAGCCACCATCGACCGGCCGACTACGACATCCTGCTCATCAGCGCTGCGTGGATGACAGGCTTCGGATTTGCCGTATTTGGCGGGTTTTTACTCAGTCCTACTACAGAACCACTCCAAAGCAGCCAACAAGTTCTTTGGTTCATTCTGGCCCTTCTTTGTATCCTTTTGTTTCACATGATCGGACGAGGATTGTTTGTTTGGCTCAGCGAACAAGGCTGGACATCCAGACGATGCGCCATCTTGGGAAACAACCCACTTGGACATCAACTAGCCGAAGCGGCCGCATTCGATCGGGATCTGGGGCTCAAAATCGTTGGGGTTTTTGATGAAAACCCCGAATCCCAGGTTCGTGGTTTTGAAGACCTCTTAAACGGTATCCGCACACGAAAAATCGATACCGTTTTCATCGCTGTTCCGATTCAGAGGGATCAAATGATCCGAGACTGGATCGACCGATTGGCCGATACGACCGTCTCGGTTTACCTAGTCCCGAACCTTGAGGCCTTTGATTATCTCTATTCCCGCTGGGGTTTTGTCGGTGGCCATACGGTCGTGAGCATTTTCGAAACCCCAATTTACGGAATCGATGGGTGCCTCAAGAGGATCTTTGACGTGACCTTGAGTCTCCTAGGGTTGATCCTTTCACTACCGATCATGATCCTAGCGGCTTTAGCCATCAAACTCAATTCATCCGGCCCGGTCTTTTTTCGTCAGCGTCGATACGGCCTCGATGGTCAGGAAATCCACGTTTGGAAATTCCGAACCATGACCACCATGGACGATGGTCTGGATGTCAAGCAAGCGATAAAAAACGACCCCAGAGTGACCGAGGTCGGACGGTTCCTTCGCCGGACATCGCTGGACGAACTGCCCCAATTATTCAATGTTTTGTGGGGATCAATGTCTCTGGTGGGGCCAAGACCCTATGCCATCGCCCATAACGAACAATTTCGCAGTCTGATTCGAGGATACATGCTCAGACACAAGGTCAAACCAGGGATTACCGGACTAGCACAAGTCCTCGGAAGTCGCCTCGAAACCGATACAGTGGACAAAATGCGTGCCCGTATCGAACTCGATCACCGCTACATCCGAGATTGGTCGCTATGGCTTGACCTAAAGATCATGGTCAAAACCATCGCTGTGGTTCTGCGACAAGAAGCCCACTGAGAAAGGAAAAATTCTCGGACTTTTTCCCGTTTGTACCGCAGTCACTTGGAACGAAATGACTAAAATTCCATCCGTTAATCGCAGTCCGGAGCGCGACGTAAGATGCTCTGGAGCGGAGAGGGTAGTCAACGTTTCCAAAGGTACAAAATAAGATGCGTTGGGAAGGTAGAGAAGAATCCAAGAATATCGACGATCGCCGTGGCTCGGCGATGCCCGTAGCAGGGATGGCAGGCGGTGGTTTGCTGTTCCTGATCTTCACCGTCATCATATCCATGCTCTTGGGTGCGAACCCAAGGCAGTTGCTCGAGCAAGCCGGTCAACAACAACCCACTCAGCAACAAACTCGCGTTCCGCCTTCGGCAGAGAACGACAAAGACTTGGCGTTTAAAAAATTCGTCAGTGTCGTTTTGAAAGATAACGAAGACGTTTGGTCGAAACTCTTCAAAGAAAAACTAAACGCGAGGTACGAAGAGCCCAAATTGGTGCTCTTCACAGGCGCTGTGCGATCGGCTTGCGGTGATGCGACCGCGGCCGTCGGACCCTTCTACTGCCCCGGCGACAAGAATGTTTATTTGGATTTCGAATTCTTCCGAACCATGAAGGATCAACTCGGTGCAGAAGGTGAATTCGCTATGGCTTATGTGATCGCCCATGAAGTTGGACACCACATCCAAAACCTGCTCGGGTTGTCGATGAAAATTCAACGCATGCAAATGCAAGCCAGCCAAGCCGAGTCGAACCAATTGAGCGTCAGGCTTGAACTTCAAGCCGATTATCTCGCAGGCGTTTGGGCACACCACGCTCAGCAAATGAAGGGCATCCTCGAAAAAGGGGATATCGCAGATGCCATCAACACCGCCAGGAAGATCGGAGACGATGTTCTTCAGAAAAGATCTTCCGGTGTTGTGCGCGAAGCTCTCTTCACACACGGCAGCGCCGAAGCCCGAGCCTATTGGTTCACCCAAGGCTTAAAGAGCGGTGATCTTGAAGCGATGATGAAAACTTTCGAAGTCCCCTACGAGCAACTCGATCCCAAAAAGATGCAGTAAATGGCTCGCTCCGCCCGGAGCCAGTTTAAAAAAGCCAAGCGACGGGACCTCCCAGCTTGGCTTTTTTATTTTGCTCTTGATTGTTTTCACCTCCATACCAGCGTCTAGTCTCAATGGCTTTGAATGAATTTTAAAAGCGGAAGTGCGCAAGCACTCCGGTGAGGTTGAGCATTTACGCTGTTTCGCAGTGTATTATCACCGGACGGCTCGCGCCGTTCCGCTTTTATTTCAACGCCATTTGGCGTGAAGTCGAGTGGACCTACCCTCTTCTACCTTCAAACTCCTAGAGGCAAATACAAATCCGTTTGCAACCGATCGCCAGTTGTCTCGGGTGTGATCGTTGTATAAATCCCAAACTTAAACCGTCGATCCAATTTGAGTCGCTGATGCTTGGCCAGTCGCTCAGCGACCGCCAAAGCGTTCGGCAAATGCTCGTGGCTTCCGATGTGCTTGACGTGAAAAGCCCGACAAGCCGGGTAACGCCATTCGATCAATTTTGAGTGGGTCGGTAAAATCAAAGAATCTGGAATCGCCCTACCGAGCAGATACTCGATTCCCTGCGGACCTGTCGTGGTTCGCTTGAGAACCGAAACCAAGAGACCTTCGAGGGGCAAGCCTTCCTCGCGATATTCCTGATCTAATCGAATTCTCAGTTGATCTACGGATTGACCGAATTCAAACAAGCTTGTTTTTTCCTCAATCCCAGCGATTCGAATGCTTGCGAATGCTTCAGTCCCAAGGCATTCGACTTGCGATGAAATCTTGCCGCGTTCGGCAAGCTCACGAATCATGAGCAAGCCTCGCTGATAATCGTCTCCAATCATGTTGATGATCGAGGGCTTAAGCCAAAAAAGAAACCAAGGCAATGAGCCGTCGATCTTCCATGTCAACAAGGTTCTTTCGCCATGGTCTTGGAGTTCAAAACCGGTCTTGCAAACCGATTTCATGGGACTGATGAATCGTAAATCAGTGAGGATCTGGCGATTGGGTTCTAGGCTCAGGTGTTCGAGTTCTCCCTCGCCCACGACATCTCCTTTCCAATGGTATTTCGAACCAACGCGATTAGGGACATCGCTGACTTGGACTCTTGCTGCAGGATCGGCTACAAGCCAAGGTGACCAGGATGTCCATGTATGGAAGTCCGAGATCAGTTCATAGACTTTCGAAACGGGAGCGGCGATCTCGATCGAACGAGCGACATTCCAAGACGGCATCATTGTCTCCTTTGTTTCTGTTGTTGAAGCGACCAGGCCCATCGATGAAGATTTCGAGAATCACTGTAACGTGCCGCCGATCCGGATGCACCCAAGACGACCACAATCGTTTCGAACTCTTGATGTTGTCCCAAGGAAACTAGGCAAGCACCTGCTGCATCCGTAGTTCCGGTTTTGATACCAGTATATCCTTGACGATCCAGAAGCTGGTTCGAATTGCTCCAAACCAATCTTCGTGTGTAGCCTTCTTGGCCCTGCGCCAAGCATGAGTACCTGCGGGTCTGAACGATTTCCATCACCAGTGGGTACTTCATCAATTCACGAGCAAGGATCACTAGATCCGAGCAAGAGCTCTTGTGCTCAGGGTGCGTGATCCCGTGTGGGTTTCGAAACACCGAGTCTTTCATACCTAAATCCTTGGCCGTTTGATTCATCGCGTCGATGAACATCCCAAGCGGATCGACTTTCTTGTCTTGCGCACCTTTGCGTAGACCGTACCACTGGGCAAGTGCTACAGCCGCATCATTTCCTGAGGGGAGCATCAGGCCGTAGAGTGCATCGCGAAGCAAAATGGATTCCCCGGCTCGAACCGTCGATGACGACCCAGGCGTTTCATCGGCAAGCTTCGAGAAAACAACCCGCTGATCGAGTAGTTTTGGATCGGACTTGATTTCTTGTGCAAGCAGCAGAGCGGTCATCATCTTGGTGGTGCTTGCGATATCCAACGCTTCCTCTTGACGATATCCCCCCAGCAATTCGCCTGTTTTTGCGTCGGCAATAGCCCAGGCTTTGCATGAGACAATCGGTATTCCGATGGGCTCGTCTGCAGGTTGGAGTGGTTTAAGATCCTCCAATTTTTCTAGGTTGTCTTTATCGAGTTTAATCTCACCGATTTTCGACCACATCGCCGCATCAACCAGCCCGATTTCTTCGAGCCCGTTTTCACGTCGATATCGATCGACGGCCTGCTGGGTCATGCCACCAAAGTCACCGTCAACACTTAGTTTGGGTGATGGACTGAGTTTCTCATTCAATGCTGCTTGGAGCGCTTCGACCAATGGGCCATTGGCTCCGAGTTTCAGTTGCTGGGGCTTGAAATCGTCCTGGGGGATTGGGTGAAAGTAATCGTAAGCCGCTTGAGCGATCCGTCCGCAGAGGATCTCCGCCGCGTTTGTTTCCCCCCAGCTCTTGTCCTGGTTTTGGCTCGTTAAGCAGACCATGGCGATCCATCCGCTGGGGGTTTGAAACAATCCAGCATCGGTGCGAGTTTCGTTCACCGCACCGGTTTTGTGATAACCCTTGACCTCCTTGGGCAAAAATCGCAGCAACTTCGTCTTGTCATCGCAACTGAGCAGATGTTTCATCATCTGCTCACAGGCCGTTTCGGATACCAGTGTTTTTTCGTGGAGCTTTTGCAGTAGGGACAACATATCAGCAGCCGTGGTGCTGCCAAGTCCGTATTGTTGACTTCGTTCAACAGCGATCGATGTATCTCGGCGAAACACCTTCGAGTGGATCTGGGTTTCGGGAACTCCCAAGTCGGCCATCGTCTTGACGACATTGCCGAGCCCTACTTGGTCAACCACTAGATTGGTTGCCGTGTTGTCCGAATACGTGATCATCAGGTGGGCGAGAGTCTCCAGTGGTAGCGAAGAACCACTTTGGAAGTGGTCGGTAAGAATCCCTGATCCAGGAACCTTATCACCATCTTGCAGTGTAACGATCAGATCCGGAGCCAATGTTCCGTTTTGCCGCTGACGATAGTACTCGATCAACACCGCGAACTTGATCAAACTCGCTGTTGGCACAACCTCCTTTTCGCGCACCAGATAGGTCTCACCCGTTCCAAGATGCTTGATGGCGACGCAAACCGTGCCTTGATGCTTTTCGATCAGTGGCTCGATACGCTCAGCCAAACCTTGAGCTCGAACATCACAGGCAAGCAAAATGGCAACACAAAAGGATACCACAACGATGACTCGCATTTTACAGGTGATCCAATCGTTCCTTCTCATGTTGATTTTGCCCTGCGTAGAAAGTAAGGGATACCGATGAGGATCAGGAGGATTCCAAAGAGACCTTCGATCGGTTGTTCATAAAGAATACTCAGAATAAACCAGAGGTACGCAATGATGTAGAGTATGGGAGTCCAAGGATACCCTGGTGTCCGGAAGGGCCGTGGTAGATCCGGTTGCTTGCGTCGCAAAACAATCAACGCTGCAATCGAAGCTGTATAGAAAAGACTCGCCGCAAACACGATGCAATCGGTCAAGAGATCGAAAATCGTCCGCTTGTTGAAGTACTCGGTGTACTGAATCAGAAGCGCCGATCCGATAACCATCAAACAAGCCATCGCAGCTTGAAAATAAATCGCAACCATCGGTGTTCGATACCGGGGATGCAACCCCCCAAATGCCGGCGGCAAGAGACCATCTCGCCCCATGGCATACGTTACCCGAGGACTCGTCAGTAGATTGCTATTGATCGTTCCGAGCGTACTGAGAACCAACCCAATAGACATCATCGACCCGGCCCATGGCCCTAGAGAACGAGTCAGCAAAAGCTCTGCGACATGTTCGCGATTCTCTTTGATGACCATATCAGAAATCGGTATCACTAGATGATAAGCGATCGTCGCTCCCATGTAGAGCAATCCTAAGAGTCCAATCCCACCCAAAAGCGCAAGTGGTAGGTTCCGCCCTGGATTCTTGACCTCCTCTGCGATTGGCACAACCCCCTCCCAACCATTGAAAGCCCACATGACGGCCAAGAGCACGGCTGCGAACTGAGACGTCAGCGACGGTTGCTCGGGCGAAACCGTTTCCGATAAATATCCAAAGTTTAAATTGGGTTTTCCAGTGAACGAAAGAATCCAAGGCAACAGAACGATCATTAAGACCAATGTGCATTTGATGACCGTCGTTAGGGCTTGGAGCCGAGCTCCCCAAAGCACGCCCTGAACATTGAACCAAGCCACCAAAACAATCAGCATCATGGCAAGAGGTACTACTTGCCATGGTCCCTGGCCTACGCCAAGTATTCTAAGGAACGAAGTCACACAGACCACTGCAAGCGCTCCTGTCGACGCTGGTCTTGCAAACAAAAACTCTTGCCAGCCAAACAAGAAAGCAGGCAATGGACCATAAGCTTCTCGCAGATAAACGTATAGCCCCCCCGATTGCGGATGCATCGCAGAGAGTTCCGCCAAGCACAATCCACCTAGCACGCACAAAATCGTCCCAAAAACCCAAACGGAAAAAATCAATGGGAAACTGCCCGCATCGGCGGCGATCCGCCCCGGTTTGACAAAAATCCCTGCACCGATGGTGTTTCCAATGACAATCGCTATTGCCATCCATAACCCCAAAACTCGAGGAAGACTTGCCATGGATTTGTTGTTCTGATTCAAGACTGACTCGTTGAATTTTCGTTTTTCTAGGAATTATTTTTTCCAGATGGGAGCTAGAGGATAGCGGAATTTTCATTCGTCGTTTGCCAAGGAAACGTTGAAACCCAGGCCCTTTACCCTTATTCTAAGCATCTAGCCACACAGGCCGCTTGCGAGCGTGCGCAAGTTTTACAGAAAAACGATCCGTTTCATGGATAAGAGGTAGGTAGCGATGAAAAGAGTTTTTGGATGGGTTCGATCAACGATGGTCGCAGCGGTTCTTGCAGGTCTATTCTCGTTCTCAACGGCTCATGCGATCTCCGATGATCTACTGACCATCGGAAGCGAGGCTCCTGCGCTGGACGTCGAGCATTGGGTTCAAAACGGAGAAGGCAAATTCTCCAAGGTGACTAAGTTCGAAAAGGGCAAGGTCTACATCGTGGAGTTCTGGGCCACTTGGTGCGGTCCATGCGTTGCAAGCATGCCCCACATCGTCGAGACCCAAGCCAAGTATGCCGACAAGGGAGTTCAAATCGTCAGCATCAGCGATGAACCCAAGGAAACAGTCGAAGAGTTTCTGGATCGCAAAGTCCCACGCTCCGAAAAAGAAATGACCTTCCGCGAATTGACCAAATCCTACTGCTTGACCACCGACCCAGATGGCTCGTCGAACGAAAGCTACATGCAAGCTGCCGGGCAAAACGGCATCCCATGTGCGTTCATCGTCGGCAAAGATGGCAAGATCGAATGGATCGGTCATCCAATGAGCATGGATGATCCACTGAAGGCTGTTGTCGAAGGCAAATGGGATCGCCAAGCTTTCGCAGATGAATTCAAAGAACAGCAAGAGATGGAAGCACTTCAAATGAAAGTGCAAAGACAAGTCGGCAGTCTACTTCGCGATCGCGATTTCAAAGGGGCGATGGCCAAGTTCGACGAATTGACCGGCGAAATCAAGAATCCGCAGATGAAGTTGCAGTTTGCGATGATGAAACTTCAATTGCATCGAGTCGCAAACAGCGCCAAAACCGAAGTGGTTAAGACCCTCAAGGATGCACTGGCACTAGCTAGCAAGGATCCTGCGATGTCCAACCAAGTCGCTTGGACCATTTGGGAGATGTCCGAGCAAGGACAAATCGAAAAGGACAAAGAACTCTTCGCTGAGGCGGCCAAGGTTGCACAAGCTGCCGCAGCCAAACAAGAAGGTTCAACCAAAGCCGCTACACTCGATACCCTTGCTCACCTCCAGTACGGTCTAGGAAATCTCGCCGAGGCGATCAAGACTCAGAAAGAAGCTGTTGCGATCGAAGGTGATAATCCTGAAATCAAAGGTTTCCTCGAAGAACTCGAAGAAGAAGCAAACAAGAAGAAGTAATCGCTTCGGCTTGAAACTCCATTCTTTAACCCGCGATTCCGTCTAGGACTCGCGGGTTTTTTGTTCGGTTAACAAGGAGATCCACGCGCTATAAGGTAGTGGATCTCGCTAGAGATCCCAGCGCTTGAAAGCACCATCATTATTCCGACACGCGTAAAAGAATAAACTGCGATTCACAATTAGAACCCTGTAAAGCGAAACCTCGTGTGTCGCGGTTTCGCAGTATTTCGAACTTTGCTCTAGCGCAAGGATCTCTAGCGAGATCCACTACCGTGTGCTCCTAGCGATAGGGGATCTCGCTAGAGATCCCAGCGCTTGAAAGCACCATCATTATTCCGACACGCGCCTAAATGAACAAACTCAAGTTAACAAGTAGCAATTTCGTAAAGCGAACCCTCGTGTAGAGCGGTATCGCGGTATTTCGAAGTTTGCTCTAGCGCAAGGATCTCTAGCGAGATCCACTACCTTACGCGTTCGACAGAACCTTGTGCAAATTGAAATGATGGCGGCCTAGTTTTCCGCCATAGTTTCCGCCGGTGATTTTTACTACTCCAAGTTCTTTTCCTCGATGGCACGCAGCAAGGATCCCAACTCGCATCGCTTGGGCGATCGAGTCGGGGGTCAGTCCGTCGATGACAAGCTCCAGGCATGCAGTCGCCCCATCGACAATGAAGCTTTGGGTCTGGTCTTGAAGAGTAGGGCAGTATGCATCGTTGGTCGAGGCCCTCAAGGATTTGTATTTGGATCCTACTTTGGATCCGCTTCGTGCAACGCCTCCCGGGAACGGAGCGATGCAGCCGGGAACTTTACGGATGGCTTCGACGGCATCTTGGCAAGCGTGAAGCGCACCGTGGATCGATTTGGCGAGGACTAAAAAGTTTCCTCCACCGACGGCTTTTGTGGCGTAGACGGACTCTTGGCAAACAAACTCACCATCCATCACCGGGATTCTCCAGTAACGCTGCGAACCGATCCTCTTCGATATCTGTTTGCCGTCACCGAAATAACGAATGTGGGCACCTAGGAGCATCGGGCGATTGCTGATTAGTCCAGCGAATACAGATGTGCTCGGGCAGGTCAAAACGCATTGGCCAATGCGCTTTTCGAGTTGTTTCTGCAATGTCTCCTGGTTGATGCTAAAGGCCAGTACCGCAACTCCGGATCGTCCGTCGGGGGTTTCCGAGGGATCGAGCGATTTTTCGATGCCAGCTTCGATCCCGCAACCGATGACGCTCGTGGCGAAGCCCGTCATGGCTTCTGCAGCCCGCATGGCCCAAGGTGCTTCGGCGGCGGTGATCACCAGCCGGGTGGCTGTCATATCAAAGGCCTCGGCGAAATTATCATCGATTGGGATACCTTGGATTTCCATAGTGCATGCAATGCGAGGATGCGAAGCTCGGGGGCCGAATTCTTTGCTAATGCGGGATTTGTGAGAGGAAATCTTCTCAAGAATCGAAAAAATCACAACATCAAGGACAAATATGATCTGCCGTATGGCAATTACTACCCTTTTTCGACCATAATTAGGAGTGTGTTGATCTAAATCGGCATTTAATCCGCTCGTGGTGGCAACCGAGCGTCCAACGACCATCGTACGAAGCAGCATCTATGTTCGGCAAATTCCAGGTTGGTTTCGAGCACCCGTGGACGCTGTTGCTCCTGGTTTTGATACCGGTGAGTTGGATCCTAGCGAATCGATCGCTTTCAGGGCTTGGGCAAACCCGCAAACTACTGGCACTTATCTTCCGTAGCCTTGTTCTATTACTAATCACTCTTGCACTTGCAGGTATCCAATGGATTTGGATCAGCGATCGTCAAACGGTAATCTATTTGCTTGACCAGAGCGATTCGATTCCAGTAGCCAAGCGACAGTTGATGCTTCGTTTTGCGATCGACAGTGTCAAGAAACATCGTCGAGAGAAGCGGTTTGATCGAGCAGGTTTGATTCTCTTTGGCAGGGAGGCTTCGATCGAAATCCCGCCCTTGGATGAAAATCTTCCGCCGCTCTCGAAACCCGAAAGCAATTTTGGGCGCCCCGATGCAACCAACTTAGAAGGTGCCTTGAAACTCGCCGCAGCCAGTTTCCTGGAAGACTCTGCAAAGCGAATCGTCGTCCTTACCGACGGTGTACAAACACTCGGTGTTGCCGAGCAAGCGGCCAAGCGGCTTGCCGAATCAGGGATCGGAATCGATGTTGTGCCAGTTCAATTGGACAACAACGCTGAGATCATGGTTGAGAAGATCGATATACCCGGTTCGGTTCGCCAAGGTCAGACCATCGATGCCAGGGTCGTGATCAACCGCTTCGGTTCGCCCGACAATCCATCGCCAGATATCCCAGGCAGAATACGAGTGGTCAGGAAGATTGGCAATCAAGCCGAGACGCTAGTCGACTCTCCCTACATACTCGACAAAGACATCAATGTCATTCCGGTACCGCACAAAGTTGATCAAACGGCTGGCTACACCTACGAAGCTGATTTCATACCCGACTCGGCCACGGATGATACGATCGGACAAAATAATCGAGCGACTGCCTTTACCTTTGCGCGAGGCAAATCGCGAGTGCTCCTGATCGAGGATGCAAATAATTTGGGAGATTATGATGCCTTGGTCGATGCATTGCGCAAGAACGATATCGTTGTCGATGTGCGTCCATCGAGCAATTTGTTTTCGAATCTTGTCGAGTTACAAGTCTACGACTCGATCATTCTTGCCGGAGTGCCAAGAACCGGTGGGGATAGCGCTGAGAAAGTTTTCTCGATCAGCGATCAGCAGATCGAGATGATGGTTCAAAGCACTCGGCAAACCGGACTCGGGATCATCATGCTCGGAGGCCCAGAGGCTTTCGGTGCCGGAGGATGGAGCAACACCAAGCTCGAAGAGGCTATGCCCGTAAACTTCACGATCAAGAACACCAAAGTCGAAGCCGTTGGGGCACTGGCGATGGTCATGCACGCATCGGAGATGCCTGAGGGGAATCACTGGCAGAAGGTGATCGGAAAATCAGCTCTTGAATCGCTCGGTCCTGCCGATTACTGCGGTGTGATCAAATACGATCAATCGGGAGATAGCTGGCTCTGGGGGGGCTCGGAAGGTCTTCTCAAGGTCGGTGAGCACGGCAAATTGATGCGGTCACGCATGTCGCAGATGACACCCGGGGATATGCCCGACTTCGATTCATCCCTGAAACTAGCGATCCGCTCGCTGAAGAATGTGCAAGCCTCGGTCAAGCATATGATCGTCATCAGCGATGGCGATCCGACCCCCGCTTCAGCCAGTGTATTAAATGAATTCGTTAAGAATCAGATCAAGATCAGCACCGTTGCCGTCGGGGCGCACGGATCGGTTGGTACGGCCGAACTCAAACGTATCGCCAATACCACTGGCGGAAACTATTACGTCGTGACCAATGCGGCTGCCCTTCCGAAGATATTCATGAGGGAAGCTCGACGGGTTGCAAGGCCTGTGATCTTCGAACCAGAGGGAGGAGTTCAACCGATTCGACAACTCCCAAACCACGAGATCCTCTCGGGCATTCGATCCGATTTGCCGAACATTCGAGGATTTGTTTTGACCGAGCGCAAGGACAGTCCGTTGGTGGAAGTTCCCTTGTTATCGACCAAACCTGCCGAGCAAGAAAACGCAACCATCTTAGCCACATGGAACTATGGGCTGGGAAGAACCGCGGTCTTTACGACCGACGGTGGCAAACGATGGGCAAAGGATTGGGTCGGCTCGACGCACTATGACCAGTTCTTCTCGCAATTGGTTCGTTGGACCATGCGACCATCCAAAGACGATGACAAATTCAGTATCGCCACCCAGGTAAAAGACGGGCGAGTGCAAGTCATCGTCAATGCAACGGACAAAGAGGATAATTTTTTAAACTTCCTCGACATGAATGCCTCTGCCACGGGTCCGGATCTAGTTCCGATCACCGTGCCGCTCAGACAACAGGCTCCAGGTCGTTATGTAGGCGAATTTATTCCCGATAGTTCGGGTAGTTACATGCTCAGCGTCGTCCCTGGCGGAGGCCGCCAGATTCTCACCACCGGTGTGAATCTTCCTTTCTCCGATGAATATCGGATCCGGCAAGCCAACATGCGGTTGATTGAAAATCTCGCCGAGAGCAAACCTCTTGGCGGGGAAGCTGGTAAGGTGCTTCCGGAGTTAAGCGACACGGAGATGGAACAGCTTTTGGGCTTTGACACCTACCGTCCCGGTCTTCCCCCTGCCCGATCCTTGAAAGACATTTGGCCATTTGCCGTCCTGCTCGGAGCATCCCTATTTTTTGCCGATGTCTTCGTTAGACGAGTCGCAGTCGATTTCGGGTGGCCGCTTCGCAAGCTGACTTCTTGGATCACCAGGCGCAAGGTTTCTGAAGCCGACCAAGCAAGGCAAAAGAGCCTCGATCAACTTCGCTCGAGAAAATCAAAGGTATCTAGCGAACTCGATAAACAAAAGTCAGCAACCTCCTTCGAATTGCCCGAACCAGAAGTTAAAAGAGGGGCTGATCAAGCGTCCAGTTCGGAAGCTTTCGGCACCGTCGAATCTCCCAGGAGCGATAAGCCTAGCGCTGAACCGAAGTCAACCGGTAAGCCCGATGAGGGGGACGATGACAACTACACTGCCCGGTTGCTGGAGGCTAAACGAAAAGCCAAAAAGAACAGCAATTAATCAAAACCGTGGATCCATTCAATTAGCCTTAGTCAATGAAAGCCTCACTTCATGAGCAATGTTGCTGAATCGATGCAAGAACAAGCCCAGTTGTTTCGCGACCGCTTTGCTGCTGTCCGCCAGCAGATTGGACGAGTGATTGTCGGACATGATGAAATCGTAAATGGCGTATTAACGGCCATGTTTGTCGGCGGACACTGCCTGCTCGAAGGTGTCCCTGGGCTCGGAAAAACGATGCTTATCCGAACTCTATCCGAAACCCTCTCGTTGGATTTCAATCGTATCCAGTTCACGCCGGATCTGATGCCTTCGGATATTCTCGGAACAAACATGATTGTCGAAGAAGAGGGGAGGCGTAAATTTGAGTTTCAAAAAGGGCCTATCTTTACGCAAATCTGTTTGGCGGACGAAATCAATCGCGCAACTCCAAAAACGCAGTCGGCTTTGCTTGAAACGATGCAGGAAGGAACCGTTACGGTTGCAGGTACGCGCTACGAGTTGCAAAAGCCCTTCTTTGTCCTAGCGACGCAAAACCCGATCGAACAGGAAGGTACTTATCCGCTTCCCGAAGCCCAACTCGACCGTTTCTTGTTCAAACTCGTCGTCGGATATTCCAACCGTGAAGAGCTCAACACGATCATCGATCGAACGACGCGGAGTGTGAGCATCAAACCTGAGAAGGTGATGGATGGGACAGAAATCGTCAAATGGCAAGGCTTGGTGCGGCAGGTGGTTTTGGCAAAGCATGTCCAAGACTACGTGGCTCGATTGATCCTAGCGACCCACCCGGGCGGAGCACTCGCTCCGGACGTTACCAACCAGTACATCCGATGGGGAGCAAGTCCTCGCGGTGCACAGACCATCGCGCTGGCATCGAAAGTGCGTGCGCTGCTCGATGGTCGTTACAACGTGAGTTTTGAAGACGTTCGACGCGTCTATTTGCCGGCATTGCGGCATCGTGTGTTGCTCAACTTCGAAGCCCAGGCTGAAGGAATCGAATGCGATCGCGTGCTGCTGGATATCCTCGAAAAGGTAAACGAGAAGGCCGATGATCTCTAGTAAGTTTTTGCGAATATTCACGATTGTTGCTTACGCTCTCTGCCAAGGCTCGATGTGCCTTGGTCAGGAGAGTTTTCAAAAAGACCAAATCGATGCTGGGGTCAGCAAGGCGATAGGCTATTTGGTCTCGCAGCAGAAACCCAATGGTTCGATCACCGATCGCGGTCACGAGAATGCCATGACCGCACTTGCCATCATGTCCATGGCTGCTGTTGGGCATCAACCTGCCGACGCGACGCCCGAGGGGATTGCGATGACTCGCGGGCTTCGGTTCCTCTTGGGTGAAGGGAGGCAGGATAAAGCGGGTTACTTTGGGGCTTCCGACGGATCGCGTATGTACGGACACGGGATCGTTACGCTGATGCTCACCGAAATGCTCGGAATGGGAGTCGATCCGGAGATGGACAAGCAGTTGCATGAGGCTTGTCAAAAAGCGATCGACCTGATTGTTCGAAGTCAGCGGATCAAAAAGGGGGCCAATGCGCGTGGCGGTTGGCGCTACACACCCGATGCAGGCGACAGCGATCTATCGGTTTCTATCTGGCAACTTATGGCGCTGCGTAGTGCCAAGAACGACGGACTCGATGTGGCATCTGCGACGATCGACGATGCGGTAGGATATCTAAGACGATCATTTACTTCACCTCTGGATGCTCAGGGGAATCCGAAAGATTCCAAGGCTGGTTTTTCGTACGAACCAAACGGGGGAGGCCCCTCCTTTACGATGACCTCCGCAGGCTTGTTAGCCATGCAAGTTTGCGGTCAGTACGATTCTCCGCTAGTCGTCGGTTCTGCAGATTGGCTCTTGGAACATCCACCGAAGTGGAACGAGCGATTCATTCTCTATGGGCTTTATTACTTTGCCCAAGGCATGCATCAGCGCGGCGGGTCTCATGCCGAGAGAGCCGCGAGTATTGTTTCGGAGATGCTCTTATCAAAACAAAAAGACAACGGAGCTTGGGAGTCCTCTTCGGGTGAAGAGCAAAACGCCGGTTCGGTCTACTGCACAGCGTTGGCCGTTTTGAGTTTGTCTGTCAAATACCACTATTTGCCGATCTATCAGCGCTGATCGCAAGATGTCTATTGACCGATCCCAAAACACTCGAAAACAACTACAATACAGTACTGCCGCGTGGCAATTTTTCATCGATTACTCGACCGACAAGAAGGCTATAGAAGATGCGATTCCAAAGGTTTACAGGTAACAAAAACGATCTTTCGAAGAGAATCAACCAGGGTTTGATCGCAGGTGTGCTGGGGCTTTGTGGATGGTCAAGCATCGGACATGCCGAGGATGGCGATTGGGCTCAGTGGCGTGGGCCGGCACGAGATGGCATTGCCGGAAAACAAAGCTTGCTACAGACTTGGCCCGATGGCGGCCCAAAGTTGGCTTGGACATACCCCGCCGCAGGAGTCGGATACTCATCGAGCGCCATCAGCAACGGCAGACTTTATACGATAGGGCAACGCAATGAAGACTGCGTCGCGATTTGCTTGGACGCCAAGACCGGCAAGGAGATTTGGGTCCAGCGTATCGATCGAGGACCCAAGTCCGATGATTATCTGACGGGTTGGGGTGGTGGGCCACGCAGCACTCCGACGGTCGATGGGGATCATGCCTACTTTTTGAGTGACCTCGGTGAATTGGCTTGTTTGAAGACGTCCGATGGATCGAAGGTTTGGAGCAAGAATCTGATCAAGGATTTTGGAGGCCGAGTCCCTCAATGGGGGTGCAGCGAATCGGTACTTATCGATGGAGATAAGCTCTTGTGCACACCCGGTGTTAAGACGTTCATGGTCGGGCTCAACAAGAAGACTGGCGAGAAAGTTTATGAATCCAAGGGATTCGATAACGCCTCGCAGTACGTCTCGATCATGAAAACGACGGTTGGGGGAGTACCGATTTACGTGACGGCAGCCAAGCCTGGTTTGGTGGCCTTTCATGCCGAGACTGGAGAACTGCAGTTTACTAGTCCAAAGACGGGGAACCCAACGGCGGTTATCCCAACTCCGATCCTCTCTGGAAATCAAATCTACCATTCGTCGGCTTACAAGGCTGGCAATGCTCTGTTGAATTTGTCTGTCGACGGTGGCAAGGTGAATATGGAGCAGGTGTATCACTTGGATAAAGAGAGCATGGAGAACCATCACGGAGGTTATGTTCTTCATGAGGGTACGATTTACGGTTTTACCAATGCACTTCGGGGGGCGTGGGTTGCCCAAGATCTCAAGACTGGTCAGATCCTTTGGAATCACAAAACGGGTAAGGCACGTTCGGGATCGATTGCTTTTGCTGACGGCATGCTTTACTGCTACGACGACGCCGAAGGGGTTTGCTATTTGGTTGCACCGTCCCGAGAGGGATGGCAAGAGAAGGGATCCGTGAAGCTTCCTAAGTCATGGGAAGGGGATCGCCAACGAGGAGCGATTTGGGCTCACCCGGTAGTAGCTGGTCAGAAGCTATTTATCCGCGACCAAGAGTTGATCTACGCTTTCGACATCGCAAGATGACAATCGGGCTTCATGCCCGCATTTTGTTTTTTGAAATTCGTGGTACGAGACTCTTCGTTTAACCCGCAGCCAACGGCGAGGAATTGAGTGAAGCCCCCCTCGATTCTCCGTCTGGGCACCAATCGAAGGAGCATACGCTCAGCAGCACCTCGATCAATTGCAAACATCATGATGCCACTGATTCGATTCAGGCCGTAATCGAGCGCTAGTAGCTGATTTCGGAGAAATCAGCTACTTTGTTCGCTAACGAGTTTCATGGGCGATGCCCTAGGAATGCATCACATTGGGGGGCCTTTTCTTGATGTTCGGGTGGATCCTCGTATGACGGTTTTCGTCACCAAATCCAGTAAACTATTCCGATTTAAGGGGTATTACTTAAGGCACGCGATTTGACCTTCGAACAGAACATTCCAGTGGGCGATGCAATGACTAGATGGCAACTTATCCTTTTCGCAGTTTTCATCGCGATTCCACTGTTTTCTCCCACCACCGAGTCGTGCTTTGCCCAATCGATCGAATCCGATCCGGCTCCTCCTCGTGGTCAGTTTATCGCGCCAGATTCCACTGAGCCGGCACCTGTATACCTGATCCCTGACGTTCCACCTCAATTATCCCAACAACTCAAGGTCGATCGGCACTGGTTGTCTCTAACCCCAGGCTTAGTCCTCATCGGGGATTACAATGCTTTTGGTCAAGACGCAGCCAGCTTGAGCCAAGTCGGCAAACAGATCGATCAGTTCGATGACAGAGCGATTCGATTCATGGCTCGGGGCAAAATTGGTGGAGCATATAAACTTGGATATCTCGCCGCCGCCGAATACAAAGGCTTCGATACCGATCCTGAACAACTGTGGAACCTAACTGACTTGGCTGTCACGGCCCCCATCGGCGGTCCAGAAACAACCGTGTCGGTCGGTAAGCTGAAAGAAACTTTTGCCTACGAAATGGTCGGCGATGCGGCGAACCTTCCCGCTCAAGAACGAGTGCTGAGCCCCTTTTTCGTCTCTCGAAACGCCGGTATCCGACTCAATCGTGTCCTAGGTCAAGATCATCGCGCGACGGCTGCGATCGGTGTCTACGATCAAGATTGGGGAGATTCTCCCAGTTCGATCAATAATGGTACGGATGTCACGTTTCGGACAACCGGCTTGCTTTGGGACTTGAACGAGGATCGAGACTATTTTCACCTCGGCCTGGCCGGACGATACAACGCTTCGACCGATGGCGCCATTCGTATGAGGGGTCGACCGGAATCGAACGTCACTAGCAACTTCGTTGATACCGGTGGTATCCCGGCTAGCTACGCATGGAATTTTGGTTTGGAACTTCTTTGGAACCGAGGCCCATTCTCGGCCTTGGCCGAGTACACCCCTAGCTGGATCAGTTCCGATGTCTCCGGAAATCCAAATTTCTATGGCTGCTACATCCTTACCAGCTGGGTTTTAACCGGCGAGTCTAGGCCTTACGATAGAACGGTCGGTTATGCTCGTCGCATCATTCCGAAACATCGCTATGGGGCTCTAGAACTCGTAGGACGTTTCTCCAATGTCGATCTTGAGGATGAAGAAATTCACGGCGGTGAGTTCTACAAGACTTACTTCGGCACCAACTGGTGGGCCACTCGAAGGGCCAAGTTCGGGATCGGATGGGGCCATACCTGGCTAGACCGCTTCGGAACCACAGGTGAAACAGATCACCTTCAAGTGCGAACTCAATTCGTGTACTAAACGTTTCCATATCGATTTGGCCGATGGGTCCGCACTGGATTGAGAACCGCTTCGGTCAACCATCTCCGATCGCCGCAGTTCAAACAGCCATCGAGTAGCTATTCGCGATCCTTCTCACCGCGATCTTTCTCACCGTCGCGATCTTTTCTGAAGTTCCTCGAGCCGCGCCCACTACCTCGCTGGCGACGATTTTTAAAGCCCCCCGAAGGCTTCGATCGATCGCCTTGCGGCTCTTGCCCCTCCTGGCTCTCGACGGGCTGTCCAATTCGATTTTTGTTTCGTTGAATTTTATCCCGGATGGCGGCAGCACGTTCGAATTCCATCTCCTCGGCAGCAGCCATCATCTCCTGCTCAAGTTCCTTAAGGTACTCCTGAGTGACAATCTTCGGCGGTGCACTTTGGATGATCATGTCGCGAGCCTTCTTACGAAACCTAGCATGCTCTTGAATGCTGGCCGTGACTTGCTTGCGCACCGTGGCAGGGGTGATATGGTTTGCTAAGTTATACTCTTCCTGTTTTTTCCTGCGCCGATTGGTCTCCTCGATAGCAATCTGCATGGCCTGGGTGACGCGGTCTGCATACAAAATCACCTTGGAATTCACATTTCGCGCCGCCCGACCGATGGTCTGAATCAGCGAAGTTTCGCTACGCAGGAACCCTTCTTTATCTGCATCAAGGATCGCAACGAGGGATACCTCTGGCAAATCAAGACCTTCGCGGAGCAAGTTTACTCCTACGATCACATCGCAATGCCCCTCCCGCAAATCCCTGAGCAACTCGACCCGTTCGAACGCATCGAGCTCGCTGTGCAACCACCGACACTTGATGTCTTGATCGCAGAAGTAATTCGACAAGTCCTCCGCCAATCGCTTCGTCAGTGCGGTGATCAAGACGCGATCCCCCATGGCCAGTCGCTCTTTGATCTGGGCGTGCAAATGGTTGATTTGTCCCTGCGCTGGAACCACCTCGATGATCGGATCGAGCAAGCCTGTCGGACGGATCACTTGCTCGACAACCTCTCCTCCGGTCTTCTCGAGTTCATAATCGCCCGGCGTTGCCGAGACAAACACGACCTGATTGACCTTCTGCTCCCACTCCTCGAACTTCAGCGGCCTGTTGTCCATCGCACAGGGCAATCGGAACCCATGCTCGACAAGAGTCTTTTTGCGGTTTTGATCTCCAAAATACATCGCCCGAATCTGAGGAATGGTCACGTGCGATTCGTCGACGATTACGAAAAAGTCTTTTGGAAAAAAATCATGCAAAGTATCAGGAGTAGCACCAGGTGGTTTGCCTGAAAGGGGCCGCGAATAATTCTCGATTCCAGGGCAATGGCCGGCCACCGAGAGCATCTCTAAATCGTACTTGGTTCGGGATTCGAGCCTCTGAGCTTCGAGGATCTTTCCCTCCTTTTGAAATTTCGCTAACTGCTGTTGCAACTCCTTGCGAATGACATCGATCGCATGGTAGATGCGTTGATCGTCTGTCACGAAATGCTTGGCTGGATAAATCATCACACCGGTCTCCCGAGAAAGGGCTTCGCCTGTCTCAGGCTGAATGAATGTGATCTTTTCAACTTCATTGCCCCAAAACTCTAGCCGCACGGCAAAGTCTTCGTAAGGAGGCCATATCTCGATGGTATCTCCCCTTATCCGGAACTTACCTCTCTCAAAGGCCGTCTCATTGCGGGAATACTGATTGTTGACAAGCTTGAGCAAGAGCTCTTCGCGAATCATTAGATCTCCGACATGGATCGGAACAACCATCTTGCTATACATCTCTGGGGAGCCTAAACCAAAGATACAAGAAACGCTTGCCACGATGATGCAATCTCGACGCGTGATGAGGGCACTGGTGGCAGCCAATCGCAAACGTTCGATCTCTTCGTTGATCGAGGAATCCTTTTCGATGTACAAATCCTTCTGTGGGATATAAGCCTCGGGTTGATAGTAATCGTAGTAGCTGATGAAGTAATGGACTGCGTTGCGGGGAAAAAATTCGCGAAACTCAGAGTACAACTGAGCTGCCAAGGTCTTGTTGTGGCTCAAGATCAACGTCGGGCGTTGCACCTGCTCAATCACATTTGCCATGGTGAAGGTCTTGCCGGATCCCGTTACCCCCATGAGAACCTGATGGGGAACGCCTCGACGCAGTCCTTGCGCCAAGGCCTTGATCGCCTGCGGTTGATCTCCAGCAGGAGTGTATTGGCTATCGAGCTCGAAGGGTTTATTGATCATTCGCTTAAGGGGTTTACTTGAGATCCGTTCACAGAATTCGATACCTTCAGGTAGCGAGCGAGATTTCTGACCCTCTGCTCTTTGATTCCAGGAACCTCGGAGAGTTGATCAAGGCTTTGGAAAGGACCCAACTCAGATCGCCGCTGGAGAATCGCACGCGCGAGTTTGGGACCTAAGCCAGGTATCAACTGGAGCTCTTGCTCGGTCGCTTGATTTATATCGACCGACCAGTTCTCGACAAGTTGTCGGTCCGTCAGATCGCTCGCTGTTGGTCTCGAGCGTTGGTAAATGATCCAGCCTGCAACCAAAACGATTGAGAGGATAGCTAGCAGGGCCAAAGCGCGACTGGATCGACCGAGCGAATGCTGAACACTTCGCTCCCAGCCTACATCTGCTGATCTTTCACCGTCCTTGGAATGGCTCAATGCGTCAGTCCCTTGGGGCTTCTATAGGGTTCTGAGTTGGGATAGAACTTCATGCACGATACGATTGATCACCTCGT
The DNA here is from genome assembly GCA_040381975.1 of Pirellula sp. Taxonomy (GTDB): domain Bacteria; phylum Planctomycetota; class Planctomycetia; order Pirellulales; family Pirellulaceae; genus JBKCUI01. The sequence goes on from JBEIGI010000005.1 coordinate 104,775, forward strand.
CGCTAGCCCCTGCAGCGACCTTGTGCGCAGGCGAAGGCCGAGATTGCACGAAATCAAATCCTGCAAGCATCTCCTGCAACTTGCGCTGTGCCGCTTCGGCGGCCGAGGATTGTTGAGGCGAAAGGGGTTGACGCGATTGACCTAGATCCCAACCTCGGATCTTGGCACCTCTTCGGAACCCTTCTGGGAACTCCAAGGTTGCGATCATCGCATCGAACAGAGGCAAGAGTCGGTATTGCAACTGCATGGCCCGATCCCATTGGCCGGCTTTACAAGCCTCATAGATGGCTCGGGTCAATTCAGGTACCACGCCGCTTGTGGCATTGGTCCCACCATCGCAACCGACCATGAGCATGGGAACCAAAGACGCATCCCATCCTGTGAGAAAAAAGAAGTCTTTGCGAATCGGTCGCACCTCGGAGATCATCCTCATCATGTGGGGAATATCGCCAGAACTATCCTTGATCCCCACGACTCTAGGGCATTCCTCGGCGAGCCGTTTGACAGTTGCCACATCGATGGGTGAGGCAAATGCAGGAATGTTATAGAGGGTCACGTCGATCGACACGTGGTCGGCGATCTCTTTGAAGTAAGCAAAGACGCCATCGGGTGCAAGCCGGTAGTAGAAAGGGGCGACGATAGCAACCGCGCGGCAACCAAGGTTTCCGTAAAGATCGCAAGCCCTTATCGTCTCAGCGACGTTGGCTTCGGCCGCACCAGCAAGGATTGGGACTCGACCGCGAGTTTGGTCGACGACCACCTCGATGACACGCCGCCGCTCCTCAGGAGTAAAGCGAACGAATTCACCCGTGCTACCGTTGGGGTAAAGACCATGAACACCCCGCTCGATGAGCCAATCAACGTAGGCACGAAGCTTATCCTCGTCGAGTCGCCCCTGTGCATCCAGGGGGGTAATGTTGGGGGTAAAAATACCGGAAAGTGGCTGGTTCATATTTGGTAAGATATCACAGTTACGTTGGGTTTTCCATGACTAGACCCAGGGAGTCTAGGTTCCGATTTGCCTCATGGGTTTGGTTTGCTAGCCATGGGGAGGATCGGTTCGAGTAAAAAGTTTTCCTAGGAAGGCAAAAAGGTTACAATCGATCCAAGCGGAATTTGAAGGCGAATCCCAAGGCGAACCGAAAGATCAAACAGGATGCAGATCGCATTGTTTTTTGGGCAAACTGCAAACGCAAGGCAGATGGGGATCGACTTTTTCGATCTGCTAGTTCGAGGTGGAGTATTCATGATCCCCATCGGGCTGATGAGTTTGCTCGTGGCCACCTTCGTGTTCGATCGCTGGATCGGACTTCGCCGAGGTAAACTGATGCCCAGACGCATCGTGAATATGTTGCGCGGCGCAAGCAAACTCGGAACGCTTGACCCGGCCGAGACGCTTAAGCTGTGTCCAGGGGAATCGGCTCTAGAGCGTGTCATGCGAGCAACTTTGAATCGTGCCGGGAGGCCCAAAAGTGAGATTCAAGGAGCGCTGAGCGACACTCTACAGCGAGAGGTCGATCGGGCTTATGCCAACGTCCGCTGGTTGAATCTCGGTGCAGGCATTGCCCCCCTTTTAGGCCTATTAGGAACCGTCTGGGGCTTGATCCGTGCCTTTCACGACACGACCAAACTGACCGCGGGGCAAAACCGCGCTGATTTTCTGGCGGTAGGTATCTATGAGGCCTTGGTCACAACCTTAGCAGGCCTGATGGTTGCGATTCCTGCAGCGATCGCTTCGCATTATTTCGAAGGGCGCATCACTCGAATTTTTGGCGACATCGATGAATTGACTGGCCAGATGATCGACAATCTTGAAAGTCACTCCAATACGATTCCTCCGCCAATTTCTGCTAAAGGCAGAGTTTCTTGATATAATTGAGGCTCCTTTGCCTGGTTCTGTTACCCTCATACATCACAAAAGCCCGCCTCGATATGTCTGCATTTCTTCCGCAGCAAGAGTCTAGCATTGTAGCTTTCTTCCGTAAGTTGCATTGCCAAATGAGTCGTACTAAGTATCGGTACAACTATGAACATCTAGCCGATATAGCGGTTCTTGATAAGTTGCATTGGAGCGATGAGCCAAAATTGGAATGGGTCAAGGTGGTTGCTGCTCGGGCTGGTTTTTTATTGAAGAACCAGTTGCATGTAGCAGAGGATCAAATTCAAAGGCAAGCGGCTCATCAGAAGTTGAAGGCCTTAGTCGAAGCTATAGACGCTGAGGTGATTTTACGTCGAGTTGTCTATGAGGTCTTGCACATGGACGGCTTAGGAGTCTCTGATTCCTACCGTGCAAAATCGATGTCTGATTATGAATCGATATTCAAAGGCATTCCGTTGCCTACAGTCGCAACCAATTACCGCTGCGACATCGAGTTTGGACTTAAACGGCTCATGGGTGCAAATCCGGTCATGATTCATCATGTCTCGAAACTACCTGATAAGTTTCCAGTCCAAGAGGAGCATTTCAAAAAAGCGATTGGCGCTTTGGTTTCAAAGATTGTCTCTGGATCCAGCGGGCATTCTACCAAAGTCGCCCTGCATACCCATCCAGATGCTGCTTGGGTTACCAAGGGTAGTTCCGATAGTCTCGAGCGTGCCGCCGACGAAGGCCGGTTGTTCATGCTCGACTATGTGGATTTCGTTGGTGCAGAGCAAGGCACTTTTCCACATGGCAAAAAGTACCTCTATGCTCCCATGGCTTTGTTTGTATCTGCTCTTGGCGGCGGCCCGCTCTTGCCTATCGCAATCCAATGCGAGCAGACACCCAGCAAATCCTTTCCAATCTTTACCCCTGCCGATGGGATCGCTTGGTTGATGGCCAAGACGATCATCGACATTGCCGATGGAAACTATCACGAAGCTGGAACACATCTTGGGAAAACGCATTTGGTCATGGAACCGTTTGTTCTTGCATCGCTCCGCAATTTGGCTTGGAGACACCCGCTAACGCAGTTGCTCGCGCCCCATTTCGAAGGAACTCTTGCTATCAATGACATGGCTTGGAGGCATCTGATTGCTGATAGAGGTGCGGTTGATCGCTTGATGGGTGGTAGCATCGCCACTTCCCGGGGCTTGGCTGTAAAAACGGTCCAAGAGATGAGCATCCGCGATAGCATGCTTCCGATGTCCTTTGCTGCCCGTGGGGTTGCCGACCAAGATCGACTTCCTAACTACGCCTACAGAGACGACGCCCAACTTTACTGGGAGTCCATTTCCAAATGGGTCTCAGATTACTTGGACATCTATTATAAAAACGATCAAGACGTTCAATCCGATTATGAGCTCAAGGCATGGTTGATCGAGTTAAACTCCAAGGACGGGGGACGCCTACGCGGGTTGCCTTCGTCTGAGGAATTGACCAAATCGACTCTCACGCAAATGGTCACCTTTGTGATCTACACTTGCAGTGTTCAACATGCGGCTGTGAATTTTCCGCAATACGACCAAATGAGTTACGTTCCTAATATGCCACTTGCTGGCTATCGCCCAGCACCCGGTTCGACCGACGAGCAGCTTAGCGAAGAAGATTACTTTGCGATGTTGCCCCCAATGGACATGGTCGAACTTCAGATGAATCTTGGGTATCTACTAGGAACAGTGCACTACACGCAACTGGGTCAGTATGCCAAAGGCCACTTCAAAGACCCTCGCGTCAAAGAACCTCTTGAAAGGTTTCAAAAGCAACTCAAGCATATTGGCACAATGATCCAGGAACGCAACAAGACACGATCGGTTTACGAGACTCTCTTGCCACAAGGTATTCCCCAAAGCATCAATATCTAACTTGCAATTCGGACGGTATGAGTTGACCAAGGAACTCGGTCGCGGCAACATGGGGGGGCCAACCGAAACGGTCAGATCGAGTTGACGATTTGCTGGTAAGACCAAATGCAGATTCCGATGCATAAGGCAATCAGCGCCAATGTGTAGAGGATGTTGCATATCGACCAAACGATTTTCGCGCGGGTGCTAAAGGCGGGACTGAACCAAAGCAGTGGTAGCCCCAATGCCCCTGTAACGCAGAAAAGAACCAGCAAGATAAATTTACGGCTCGATATCAGACGGTCCCACTCTGTCGGCACACGAATCGCGTTGTGCTGTGTCGGTGCGACTGGAGAATCCAAAACTTGAGTATCAGGGATATCGGCCTTCGGCAATTTCCTGCTCCCATTGTTTCATCAAAGGCCAATCGATCGCGCAGGTTCCAAAGTCGCTAAGGTGCAAGTAACCCTTTAGGCGATCGATCACCCGATTGATCATCTCGGGATCCTTGCGAAAATAAGGACCGTGGCTAGGAAGTAACCACTCGATAGAAGAATCCCGGATCCGTTCTAGGGAGCGGATGAACGAGGGGATATCGCTCCCGTGGTGGGCATCGATCGCACCTACCCCGCCATCCCTGTAAATGTTGTCTCCGCTGAAAAGCAAATCACCGAATTGGAATGCCAATTGGCTATCGGCATGGCCAGGGGTAGACCAAACGAGCAACTCCATATCACCGATCGCGATACGATCACCATCATTGACACGATGCTCGACGGATACTTTGGGCATCGGCTCACTGATTCCTTGAGCATGGATTTCCGCGAAGGTCTGTAATCGATCCCCACTTTCCAAAAGATCTGCGGCCTTCGGGTGCGCCGTAACAGTCGTTTTCAATATCTGCTTGGCCTTGGCCAAACCTTGACAATGATCCACATCGGCATGCGTAGCGAGGAGTGTTTTGCATTTCGAGAGCGGGAAATCCAAATCCCGAATCAAGTCAATGATCTCATCGACATTGTCTTCATAGCCGATATCGATCAGCAACCACTGGTCTTGGTCGAAAACCAGGTAAAGATTGCAGCCAATCAAGTGCCCGGCTTGAACGTTCAACTCGATGACATTTGGAAAAATCGGTTTGCGAGTGATCATGTTGGGTTTTGAAGAACCGTTCGGAGTAAAATCCAAGGGGCGTTAGAGTACCAGACTATCAGTGGACTCTCAAGAATAGACAAGCTCATCAATGTGTTGGCCGCTGGCGAATCACCTCGAAAAGCAAAATAGAACCCGTTATCGAGGCATTCAAGGAATCTATTTTGCCAAACATCGGGATGTGAACAGGTAGAATTTCATCGGATTTCCAGCGATCTTCGAGTCCGTGGGCTTCGCTCCCTATGACAATTGCCGTTTTCTCCGGGTAGCTAATCGACCAATAGGGAGCTGTCTTGTCGGTACGTGCTGCAAAACACCGAACGGATCGATACTTAAGCCATGAAAAGATGTCATGCCATGAACCCGAAGCGATCGGTACGGTAAAGATCGCTCCAAGACTTGCGCGAATCGCATTGGGATTCCAAGGGTCGCAAGCCGGGTCGCTCAAAAGCACTGCGGTTGCACCCGCAGCATCTGCCGTGCGCATCGCTGCCCCAAGATTCCCAGGCTTTTCCAAGCGATCAAGAACCAAAAAAAGTTCGTAGGATGAGGAGCTGGCCGTGACACTAGCTCGAGCACTTAAGGTGTCGATCGAAGTATCTAACGGGATCGCCACGGCGATGAGCTGCTGATCCTGTTGGCCATACTGAATCTTTTGCATCGCTGCTTCGGACAAGCAAGTCCAACGCATCGGTTCACCAGCTGTACGACGAGATAAAGAAGCGATTTGAGCATCGGGCCGATCCCAAGCTTGCTGGGATACGAAAATCTCTGCGATCTGAACACCCGCATCTAACGCGACGTGTATCGAAGATGCTCCATCGATAAGAAAACGATTCTCACGCCGACGGCTCTTTGCGTCCCGCAAGCCAGCTGCAAACTTGACCCTGGGATTCGCTGGACTTGTAATCAGTTCAATATTCAAGATTCAAGTCGCACACCGGCTCCGAAGAATTCCTCTAGCAGTGGCCACTCGGGGAGTCGAACCCCGACGCCTCGCGGCACAAGATCCTAAGTCTTGCGTGTCTGCCAATTTCACCAAGTGGCCTTCATCCGGTGGACGATTTTAACCACCGCATCGGAAACTGTCGACCGTTGCCAGAAAAACTACCTTGGATTCGGCTTTCGCCATTGGGCGTTTGGATCCTCCTGAGGTGCATCGCTGAGCGATCCGGATGTAGCCGGGGGCAGTGGAATGGGGTCTTTGAAAGAAGATTCCACGATCCCCGTGGCCTGCACAATCCCACTTCCGATCCTATCGAGCCTTGCTCCGGCCTGAGACACCCCTTCGCTTATGGAATTGGCCGATTTCTCGACGGTAGCTCTGGTATTTTCGGTCACCAGGGTCAGGTCGTTTTGCAGCGAAGTAACCGCGTCGGTCAATGGACCATTGGAGTACGAGGAAACCGATTTGGGAGCCGGGAAACCTGGTTGCGCGGGGGCCGATGCAGGGATCGTAGGGTTCGCATAGGGAGCCGATGGCAAGTTGCTCGGGGCATTCGGAGGTGGAACGCGCGAGGGTTGATTCCACGGCATGCTCATCATGGAGTTGGTCTGACAACCGGTAAAACAGGGCATTAGGGCGGGAATAATGAGCAAAGACCAAGAGGATTTGCGTAGCCCTGTCATGGATCGACCCTTGTATTCTGAGGTTTTTAATCGATTTTCGCGCCGGCCGACAATCCAGTGGATATCCCGCACGATCTACATTCTATTGCCTCATACTCGATTCAACCGATCCGATGCAAGAGCACCCAGGGCTATCTCATCATGCCTCCTTGGGATAAGGGCGATTGGATTTGAAATAAAAGCGGAACGGCGCGAGCCGTCCGGTGAAGAACACTAGCCTAACGCCCTTTAGGGCATCAATAATCATTCGTGAGCCAATCGTACGAAACTTACCGGTGAGTCCTTTTGCTCGGCGATCAACGGATCAGAAAATAGCAGGATCGCTTGATCAATCCCCAGACGATCAAAAAACTTTGAACCGTCGCGCGTCCCCATGACACTCAGGGTCGTCGCAGCCGCATCGGCATCCGTCGCCTTAGAACTGATCGCTGTGCAACTTTGATGGCCCAAAAGCGGCTGTCCTTTTCGAGGATCCACAAGATGACTGTAAGACACTCCATCGATCAGCGTCGACTGATTGCGATCCCCGGATGTCGTAAGCGAACAGTTTGCAAGAGACAACTGCATGATTGGCGGACTGGCTTTACCAAGTCCCCCGATCTGAACGACCCAACCTGATTTGCCTTCAGGTGCATCCCCTAAGCGTATATCTCCCCCGATATCGATCAAAAAAGATTTGCCACCGGCTCGGGTCATTTTCTCGATGGCCGCATCGATGATGTATCCCGTTGCGATCCCGGAAACATCGAGCACCAATCCGGGTTGGTCGACTGTTACTTGATAGGTATCAGTCTGGCCATCGGCCGATTTGCTTTTCCTCAATTTGACATGCTGCCATCCGCTTGATTCCCTCGCTTCACGTTGTTGCAATTCGCTGGGCACTTGCAATGATTTGCGAGCTTGTTTCCATAGCTGAAAAACAGCGCCGCAGGTGATATCAAACGCGCCTCCTGAAAGTTCATACCATCGGTGCGAATGCTCGAGAACCTGATACAAATCCTCGGAAACAATCGTCGATACTCCACACCTCGCATTGAGCAGGGAGATTTCACTCTTGGAAGTGTAATTATTGAGGATCGGCATGAGCCGCTCGATTTCTGCGAGGCAAATATCGATCCAACTTTGCGCCTCGTGCTCATCCTGTGCGTAGACTACAAGCTTGAGAATTGTCCCCATCGTCGGGGTTGAGTACTCATACCGATCCATCATACAGTTCGCACAAAACGAGCTCGATACACTGGGAGTCCATTGAGTCGCGTTCGCCGTTCAAAGTGGGTGCGGTAATCCATGGCATGCGTTGCAGTGGGTTCAGGAACATAGAACGGACCAGAAAGCTTTGTTAGCTCAACGATTCGAGGGACTGCGATCTCGTAATAGTCAAGCACATCGGTCCAAAAATGCAATTGTCCGTTTGGCTTAAGCACCCGTTGGATATGCACGATCGTTTCATCAGACAAAACGCGCCGCTTCTTGTGCTTGGCCTTCCACCAAGGATCCGGAAAGTAAACATGAACCGCCACGACCGATTCGTCAGGAACTTCCGTGGCAATTACCCTCGTCGCATCGCTCGCAATAAAAGCGGCATTGCCAATCTTGAGCCTCTCGATCTTTGCCTGTGCCTCCCTGGCGTATTTGGTCGCCAACTCCAAACCGATGAAAAAATGGTCGCTCGTCGTCGACGCAGCATTGGTCAGAAACAACCCTTTGCCCGAACCTATCTCCAGTTGGATCGGCAGACTCGTGGCCATCGCACTGCGAAATCGGGACTCGTCAATCGGGTCTCGAAATGACCGCTGCAGTGGTTCGGCCTCTTGAGACTCTTGCTCCATGGATTCCATCGAAACTATCGTAATTTCAAGTTAAAGGTCGATTGATATGTTGCACGGCATGTTCGTTGGGTTATAAACGAGATCCCGTCAAAAGCGGGGTATCCTCAAGGATATGCTGTCCCACCTTTTTCGTCACCCCTTACCGAGTGATTCCTGCCATGACTTCTGAGCGAAAATCATCCCCCGCGTCCAGCACCCCCTCGACAACTTCTCCAAATCCCACTTCAAGTCGACTTGGCAGAAGATCCTTCGTAGCCACAAGTGCTGCTGCAGGCATCGCAAGCAGCTTTTTTAATCGATCCGTGCATGCCCAAGGTTCCGACATCATCAAAGTCGGATTGGTCGGTGCCGGTGGGCGAGGAACCGGAGCCGCCAAAGATGCGATGACCGCCGATTCCGGTTGCCGTCTTACGGCCGTCGCAGAGGTCACCGATGATCGGCTCGCGGCTGCAAAAAACAACCTCAAACGAACCCTTGGGGAGCAATACGCCGTTCCCGATGATCAAGCTTTTTCTGGTCTCGATGCGATCGACAAGCTTTTGCAAACCGATATCAACGTCGTCTTGCTGACAACACCACCCGGCTTTCGCCCAATGCACATGGAAGCAGCCGTCGCAGCCGGCAAGCACATCTTCTGCGAGAAACCTATCGCTGTCGACCCTGTCGGAGTTCGGCGCGTTATGGCCGCTAGCGAAGCAGCCAAAGCCAAAGGACTATCGCTCGTCTCTGGTCTCTGCTGGCGATATGACCTTGGCGTCAAAGCCACCATGGAGCAAATCCACAGCGGCAAGATTGGAGAGCTGATCTCGGTTCAAGAAAACTATCTGGCCGGCACCCTCTGGATCCGCGAACCGAAGGACTACTGGACCCCAATGCACAACCAAGTTATGAACTGGCTCTACTACCGCTGGCTCAGCGGTGATCATATCGTCGAGCAGTTCATCCACTCGCTCGATAAGTCGATGTGGTTGCACAACGACGTACCACCCGTTCTGGCTTATGGAATGGGCGGTCGCCAAGTTCGCACGGAACCCGAATATGGCGATATCTACGACCATTTTTATGTCGTGTATGAATGGGCCGATGGAACACGAACCTACGCAGCCACCAGGCAAATGCCAAACTGCTTCAACGAAACCGAAGACTTCGTCTATGGCACCAAGGGGACCGCCAAGGTTCTTGCCAACGAAATCACAGGCGAAAACCCATGGAAGTACAAAGGTGAAAAACCCAGCATGTACTACCTCGAACACGTCGCCTTGATGAAGTCGATTCGAGAAGGCAAACCGCTCAACAACGGTGACTACATGTGCAAGAGCACGCTCATGGCCATCATGGGGCGCGAAGCCGCTTACTCCGGCGAAGTCATCCGCTGGGATGACCTCAAGGATAGCAAGATGTCTTTGGTACCAGACAAAATTGAGTGGGGTGATGCACCTGCTGTAGAAGTCAGACAACCAGGCTCCTACAGCTTCAATAAAACCCTCTAGCCACTAGACCGATGGCTCACGCCCGGAGCATCACAACTCGATCTTAGTACCAAGCAATTTCACAAAGGCTTGCATCCATGCCGGGTGTGCAGGCCAAGCCGCAGCGGTGACCAGATTACCACTGACATGCGCACTGCTAAATGTGTCGTTCGGTGGAACATACGAGCCTCCACTCGAGGCCACCTCGTACTCAACGGCCGGATAGCAACTGCACTCTTTGCCCTTGAGCACCCCCGCCGCCGAAAGAATCTGCGGCCCATGACAAATTGCAGCAATCGGCTTGTTGGCCTCGGCAAAATGTCTGACCATCTGGAGCACCTTGGGATTGAGCCTCAAATACTCCGGAGCCCGTCCTCCGGGAAGCACCAAAGCATCATAGCTCGTCGGGTCTACTGCATCAAAGTCGGCATTGAGCACGAATCGATGCCCCGGCTTTTCACTATAAGTCTGATGGCCTTCGAAATCGTGGATTGCCGTCATGACATACTCCCCGGTTTTCTTGCCAGGGCAAATGCAATGGCAGTCGTGACCAATCATCAGTAGCATTTGATAGGGCACCATGATTTCGTAGTCCTCGACGAAATCCCCTACAATAAAGAGAACCTTTTTCTTGCTCATTTGCTTTCTTTCGTACTGTTGGTTGCTTTGCTAGGTGTTTGTGTTCCATCCAAAAGCGGGAGTGATCCAAGCCATAACCCTTGGATGACCTGGGTCATGTGGGGTATCTCCAAGCGATCCCATTCATCGTCGACCTGATGGTAATCTGGATGAAGCGATCCTGCCGAGAAACTGTGAGCAATCACGCCGCGTTCAACAAAAGACCAATTATCGCTAGCTCGGTAGAGCATCGAGCTGAACTTGGGATGCTCAAAGATCTCCACCCCCCAAGGCTTGGCAGCTTGACTCATGATTACCCCAAGATCGGATTCACGCCAACCGGTCATCCAAATCTTCCCTCTCGCTCCACCCTCGGGCCGGCCGATCATCTCGATATTGATGTTGGCAATAATCTGATCCAATTGCCAAGACGGATTCGAGACAAATTGCTTGGATCCGAGCAACCCGGATTCCTCTCCCCAAAAAGCCATAAAAAGCACCGAGCGCTTCGGTCGCTCCTTCATCGCGCCAATGGCATCTGCAAGCGTTACGACCGCAGTAACTCCGGACGCATCGTCATCGGCACCGTTGTAAATCTGATCATCCTCAAGTGCCGGGTTCGAACCTAAATGATCTAAATGGGCACTGTAGAGGATCGCTTGTTTTTGCAAGGTTTCGTCGGAGCCACGAAGTAGACCAATGACGTTTCGCATCCTTTTATCGTCTCGGATCAATCCCGATGCTCTCAACTCCGCATCCCCATCAATCCGAACCGATGATGGTATCAAGAGAATCGGGATTCCAGCGCGATCGCCTCGATCCAACTTGGGTTTCAACCTCGCAAGTTCTGCCTGCTTGATCCACTCAGAATCCGACTCGCACTCAAGAAGCAACGCTTGGACTCCCGCAGCTTGCAACTTCTGAGCCAGACGGTTCAGTTGACCAATGGCTCGCGAACCCTTGGCCTGCGTCTGAAATTCGCCCCGAAGAATGCCTCCAAGTCCCTTCAAATCCGCGTCCGGAGTGGCAAGTGCTTCGAACGACACGTCCATCACCCGGCCTTGTACCTTGCACGGTTTCTCGTCGGTGCTCAGCAGTCCATAGTGGGCAATCGGTGTCTTGTCCCCTTGGAGCAAGACCGCATCGGAGGGAACGCGCGACTGACCAACGACCGTCTCATGGTAGAAACTTCCCTCCGGGCCGCCCCCTTCGAGACCCGCTCCACGAAATCGAGCCGCAACGTAGGCAGCGGCGATTTCGAACTCTTTGCTATTGGTTTCGCGGCCTGCCAACTCGTCACTGGCCAAGAAGGAAATCGTTCCTGTCACCTTGCCAGATGTGATCTGCTCAGATCCCTCAGGAAGCCGAATCGTCGGCTCTCCAAGTGTTTTGTCAGGTGTTTTGTCCAATTGCGCAAGGCCGCAGCTGCCCGTAGCAACATAAACACCTACGATCCAGCCAGCCGCACGCAAGCACCTGACCTTTAGTGAGCCTTTCGATAAACTCCAACCCATCGACATCTCCAACAAATGCATGTTTTAAAGTAGTTTTTGCACAATAGCGATTCGATCCGCAACCCAAGAATGCTAGCGATTCTACCCTAGCTTGCGGGTTTGTGTGGCCAAAGGGGATGAAATACGGCATCGGTTCGGTTTTCGGGCAAGCCAAGATTGGCAAAGAGCCGAAAAAAAATCCGATTACACTGATTTCTCAGCGACGCCGACGCTCGAAATTCTTCCGTAACCAATAGGTGCCTTCATGAAAGAATCTCTCCGTGTTGAATGGGATCGAAGAACTCTTCTGAACCGAGGGCTGTCAAGCTTGGTCTTGCTAGGCTACAGCATCCATTGCGGCCAACACGTCGTCTTGGGCAGTACGCAGGACGCTCAAGACTCCGGCGCACAAGTACCACAGAACGAGGGTAAAGGTGTTGGCTACTTTGCCCCGCGCAAACTCGATATGAAGTTTGGGATGAAGTTCAAATCCAACGACAACTTTTGCTCCGACCTACTAGCGACCATCGCTTTTCCGATCGACTGGCCAGAGCAAAAAGTACGGGTCAAGGAATCGAACATCCCTCCGAACGCCCAATGGCAATACCGCGATTTACCCGCCAATGCACCACCGTCGGCGCGGCAGTTGGTTATGAGCATTCCAGCCATGCAACCCAACGGCGAATTGGATCTGATTTTCGAAGTCGAAATTGAAAAGTCCTTTATCACCGCACCTAGCGATACCTCGATCTATGTAATTCCCAAAAAGATCCCCAAGGAACTCAATTGGTTTATGGGAAACAGTCCGATGATCGATGCCGGTGCCTCGGATATCAAACGGATCGCTAAATCCATCAAGGACTCCAAACCCGAAACAGCTTGGGAGCATGTCGAGAAAATCTACGACTGGGTTCGAGAAAACATCCAATACACCAATGGGCCGATCCGCAATACCCGTGAGGCGATGAAGGACAAACGCGGGGACTGTGAAGAGATGACTGGAATCTTTATTGCCATTTGCCGCGCGAGCAACATCCCCGCACGTTGCGTTTGGATTCCTAATCACTGCTATCCTGAGTTTTACCTCGAGGATGACCAAGGCAAGGGGCACTGGTTCCCATGCCAAGTCGCCGGTGATCGCCAGTTTGGCCAGATGCAAGAGTATCGTCCTATTCTTCAAAAAGGAGATCGGTACAAGGTTCCCGAGTACACCGCTTTGCAACACTATCTGTCCGAGTTCTTCAAATGCAAACAACGGCCAGTTGGAAATCGAGACCCGGAAGTCGAGCCGATTCAAGATCTTGGCCCCCTGCGTGATGAGATCTCAAGTCTCCAATCCGGCGTGCCAAACCGCAACCAACCCTAATGTGAGCTAGAGCGTGGAAAAACCTCGTTGTGACCGCTGCCTTGATGCTATCAACGTTCCGGATGACCTTCACTACTCGGTGACCATCGAGATCGAAGCCGAAGGATACATCGATGAGTCCGAGTACGACTCGGCCGACGAAAAACTAGAAAGCCTTGCCGGTTTGATCGAATCGGCCGATGAAGTCTGCGCATCGGACTTTGGAGACGAGTGGTATCAACGGCGGCAGTATTTTTTGTGCAAAAATTGTTATGCGCAATTCATCAAAAATCCACTTGGTAAAGCGTCGAAATGATTCGCGTTCGACCCGGTATCCGGCCGTTGCTCCTTTGCTTGACGATCCTAGCGTTCTGCCTGAAATCAACTCTCGCATTCCAAGACGCACAAGCTCTTCATGTGCGATTCGACGCGTATCATGCACATACATGGATTGAATCACCACCCCAACCGGGAATCAACCAATACCATCTGCTTGCGAGTCCCTCACGTGCCGCTCAGTCTCTCACAGCGATGGGTTGTCAAGTCGATGTGCAATTAAAGCCCTGGGATGAAGATTCGCTAAAAGATATCCAGCTTGTTGTTTTGAACCTCGTGTCGACCGACAAGCCGGCGTTCCGCAGTTCTGAAATTGAGGCAATCGTCTCGTTTGTCCACCAAGGAGGTGGACTGATCCTGATCACCGATCACACCAACTGCTATTTTCACAATCATGCACTTGAAGCTTTATGCGATCGACTCGACATCGAGCTCACTAGCCAGACAGCTTGTGAACAGTCCCCAAGGACGTTAGCACAGGGAGGGGGCTGGATCGTTATTGAATCTTTTCGAAATCATCCGATCCTCAAGAACGTCAAACATCTCGGGATACAAACCGGAGGAACTGTCGATGCTCGATACGGCATCGCTTGGACCAGCCCGACGAGCTGGGGCGATGAATCCCAAATCCCCATGTATGGCGAAGGAATGAACCTCGGCTTTTTGGGCAACTTCTTTCAGGATCCCAACGAGCCAAGCGGCCCTGTGCCCATCGTAGCAGCCAAAGAGTTCGGTGCCGGTCGAATCGTCGTCATCGGCGACCAAAATGCCATCGGCGGGTTCTTTCTGAACTACGCAGACAATCGAAGGCTGTGGTTGCAAAGCTCTCTTTGGGCTTCGAGAGCGACCGGCGATCCTGAACCTAGGATCCAAAAGGGACTCGAAACCGAATCGAATCGAACCCTCATCTGGTGTGTTGAACCCATTGAGGATCACGATTTTTATTGGGGATCAACCGATCTGGGCGAATACTACCACGCTTTTGGTCTTCTAAACAAACACGCCGACGCTCGAGCAACCCATAGCGACCTGATGAACGCCTTTTGGATGATCGTCCCAAGCGATCAACTGGTCGAGAAAACGCATTGGCAAAAAAAAATCAGATCCTTCATCGAGCAACCGAAAAAGCATGCCGCGATCCTGCTGAGCGACAGTCAGATTCCAAGCGATGATCGATGGTCCGGTTTGCTTGATTCCATCGAGTTTACCGTTGTAGAGTCCGAGGTATCTCGAATCTATTCGCTAGAGAATGGAAGCACCTTACAACTCTGGAAACAGTCCAAACGCTGGACGAATCGCGAGCTGCTCAGTCCAGAAAAAACTCGTAACGATGCCGACTATCGACGTGAGGAAGGACTGCTAAGCCCGATGTGGAAGCTAGGGCTCAAGCGAGTAAGGTCCTTCGAAGAATCGATCCATTGGCCAGAAGAAAACGACAACTAACATCGAGCTAGCGACGCTGACACTTCGGGCAATAGAATGTACTGCGCTGAGCTTGTACGATTCTTAGGATCGTTCCCGACTCGCAAGTGCGACAGAATTGGCCGTCTCTGGCATAGACCAAATGGAAATGCTGAAAACCACCTTCGCCATTGATCGCATTTCGATAAGTGCCATCGCTTAGCGTCGAACCTTCGCTCTCGATCGCCTCGAACAGCACCCCTTGCATCAGCTCGTGTATCCGTTGCCATTTGGCTTTGCTGATCTTATCGCACAGAGTCCTAGGATCGATCGAAGCCCGGTGAAGTATTTCCGAAGCATACAAATTTCCTACTCCGGCAACTAAGCGTTGGTCTAGCAGAGCGGGCTTGACGGGCCGATGAAGCTTTCCAAAACGACGATGAAAATCCTCTGATGTGATTTCAAGTGCATCCGGGCCGAGTACTTCAGGTCCAAGATGGAGTTGACACTCCTGGGATGTCCAAATGTGGGCTGTTCCCAACCCTCGACGATCCCAGTAAATAATCCGATCACAGGCTGTATTTTCCAAGTGGATAATCAATCGAATATGCTCTTGGGAAGGTGGATCTGCGATGAGCGTCAATCCAGCCATTTTCGGTTGCAAGACAATACGATCCTCATTGCTTAGGCGAACCAAAACGCGCTTTGCAATTCGATCAATCCCAGCAATGCTCATCCCGCAGAGTCTCGACTCCCACTGATCCGACGAAGGACTCATGACGATGGGACGATAGCGATTCTTTGGAAATTCAACCCTACTGATCCGCCCTCCGATCGCAGGAAATAAACCGCGTCGCATCGTTTCGACTTCGGGCAACTCAGGCATAAAAGCCTTTCTTCTGTGCGATACCTAGAAATTCTCTTTCGGACCGTATACCGACGAGGGATCGACCAAGCGAACTTTATCGGCGACAAAACCCTCTGCGCTGGCTTTTCGAAAAAAACAACTCGAGTATCCCTCATGGCAAGCCGCACCAACCTGATCGACGATCAGCAGGATGCAATCGGCATCACAATCAACACGGATCTCAAAAATCTTCTGGCGATGGCCACTCTCCTCGCCCTTGCGCCACAACCGCTTACGTGAACGACTGTAATAGGTGGCAAACCCAGAGGCAACCGTTTCCTCGAACGCTTGTTGGTTCATCCAAGCCATCATCAAGACCTCACCGGTCGTTTTGTCTTGAGCGATCGTTGGCAAAAGACCTTCGACCCCACGGGAGAAATCCGGGACGTGAATCGAATCACTTGGATTGGTCATGGATTGAAAGTTCCCGAAGAGATCATTGCACGAGGAGATCGTTGCCAGAAGAGATCACTGATAAGGTCGACGCAAAATCTCGTGCGCCAAGATGGCCATCCGAAGCGTTTTGGGATCTCGCAATTGACGGATCAATTCTGACGATCCGACGATGTCATTAGGCCGCTGCTCAACAGTAGGACGCTCTTCGGATTGGTTTACCGACTTGGTCTTGGCCCCTGGCTTCTTTTGCTTGTTTCGATTTTTCAAATCACCTAGACTGGCCGCATCGCCGATGGTCGCACGAACATAATCATCAATCCCCTCGTCGGCTTGGTCGATCTGTGTTGTGACATGCCGGTTTGAGATCGAGGGCTCGAGGGATCGCTCGGATACGGGCGCGTTGTCCTCAAAAACACCAGGCCTTTGACCGGACAAGTCCCTCGGTGCTGGTGAAGCGGTTTTTTGACCAGTCGGTCTAGGAGCAGCAGGCTTTGGGCCAGCGGGCTTTGGGCTCGTAGGCTTCTTTTGCTGCTGACGCTCCATGCGCCTTTGAGCGGCTTGCTTGAGAAATTCGTCGAGTTCATCGGCCATGATGTGTCGATCCGATTGTGGAAGCTAGTGAATTGATCAGTTGGCGGGCCGCACTTGCCCGGTGCTCGATGGGCCCGTGGTGCTCGTACCAGCGATGCTTTGGCGCATCTCGGTATCTGCGGTGATATTCTTGAGCTTGTAGTAATCCATCACATTGATCTGCCCTCCCTTGAGCGCATCGGCAATCGCAACAGGTACGCTCGCCTCGGAGGCGACCACCGCGGCACGGCTCTCCTCGATCTTGGCAAACATCTCCTGCTCCATCGCCACGGCTTCAGCGCGACGGCTTTCGGCTCGGGCCCGTGCAACGCGAGTGTCGGCTTCCGCACGATCCGCTTGAAGTCTGGCTCCGATATTCTCACCGACATCGATGTCCGCAATATCGATCGACACGATCTCAAAGGCTGTCTGGTCATCGAGTCGACTTGCAAGCACCGCTTTGGAGATCACATCAGGGTTCTCCAAAACGACTTTGTGGCTCTCGGCAGAACCAATCGCAGAGACGATCCCTTGGCCAACCCGAGCGATGATCGTCTCCTCGGTGGCACCACCGATGAGTTGGGCTAGGTTAGCCCGAACGGTCACCCGTGCTTTGACTTTGAGCTGGATACCATCTTTGGCGATCGCATCCAGGAATGGATTGGCACTGTTGCGAGGCGGACAGTCGATGACCTTGGGATAAACGCTTGTTTGGACTGCATCGAGCACATCGCGTCCTGCAAGATCGATCGCTGCAGCCTTCTGGAACGACAAGTTGATCTGACGGCTCTTGCGGGCTGCAATCAATGCACGGATCACCTGCGGAACATTACCCCGCGAAAGGTAATGAGCTTCCAACGCCTTGGTCGTTAAATCAGGGTCATCAATCCCTGCGGCAACGGCCATGATCTTGCTACGAACAATCGTTCGAGCATCCACACGCCGGAACATCATCCCGATAAGATCCATCAATCGAACGTTTGCACCGGTCATGATCGACTGGATCCAAAGCCAAAAGTATCTCGATAGAATCGCCAAGAAGACCAAGGCGATGATCGAACCTATGACAAACAATGTTCCAAAGAGGGCTATGAGGGCTTGAGGCATGGTTCTTCCAGTGCATTTCAAACGGAGAAAACTCACGGTGTGGTTACCAAGTCGAACGACGCCCAATTTTAATCCAAGCGATGAAAAATAGGCTCGTAGAAAATGGGCAAACCCAGAAAATTCGGCTCTTGGGCACTTCTAACGGGGCGCTGGAGTGCCGATGAAACGATTTGGCCTCTGCTATTCTTCATCTTCCTCCTCATCAACTCCAACGGCCCACTCGGGATAAGGTGCATCGCTACCCCGCATCGCATGCCATAGTACACGATTGAGCCGATCCTCAGGCGCCCGATCGACTTGCTCGAAATTCATCTCCTCAGACCACTCCGCCAGTTGCTTAAGCAACGGATCGGTAATCGCAACCGACCCAGGGTTCATCTGATCCAGTGGTATACTCGCCGGTACCGATTCGAAGGATCGCAAATCAGGGGTGTCTTGAAAACAATCGAACATGGGTGTCGCACTGCCATCGAATTGATTCATCGGAGGAATTCCCAAAATTTGCTGAATGGTTCTGAGGATGCTCGTCGTGTTGTATTGGGTGCTCACTAACGCCCCGCGTTTGGCATAGGGGCTCATGACATAGGCCGTCGTGCGATATCCACTGACATGGTCCCAGCCAGCCTGAGGATCGTCCTCGATCGCAAAAATCGCCATCTTGCCCCAAAATTTCGATCGACTCAAACCCTCGACAATCCTTCCCATGGCCAAGTCGCCGTCGGCCATGCAAGCCGCTGGAGTCGGACAATTTTTTGAAGTGCCACTGGTGTGATCGTTCGGTAAACAAATGATCGTCAGTTGCGGATAACTCCCCTGCTTCTCAAACTCCGCAAGCTCCTTAAGGATAAAGTCCGCTCGCACTTGGTCGGGTACCGACATGTTCCAACCCACATACCCTGTCGGCGAAAAATCCCTGATGCTCTCGATGCCAGGCGTCGACTCAAAGACCACCAAGTCTTCGATCCCTTTCCAGGTTTTGTAGCAACTCAAAAAGTCAACAGCACCTCCCCGATTCTTGTCCTTCCACCGGACCTTGGGCATCATGAACTCGCCATAATTGCGAATTCGGATCCCATGCTTGACCGCATTGTCCCATAGGAATCCGGTTGGTGAATAAGCAAGCGCGTCGATGTCGCTCTCTTCCATGCCGTCGGGATAACTTCGAGGAAACCCTGCAAAGCTCTTTTCGAGATAATCCGTAGCCATGGCCGTGGTACTCCATTGGTGCCCGTCAGCACTCAAGATCCCACAGCAGTAGGTGTTGTCCAATAGCACGAACTCTTCGACCAACTTGTGTTGGTTGGGTGTAATCTCCTTGCCAAAGATACACAGCTCTGGATCCGAGTTTCCACGACCGACGTCTCCAAAAACCTGGTCGTAGGTTCGGTTCTCCTTGATGAGATAGACCACATGCTCGATCAAACTCGGTTCGCCGACGCGCTGGGGAATCGCCCTCGCTGGCTCTCCTTGCCTTGCTGGCAATCTCGACTGGATCAAAGCATCGGCACGCATGTTGCGAGCCACTCGCTCGGAGAGCACCGGCAAGTCTTCCTTTTTTGGCACCGGAACAATCGAGATACTTCCTTGGTATTGGTGGGAATTAAACCCCTTGGAATTGCCCTGTTTTTTCGGCTCACTGGGAAGCCCTTTGATATTGGCGACCAAGATATTTCGCCGGTTTGGATCATAAGCCAAAGCACCCGGAAACCATCCCACAGGGATCATCCCTTTGAGTTTGCTCTCGCCCTTGTCCTGTGGCTCAAACTCAACGACTGCAATCGCATTCTGAGTTCCGTTGGCAACATACAATTCGTCAGATTCCTCACCGAAGACCAAGGCGTTGGGTGACGCTCCAAACAACTCAGAAGGATTCGACTTGGTCCATATCTTTTCGATCACGCTCGATGTACCTAAGTCGATGACGCTCAAGTAATCACTCGCCGCATTGGCGCAAACCACATACTTGCCATCTGGAGAGACAGCCAATCCAGACGGATGCAAACCGACGAGGATCTCTTGGGTGCTACCGGACTCAAGATCGATCATCGATACGGAACCTTCATTGGCGATGAATCGCACTGGATCGACACGAACCTTGGTGCCTTTGCCGGCAGGTCCTACCAAGTCGCCATCGCCTGGCCTGCGACCGCCCCAGTTGCTAACGATCACCTTGTTACCTGCTAGCTTCACATCATAGGGTGCAACCCCCACATCGAAGGTTCGAGTCACCTTGGATGTCTCGATGTCAATTTCCAGCAATCGATTTGAAAGATTTCCGCATACGAAAAGCCGCTTGCCGTCTGGACTGATAGCTAGTCCACTGGGTATCTCTTGCTTGCGCTGCGGTGCATTGGCATCTGGAATCCGAATCACATGCGAAGGGGATACTTTGTCGGTAGCATCGACCGAGAAGACCTTGATCGAGCCTTGGACGTTGCTCAAATAGATCGAACGCCCATCTGGCGAAAATACCAGTCCAGTGAAACTGGCGATGGCTTTGGTATCGGGCTTGAGATTATTAGCGGCTGCCTGATCGGTCGTAGATGTCGACTCTTCGCTCGGCAGATCAACCTGCTGGAGCACCGTGGCCCTCTCAGGATCGATCACGACAAGCTTGCTTGTTTTGCCGCTGGTGACGGCGATTTTTCCGTCAGGAGATAGTGCAAGCACCTGAGGGCGCATTCCCGGTAGTTCGAGCCATTTGCCCACCGGCGTCAGGCGCTGGTTGACTGGAGTGACAATGGCGTCTTCGATCGAACCGCCGACCCACTGCCGATCGAGATCCTGAGCATCGCTGGGCTTGTCCTGCCCAGTTGCGTCAGTCTGGACTAAGCCACAGATTACAAAAAGTGTGGCGATTCGGAACCGTATATCGAGCATCGAGGACCTCTTGGGGGGTTTGGTGTTTGTAGTAGCTTCAGGGATCATTCTGGGTGAATTGGATTGCATTTTACTCAACGAGTCTACCACTGGCTTTATGCCGAATGGCGTTAAATTAAAAGCGGAACGGCGCGAGCCGTCCGGTAATAAAGCATAACGAAATCGCGGTCCTGCAAGCACTTACCGGAGTGCTTGCGCACTTCCGCTTTTAACACAACTTTCATGGCTCCATCGCCGTGATGCCGCGATGCCATCAAACGAAAAAACCCCCGAGTGAATCGGGGGTTTTGAGGATGTATCAATCTTTAGCCTACAACTAAGCCGCTGGCTGTAACTTCTTGCGACGCCACTTGGCAACTGCACCACCAAGACTTAGAAGTCCGAATACGGCAACCGAGGAAGGTTCTGGAACGACCCCACCTCCGCCACCGCCACCGTTATCCTCGGATTTGAACGTGAACAAAATATCAAGATTGGTCGCGTTGGCCGCCTGAGTGTACTTGTTCGTGTCGCTGTGATCGTAATACAACCTGTAGGTTCCAGAGCCAATCTCTGTTGTTGACGAAATATTCGAGGTGCCTGTTCCTGCCGTATTGGATGCAAGCGATGGTGGTTGATCGACGCCATTTACGACCTTTACGAAATCGAAAAACCTGCGATTTGTTGAGCTAGACGCCAGCGGATTCGATCCTTGGATACTCCAATCGTAGTTTCCGTTGATCGTGAACTCAAGATACGCCTTGTTTTGAACGTAATAGGTCTCGGTAGTGATAGCAGGAGAATTTGTATCATACTGAAACCAAGCGTAAGTCGTCAGCTTGAAGAGTTTGTTGTTCGAGCTTATTTGCTCCGTTAAATCCGTTCGGACCGCAACCCTGCCCTGTCCGAAAACAACCTCCTGCTTGACTACTATGTTTTCCGCGTTTGGAGGGGTGATTTGACCAATATTGCCTTGGATCGTTGCAGGCCCACCAGTTTGTTGATAATAACCGACAAAAGTAGGAACTTGCTGTCCATCCAGAAAAGTCGGCTTTAAAACCGCAGAAATCGTTGCCGCCGAGGCAACCTCAGAGAACCCCAAAAGGGCTACACAACCAAACATCATCCATCGCAACATATTCGACTCCTTCCGATTCGCCAATCCGTCCCATGATCCATATTGGCGAGCGGGTAAAATGCAACTTCGCCGGGACTTCTGTTAACCTTACGATCTGGGTGCTACCCTGTCAACTACACCCATTGGGTAAGCTGGAGCGATTATTCCAAAAAAAGGACTAAAGATGGGGGAAATGGCAAAAATCTTCACTCGAAAAAACACTCCTTAGGGTTTCGCCCAGCCAATCGAGTTGTTCCGCAGATGCCGTCACCGCAGGCAACACAGGAACCACATCCCCAAGTGGCCTGAGCCAAAGCCCCCTGGCGATGGCTTGATCGCAAAACCTTTTGCCCATCCTTCTTGAGACCTCGAAACGAGCTTTGGTGTGCTTGCAAGCCACCAATTCCAGGGCCGCCATCATCCCAAGCCTTCGCACCTGACCGACGATCGGAGACTCCTCCAAAGGCCTTAAAATCTCCTCAAAATGGACCGAATTGGCGCGTATCGAAGCCAAGCTAAATCGCCCATCGCCGGTGCGTCCCTCGAGCAGATCCAAAACCGCAAGACCTGCGGCCGCCGCAAGCGGATTGCCCCCATACGTGTGACCATGAAAAAAAGTCTTGCCCTCGGAGTGCTGCCCAAGAAAGGCCTCCCAAATCCGCCCGCTTGTCAGCGTCGCACTCATCGCAAGATAGCCCCCGGTAAGCCCCTTACCTAAACACAAAAAATCGGGCTCAATGCTCTCCCCGGCAGCCAACTCCTCGTGCTCAAAGGCAAACATCCGGCCCGTTCGACCCATCCCAACGGCAATCTCGTCAAGGATCAAGAGAACGTCGTACTTTTTGCATAACTTGGCCAGGCCGAACAAAAAACCCTGCGGCTGCATGACAAAACCTGCCGCTCCTTGGATGCAACTCTCAGCGATC
The DNA here is from genome assembly GCA_040381975.1 of Pirellula sp. Classification (GTDB taxonomy): domain Bacteria; phylum Planctomycetota; class Planctomycetia; order Pirellulales; family Pirellulaceae; genus JBKCUI01. The sequence goes on from JBEIGI010000005.1 coordinate 127,691, forward strand.
ACCGCTGCAATGCTCCCATGGTGCTCCTCGAAAATCCTCTCGTAGGCCTCAAGGTAGTGCGCACAAGCCTCGCTGGAGGTCATCCCCTGAGGCCTGCGGTAATCGTCCGGACATGGCCCCCGAAGCACATCGAACAGCAATGGCTCAAACGTCTTTTGAAACAAAGAAACTCCGCTGACACTCACCGTCCCGATCGTGTCGCCATGGTAAGCGTCCCCGAGAGCCAAAAACTTCGTCCTCTGAGGCTCAGGCCTATCGCATTGACGCCAATACTGAAACGCCAGCTTCATCGCCACTTCGACAGCACTAGCCCCATCGCCAGCAAAGAACACATGCTGTAAACCTCGACCAGCGATCCGAACCAAACGCTCGGCCAAGTGGATACTTACCGGATGGCTCATCCCCAAATTCGTCACATGGGCCACCTGCCCTAATTGATCGATGATCGCGCGATCGATCTGCTCAATTCGATGTCCAAATAGATTGCACCACAATGAACTCGCGCCATCGAAATACCTCTTGCCATGGATATCCGTAAGCCATGAACCTTCGGCTCGCTCGATGATCAGTCCATCGTATTCGGACATCTGCGAAAACGCATGCCAAACCACCGTCCGATCCAAGTCATGCAGTTTCTGAGCCTCGGTAGCATCCATAAGTCTGATTCGCTCGGTTCGCACAAGCCCTAAAGTCGACAAGCCTGAACGATACTCACGGCCGCTGCGTGGATCGACTCCCAATCCCCTTTTTCAACCAGCGATGGCGAACAAAGCGTTCCACCAACCCCAACAGCAACCGCACCGGCAGAAAGATAATCGCGAGCATTCTTCGCATCGATCCCACCCGTTGGCATCAACTTCAAATAAGGCATCGGAGCCAAAACATCTTTGATGTAGCCCGGCCCAAGCCCCCTTGCAGGAAACACTTTCACAAAATCCGATCCGCACTCCCAAGCCGTCGCGATCTCCGTCGGACTGTAAGCTCCAGAGGCAATCGGAACCTTCGACTCGACACACCTGCGTATCACTTCAGGTTGCATGATCGGTGTTACCACAAACTGAGCTCCCGAATCGAGTACCAACTTGGCCTCCTCCAAATTCCGAACCGATCCCATCCCCAAAAACGCTTGGCCCGTCCGAAAACTTGGATGCTCCTTAACCAAGCGCGATACCCACACCGGAGACTTGCGATTCGTCAGCGTAAACTCAATGCAGCGAACACCAGCCTCGAGCAACGTCTCGACGATCCTAGGTGCTTGATCCAAACAATCCAGACGCAGGATCGCCACGAGCCGACTCTCTGATAACACTTCTCTAAACATTTGCTAGCGAACGCCTTAAGCGAGGGCATCAAGATACTTGGGAGAATTTACTGATTGTAGCGGTTGTGCCTACCGATAACACCCACCGGCGACCAATTCCTGCGTCGTCATCCATTGGTGATCCAAGACTTCCGGGGGGAAAGATGGAATCGACTCTTCAAGCACTGCGCCATGTCGCAGTCTTATCGGCTCTCGCTTTGATTCAAGCAGGTTGTTGCACCATCGACTTGACCTGCAACTCCGGTGGATGCAGCAGCGGTTGTGGCCCAGGTTTTGCCAAAGACCCATTGGCCAAAGACCCATTGTTCGACGGCACTCTCAGGCATCGAGTCAAAGGAAAAATTCACTCGTGCGCAAATCGAGTCGCCTGCGCAGGCGGATGCGGCGAAGTCTATTGGGACGAATCGATCAACGATCCGGCCATCTGCGATCGCTGCGATGATTCCGGACATTGGGTCGGACACCCAGGATCCTGTAGCCCATGGTTTGTTCAATTCGCACAGCTTTGGGGGACTCCCTATCGCGCAAGTTGCCCGACGGGCTCGTGCGCAAACGGCTCGTGCATCGGTCACGGTAGTCTGATAAGTCATCTCCGAGGCAACGTTGGATGCCGCTCATGCGGCGAATCGTCTAGCTTCGAGCACGGCGATTGCCCCAGCTGCCAACATGGCCATGCAATCGACCATCAAGAAGGATACATCGACCAAGGTGTCACACACCCGAGTCCGACACCCGCGACCCCTCGAGTGATCGAAGGTGACCATAGCCCGTCACCATCGAATGCCCAACATCGCATGCGATTGCACCAACGTCCTAGCCAAGCCGACCCCAACGGAAAGCTTTCGGCTCAATTGGTAAACGGCCACAAACGATTGGTTTCTAATCCTTAAAACCGCACATCTAGTCGGTGTTGACCACACTGGCGCGGAACTGAGCATACTGCGGCTGAGCCAAGTCACGGATCGTTCGACGATAGTGCTCACAGGATTCGATCAGTTGCTCTGGCTCGGGCAGCTGAAGCACATAGGCTAGTTTGGATAACTCCAAAGGATCTTTTGGCAAATCGTGACGAAGCTGGGTGTTCATCAATCTCAAACCGCTCTCAACGCCCCGAAGAAAATAATAAGCATCACGCAATTGCAAGGCGACCTGAGGCGATAGCACTCCGTTTTTCCGCAAGGCTTCCAATCGTTCGACAGCTCCTCGAAGCCACGGATGTTTGGGAGTATGAAGATGCTTGGCATAATAAATATGAGCGAGGACCTCGACATCGAGCGTTCCACCCCACCCGCGCTTGATGTTCTCTGGACTTGCGGTCAGTTCCAAGCTTCTTCGCCACTGAACCAAGTCGCTAGAATCCTGTTTGCTCCAAACTTGCTTATGTAAAAATTTCTCAATCGCCGACTCAGCCTGAGTTGAAAATGTACCCTGACCGATGATCCTCGCGGTGTACAAGTTCATGCGATGCTCGATAGGAATCTCAGCCGAATCGATCGCCGAGAGCAAGGCATCGATATTCCATGCTAGAGCAGAACTCCTTTCCCCTTGAAAAGCCCAAGGGTTGAGTTCGAAAAGACGGCCAAAACGAGTCACGCGATTGGCCATCTGAATCATCCGCTGGGCGACCTGTTGGAAAAAGATTCCGTGGCTCCCTTGTGTTGAATCGTACACCACGAGCATGGTTACATCGCTGTGGTAGTTCGGCTCTCGGCTTGCCAATTTCCCTGTAAGCATCGTCGCCATTTCGACGCGTTGACCATCTGCCCCCTTGGGTTCTGGGTACTTCGATGCAACATAACGGTGAGCAGCCAGTGCCAATTGGCTCAAGCAGACTTCATGCACATCGGCCAAAGCGCGATGGATCTCCGTGATGTTCTCAAGACCCAGGATGTCTCGCACGCCGATCGCAAGATGCATGGCATTTCGAAAAGCGATCACCACAGATTCGATTTCCTGGCTCCCTTTGCATAATGCATCAAGAGCGGATTGAAATCCCTGATAATCGGGGATTCGCTCAAGCATCATCGAATCAAGTAGATCATCGATCATCCCTGGATTGCTCAAAAGAATCTGCACCAAATAGGGGCTCGTACCACAGAGTCGAGTGTAGAGTTCCAACAAGAGAGCATGGCTGGAAAACAACTCCCACAAAACCCCCTTGCCTCCGAGCGAACGACCGATCGAAACGAAATTTCGCAATGTAAGCTCTGGGCTCGGTGTCTTGGAAATCTGCCCTACCAATCGCTCGACGATCTTCGCTAGGTGATAACGACAGTTTCGTGACGAGAGGACTTGGATCTCCTCGCGAGCAAGCTCCTGTAGCAACCCGAAAGCTTCTTCAGGCGATCCGAAAGCAGATAACCCCTGATCGGACTCGATGGACCTTGGCCAAGACCTTCCTAAAAGGATCGCTTGGGCCAGTTTTGATTCGATCAGATCGGTCTGAAATCTCCTTTCGAACCAGTCTTTTGCGATCCTGCAAAAATCATCGATATCAGCCTGGTCAAGAGCCTTCGAGACAAGTTGGGTATCGATCCAATGCTCGCGAACTTCGTCTAGCTTTCTTGCAAAATCGCATGCAGCCCCTGGTTTATTGGTGCCCCGAGCCTGCTCTGCCAATCGAGCAACTTGCTCGATCGATACCAATGCCTCTAGGCCAACGGATTCCTTGAACTCTCCGAGTGCTGAACCAAAATAGCCCGACAAATAAGCGACATCGACTTCGGTTTGAAACGGTTGCCTGAGGATCGACGCAGATTCGTCGATGAACCATTGGCATAACTCGGGGGCTCCTCCAACGAATCTCGCCCCAAGAAGCATCGGTGCATGAAGGGCCGTTGCATGCGATGGAACTGCATCGAGCCAATCGCGCAAGTGCGCCACGCGTTTGGAGAACACCGGTACTGATTCGATCACCAAAGGCCAACTCAGTCGATTTGTCCCGTCGGTAATTCGATCGATACACTCGCAAAGCCGATCGACGAATCTCTCGGCAATCTGTTGTAGAGTCGGACGACTAAGCGATCGATTCGGACGATCAGACTGCCGATAAATAGCCAAAACCGGCCATGAACCGGTAGGAATCAACAGTCGATAACCAAACGATCCGATCGCAAGTAGCGAAAAATCGATCTCAGCAAAATTCGAATGCCGTTGTATCCGAGCACAGGCATGATGGACAACTGCCTCTGCCGTATCGCTTAGAAGCGACAGATCCTCACTAGTCCCGAGCCCACTTCGAATGCGACCGCGATAGAACTCACGCATCATTTCGATCGCAGCAGCGTCGTCTTGGCAGTCTTTCAGGCACTGCGCAAGTTCACTGCGGGTCTGGTCGATTCTCGCAAGTGTTGGGTGCTGAGACAAAATGCGCTGCTCTGGCAACGGAGTTGAACGTGCGATGAATATCCACCAAACAGCTACCGGTCGGCCCGGAATTCCTCGGTCTAGTCTTCCTCGTTGGTAACAAAGAGCTCCTCAGGAAAACTCTCGCCACGCTGAAGAATCAAAGCCCCGTCGGCATCGCGTTGGATCGCTTGGACTCCATGATACCTTGTGAGCTCCAAAGTGGCTAGAAAGGTAGCGATCAAAGCGCTTTTGTGCATACCTGTTTCAAAAAAATCCTGCAATTCAATCGATTGCCCCCCGGCCAAACGCTGGTGTATCTTCCTCATGTACACCTGGATCGGCGTGCTGTCGTAGCTGATCTCGTGCGTCGGTGCTTTGAACTTGGATTTCAAGATTCGCCCAAAAGCGCTGACCAAATCCCAAACTTCGATTTTCGCAATGGGCAACTCCGAGTCCGGTGTGCGACGATTCGATTCGACGGACCTGAGTCGTCCATAACGCAGTTGCCACTGGCGGCTCTGCTCATCGAGCAAGCTAGCCAGATCGCGAAAGCGTTTGTATTGCAACAAACGTTCGACAAGGTTGGAGTCCTGCTCTTCACGTTGCTGTGGGCCCTGGTCAACCTCTTGGCCCGGTACTTGAGGCAGCACCCGATCCGCTTTGGCCTCCATCAACTGACTCATCACGTCGATGAATTCGCTGACGTTTTCAAGATCCAACAGCGAGAGAACTTCGATGTACTGGCAGTATTGCTGGGCGATGCGTGAGAGCTCGATCGACTCGACATCGAGCTCCTCTCGCCGGATCAAGTACCAAAGCAGATCCAGCGGCCCGTGGTAACACGGCAAGTCGACATCGAAGCTGACCATTTAACGCGTGATCCCTGCCGAGAATTGGAAGACTTGGCGAGCATCGGTATCGGCGTAAGCCACCGGGACTGCAAAGTCAAACGCCAACGGGGCAGGTCCCAAGGCCGGAACAGCGATGCGAAATCCAAGACCTGGAGCAACCCGGAAGTCTTTCCAGTTGACGTTGATGTCCCTCTCGATCGTTCCGTAATCGACAAAAGCCACCATGCGCAACATGTCGTCGGCTGTCACAGGAAACATGTATTCGAAGGTGCCGAGGAACTGAAAGCGACCACCGACGCGGACATCTTGCTCGACTGGACCTGCACCACGAAATTGAAACCCTCGAAGGGTCGAAAAACCACCTGCAAAAAAGTTCTCGAAAACAGGTTGATCTGCTCCAGCGAACCCCGTTCGAATCGCAGAGGTAAACGTGTGGCGACCGGTTCCATCGGCTCGCTCGCGAACCAGAAAGTACTTGCTGTAATTGATCTGCCCTCGAGGGAAATCAAACTCCCCGAAAACTTGATCGTAGATCAGCTCGAGCAAATGCCCTTCGGTAGGCAGAAATGGGCTGTCTCGAGTATTGTGCGCTAAACGGAACCGAGCCGTGTACAGATCGCTGCTACCGAGAGACTCCTCGAGCTCTTCGACACCTCGAACCCTTGGGTTGAAAACCTTGACATCCTCGCCTCGCAATTCTGTAGATACCGACAGGTCTGGGGTGATGTCATACCCGAGTGCGGCTCGACCACCGAGTCGCTGCTCAGACCAATCGCGAAAAAATCGTGTAAAGTAAAAACCGCCGACCGACAAACTAAACGGTGAGTAACCAAACAGGTTTGGCTCAGTCCAGTTCATCGTGTATCGCTGCACTTGATTCCCAGGAACCAACTCCAGCCTGAAATTCTGACCAGCCCCTCGAAACGCACCGTTGAAAAGGTCGCTCGGACGCCCCGGAAGCTTGAACAAATCAAAGTTCCGTTCTTCGATGATCAACTGACCGGCCACCCCTAAGTCGCTGTTGACCGAACCACCAAAGGACATTCGACCGGTCTGCCCCTCAGATACATACACATCAATCGGCGTGTTTCTAACCGTTGGGTCATATCCAAAGGGAGGTGCACCGGTGACCCCAAGGCTCGGGTCGATCACCCAAGGCTGATTCAGCGGCGGCATCGGCTGATTCATTGGCCCGGGAATCAACGGGGCTTGGGCAGGAGCCTGGACTGGTGGCGGGGGATAGTACCCAGGATTGCCAGGCGGCGGAATCGGAGCGCCACCAAACTGAGCCAGCACGCTGGTTGCTTGAATTGACAAGACGCAAACACCCAAGACGAGCTTTGCAGCAAGTCTTCGTGCAACTTGGTTATTTCGGGTTTGCATCATAATGAAAGCTCGTGGTTGATCCTACGTCGTACGCCTCTAAAGGCGATCGCTAAGGTGCCTGACTATCCCCAATATCTACAGGGCTGACTTCGATTCTGGGAACCTCACCTCGGGTCGGATCGGTGTTGAATATCGTCGAATAGAACAACCTGCGTTTGCCGTTATCCAGTTCTCGCTTGTCGATGATTTCTCCCGGGCGCAGATTCCGCAGTGGCTGAAGAACCACATGGCGGCGGGTAAAGTCACCGTCGATATGCACCCGAATATCGCTAGCCCGGTACACATCCCCCTCTTTGACCTTGTAGACGATATCCACCATATGCTTGTCGGGCTGGTAAACCACCTCGCCCTCGACTTCGCAAAAGATATGCCCCTGCGCACCGTAAACATCCAAGAGAAAACGTTCATCGAGAAGTTTTTTGTTGAGCAAAAAAGGCTCGTCAGCCTTGAGCTTCATGCTGGGCAAGAGCTCTTGAGCGTCGTACCGCTCGGTACCTGCGATCGAAACCGATGCGACATGGTACCGCTGCCCTTCGTAGATCACAAAAGCCACATCGACGAAATCTCCATCGAGGTTATAGCTCTTTTGATAATCCACCTTGGCATCGAAATACCCCAAAGACCGATAGTAGCCAAGCAGATTCTCACGATCTTCGTCGAGCTTCAAATCTGAGCAGATATTCCCGATGTATTTTGTCAGACCACTGCGAGCATCCCTGCTCTTGATACGAGCTTTCAAGAGGTCGCTACCAAACTCGCTATTGCCGACAAACTCGATCGCGTTGATCCTCTCGACAGGGCCTTCGTTGATCAAGAAGTGAACATCCCGATCGCCGGTCCGTAGCCCTTTGACGACCTGGATATCAACCTGATTCATCCCCTTGTCTTTGTAGAGTTCGATCAAGCGACCTTTCGCAGAGTTGACACTGATCGGGTCCAGCGCGTCGCCTTTGGTGAGCATCGCATGCTTTTTCAAAGGCCCTTCATTCATCCGCTCGTTTCCTAGAAACTCGACAGACCGAATGATCGGTCTCTCGGAGATGATGAGCCTTAGCCGAACCCCTTCGGGCGTCTCGTCGATATACGAGTCGATCTTGCGGAAAAGATTCGTTCGGTACAAAGCCCCCATATCGCGGTTGAAAGTTTCTTTGTCGAACGGTCGGTCCTCGCGAGACTGCATCTGGGACAGGATAAAACTCTCAGAGACCGTCTGATTGCCTTCGATGCTCAAAGCGACAATTTCCTTGCCATTGTGCACTTCCCGATCCGCGATCCCACCGGCTTCGTAGAGCCGCTCGCGAAAAGTGGGCTCATTGAATGCTGGCAATCCACCCGAGGGGCCTCCGCCTGGGGATTGCCCCAGGCCGATGCTGGCCGTTGCAATCCACAGACTGCAAGCTATCCAACGGCCCGAGGGCCTAAGGTTTAGCGGTTGCCGGAGGTCGATTGCAAAAGACATTTCCTTTGGTTTCCTGGGCAAACGAAGAAAGTTGGATTCAGGGTTGGATTCAAGGACAGAGAGATTTCGGTGGGTAGATATCAGATCCGGTAGGCCTGCATCAAGGTCGAAACCCAAAGGCACCTTCAGGTTGCCTTGACAATCCCATCGCCATCCGATAATTTTTTGCGACTGCTCGACGATCCCTAGGCTAAGAAATGATCCTTGGTTTTTCAGGGGAGTCGAACCATTTCAAGGCCTTGATGGTCCTTGGCATGACTCAGCGGGGGGATTAGCTCAGTTGGGAGAGCGTTTGCATGGCATGCAAAAGGTCATCGGTTCAAGTCCGTTATCCTCCATTACCAAGTTTAATACAAGCTGGCGAAAAACAGGGTTTTCCCTAGTTTTTACTTGGTGACGATTCCTTTTTGCGTGCTCTTTGCGTCCCGCCTGCGGTGTTGGATTTAGTTCACGGTTTTTTAGATCGCTGGGTACGCCAGTCAGCCGTGATACGCACCTTGTGCAGGTTGCGTGCAACGGAACCCTCGGGAAAAGGACACGGAGACGTGTCTTTGCAGATTTCTTGGTTGGAAAAGTCCCTACTCTCCTATGATTGGATGGTCGAATCCTTTTCGCCTTGGCCGATTGACAAGTTAAAGGGAATATCTCTAGAGAGGTGATTCATGAGCCTTATTACGATTGAAGTGGAATTGCCAGAAGACTGGGCTCGCTTTAGCCTTCCACCCGCACTGGATAAGCGTTTGACGGCATTGCTCGACCAACAAGACCAAACAGGTAGGCTGTCCGAGGCTGAGCGGCGCGAAGCAGATGCGTTGTGCGAACTTGTCGACATTCTCACTTTGCTAAAACTTCGCGCCAAGAGAGCTTCTAGAAAGTAGCAAGTGAGCCCACGTATCCCGGCGCGCCTTCGACCCGAAAAGCCAATTGACGGTCAGTTTGTTTAATCCCCGTAAGGAGACTTGGTCCGAGCACTTTCGTATTAACGATGAGTTCGAGTTCGAGGGTTTGACGCCAACCGGACATGCCACGATTATTGCGCTCGGTATGAATCGGCCTGCTATTGTATCGATTCGCAAGGAATTGCGTTTTATTGGTCGATATACGGGAAAGAGTGAAATCGAATGATTACAGCACGTCAGCTATTTGCGTTTCGTGGATCGAACAAACCTAGTGCTGGCATAATCCATGCTAGACATAACCTATCGAATGCAAATACATTTTGCCAATGGGCTTAGCCACCACAGCAATCGGTATCACACCTAAAAATCCACCATGACCCTCCTCAATCAAATACTCGCGACACTTGATCAAATAGCCCCATTGGCGCTGGCGGAATCTTGGGACAATGTCGGACTCCTAGCCGGCGATCCAGCGATGCAAGTCGATCGGCTCATGACATGCTTGACGCTGACCGAAGGTGTCTTGCAAGAAGCCATCGATCGCAAAGTGAACTTGATCGTCACGCACCACCCGATCCCGTTTAAGCCTCTCGATCGCATTACGACCAATACCACCACAGGCAGAGTCCTCTGGAGAGCCATTGGACATTCGATCGCAATTTATTCGCCGCATACGGCTTGGGATAACGCCCCTGAAGGTATCAACCGGCAACTTGCAAAAATCCTAAGGCTTGGCAACTTGCGGTGTATGCAGCCATCGGCAAAACCCGATCTTGCCGCAAGGGAACTTGGAACAGGCATCGTTGGCGATTTTGCCAAACCGGTTCGTATATCGGAGATTTGGAGATTGCTCCAAGACGCTGTGCCTGAGATTCAAGCCCGAAGCACAACGGCGGGAGATCTTGAAGTATCGAGAGTGGGGATCGTTTGCGGATCGGGAGCCAGCCTGCTGCATCTTGCGCAGAAGTACCGCTGCGATGCCTTCTTGACAGGCGAAGCGACTTATCACCAGGTTCTTGAGGCCCAAGCGACAGGGGTGTCGATGCTACTGATGGGCCATTTTGCCAGCGAACGCTTCGCAATGAGGTCACTGGCTCGCTTGCTCCAAGATCGCTTGCCGGATGTCGAGTGCCTAGCGAGTGAGTCCGAGCATTCGGATTTTTAATAATGGAAGATTTGCGTTGCTTAATGGGTCTCCGTTCCGCGATTTACCCCCATGATTCATGACAATTCGGAGTGCAAAAGCTTGCGGACGATGGAAGTACAAGTAAACTTTTGAATTGCCGTTGGAGTGTAATGTGATTTCTTGGAAATCCAAACACATCCCATGCGAATACAAAAAGTAGTAGGTCTGATTTTCAGGGTCGCGAGAGGCGATTCTCCTGCCATAAGGCTGTGTTTTCCGTATGACTGCTGACGGCAAAAGTGCGAGATTGGCCCAGGCACCTCTTGAAAAGCCAAATTTTCAACCCACGGGTCTCGTGGAGCGACCACCCGATGGAGTTGGATCGGATAGCGGTATAGCTACGTTGTCTAAACCGATTGTCCAGCGTTTGCTTGCATTTGCCTGCTGGGAACCAATCGTTGTGGGAGTATTTCTAGCGTACGGACTTTTGGTAGGTCTTCTCGGGTTTGAAAGCAGTGGAGAGACATGGCTCAACGATGGTGCAAGGTATCTGAATAATGGAGCGATGGTCCGCGATTGGATCGACTCGGGTAGATGGTTTGATCCGATCAATTTCGCCAAGGAGAACTATGCGCAATTTCCGGCACACAGTGTGCCTTACCATCCTCCGGGCTACGCAGTCATGCTTGGGATTTGGTTCAAGATCTTCGGAATGTCTTATGCATCCGCGAGGGCATTTATCGGATTGTGCTTAGGCCTAAGCCTTTTGGCGTTCCGGAGAATACTTATTGAACTTCATACAGGGGTGTGGTCAGCAACGATTTCCTCTTTGCTGTTTGGCTCTGTGCCACAGATGGTTATCTGGTCACGGACTTGCATGTCTGAGTTGCCAGGATTGATGCTTATACTCTGGGGAACTTACTTCTTCTTGAGGAGTTTACGACAGGATAAATTTCAAATGCAAAGTGTCTTAAGCGTACTGGCTATATTTCTTGCGATTTGCGCTTTTATGTGCCGGGTGACGACTTCTGGAGTTCTCCCCATTTGGTATCTCTTCCTTTTCAAATCGAAAGGATTGAAAGCTACGCTGTACAGTCATTACCCGATGACTGCTTTTCTCTACCTAGTGCCGGGTTTTTTTTGGGTGAAATTCGCGAGTGACTACTCGAAAAACGAGATGAGACACGTCCTGAAAAATAACGTATTTGGCTTCGCTAACTACGAAAACCTATCTGTTTGGTGGCGAAATCTACCAGAGATAGTTTCTCCTCTAGTTCTTTTATTTGCGTGTTTTGGATTCTTCGCCGGTGTATTCCTAGGGCGATTAAGAACCCCTGCCTGGTTTTTTTGGTCGACATGGTTTGCATGTTATTATGCTTTTCAGATTTTGCAGGATCTTCCATTCGAGGCAAGATACATTCTATTCGCATTGCCTGGCATTTTAGGTCTAGTCGCAGTCGTTCTTGAATCCCAAGCAATACAGACATATTTCAAAGGGACCCAGTTTGGATTCATTGCCTTGATGATCATTTTGAATCTCATCCAAAGTCAATTTTTCGATCCTGGGCTTACGGGATACAATGAAACAGCTAAGGAGATCGGTGCAAGACCGGAAAAAGGCAATATAATGATCACTTCATTTGCCGATGCGGATTTGATATTTCGCTTGCGTTGTGAGCCGTCAATTTACCAACTAGATCGTCAGATTATTCGTGGAGATAGGGTTCTTTCGATACGAAATCCGAAATATTCGAGAGCGCCGTCGATTATCTTAGCAAAGACGAATCCCGACGTTTATGATGCGATAAAGCGAGGGAGAGTAAGATTTGTGGTAACTGAAGGCCCACTGGAGAATGGGAGTTGGGCAAACACCGATCAGGAGGTAAAACTGTGCCACGAAGCTATGATAGCGAACTCAACTGACTTTGAACTCATCGCGAAGCATGTTCTCCGTCGTCGAAAAGTTACAGTTCCGATCTATGTGTGGATGTTTCGAGGAGAATTATCGGCTGGAAAAAGCGCCCTCCCAATAGTGATTCCAACCTCAGAACTTATCCTAGGTCGGTAACAAGCTTATTTTTATCTTTCCTCCACAGAGCTTTAGTGCTCCACTAACATAATCAACAACAAATAGTAAGCGTTTCGATTGGAACGCGGAATGTTGGCTGCAGCGACAATGGCCCTCAGTTCATCGCCAATGATTTCAAGGCATTCGTTCGCGAGTATTGTCTGACACATGTTCGAACTAGCCCATACTACCCGCAGAGTAACGGCAAGCTGGAGCGCTGGCATGGATCACTCAAGAGCGAGTGTATCCGTCCAGGTTCACCTGCTACTAAGGAGGAAGCCGAGCGACGCATTGCGAAGTACGTCAACTACTACAACACCGTTCGATTGCACAGCGCGATTGGATACATTACTCCGGCCGACTGCCTCGCAGGGCTCAGCGAGGTGATCGGACAAGAGCGCGACAGAAAACTGGAAGCGGCTCGCAAATTGCGTCAACACAAACGAGCTGCAAAGAAACAAGTTGCCTAGCGGCGTGGAAGCGATTACAACCAAGCTATCTTCATGAAGGATATGGCTCTGCAGAGGTGCAACCCGAGCGTCGTGAAGTCCGAAGTCGGAATGTGGAGCGGGCACTTACGAGGATCTGCTCCCTTCCATTCCGACTTTGGCACTATGCGATAAACCTTCGCCGCACGACGCGGCGAAATCCCCCTGCAGGATGCCTTCAAACTTCGTTAGCTATGAGACGGTAGATTCCACTTGCCGGTGAACCAAAACACATCTTGAATTAATAGATTCTCGCTTTTAGTTTTTTCTTACTTGCTTTGGGCTTCTGGGCTCGGCTTTTTTGATTGCCTTATGTTTGAGTTTTCTCGGGCGAAACTGGAAGTCTCTCGTTCCAGGAAAAGCCTCAACTGATCATGCAGAAATGCTTTTTTTGCTGGCTGCAACTGTAATTTATTTCGCTCCAATCATCATGGTCGCCTGGTTTGATCGCTATCTTGTTCCCGTCATCCCTTTGCTTGCAGCATTTGGCGTTGCTGTTTTGAGGATGCATGGATCGCGGGAGAAATGGGGACTGAATCTGGCGATGAAATGCTGTTTAGCATCCGGATGCGTCGCACTCTTTTTGACTGGATATCTCGCCGTGTGTGGTACTAAAGATTACTTCACTTGGAATCGGCTAAGGTGGCAGATTGCAAAAGACCTCATCGATGAAAAATCCATAGGAGCAGAGGAAATCAATGGTGGACAAGAATACAATGCTCTTTCGATTTTCGGTGCAGATCACGAGTTGCTACCCTATCATAAGATATCCGAAGTAGCCGGAGAAAACCGGTCATGGGCAATCACTTTCGGAGAGATGCCAGGCTATTCGATTTTCAAGGAGTACCCGTATCCGAATTGCCTACCAAGAGGCACTCGCAAACTTTATATCTTGCAAAGAATCCCTGCAGGTTCTGATCGCCAAGCCGACGATTCTGGCGATAAGGATCAATGAAAGAGCTTTTATAGAATCACATTTTAATGTAAAATCAGGTGAGGTGACTTTGCCTTAGCTGATTCCCGCAAGGAAAACCACTGCACGATGGAGTCCGTACTTTCTGGGTTGCATAAGACGCTTTAATCCTCGAAAGCTTTTTAAAAAAATGAAGAGTCTAAATGACCTAAATCGCATCGAACCGGAACTGCTTCAAGCAATCCAAGAGCAAGTCAAAGCGACGGTCTCTTCGGGTTGGTTTGTTCTCGGCGAAAATGTTAGCGACTTTGAGCAGCAATTTGCAACTCACACTGGGGTTTCGAATTGCATCAGCGTTGCTAACGGCACCGATGCTTTGGAAATCGCATTGCGCTGCATAGGTGTGGGCCCTACAAGCCGGGTTGGAGCAGTAGCCAATGCGGGTTTTTACTCAAGCACGGCGATCTTCTCTTGTGGCGGCCAGCCTCTTTACGTTGATGTCGATACCCAGACGCACACGATGTCGGTCGAACACCTCGCGGAGACATTGCATCGTGAGATACTTACTGCAGTTATCGTTACTCACCTTTACGGAACCTTGGCCAAGATCGAAGAGATCCGGATGCTGTGTGATAAGCACCGCGTTCCTTTGATCGAGGACTGTGCTCAGGCCCACGGGGCGATGCGTAGTGGCAAAAAGGCAGGAAGCTTCGGTGATCTTTCGTGTTTTAGCTTCTATCCCACCAAGAACTTGGGCGCAATGGGCGATGGTGGGGCAATTTGCACCAACGACACGTCATTGGCGAGTCGTGTTCGAGCACTGCGGCAGTACGGCTGGAGCCAAAAGTACCATGTGGCCAAACGCGGCGGCAGAAATTCGCGACTTGATGAGATCCAAGCATCGATCCTGAGTCTAAAACTTCCTTACCTGGACGAATGGAACGCCAAACGCCGGCGAATTGCGATGCGGTTTAATGATGAAATTCTAAACAGTAGGGTCTTGCGCAAGCCCCAAATACTTGGGGAGGACTATGTCGCCCATCTGTATGTGCTTCAGGTTCAAGACCGTCAAGATTTAATGCGGCATCTAAAAGAAAAGGGGGTCCCGCACGATATCCACTACCCAATCCCTGACTATCGACAGCAAGCGTACGTCGATCAGCACGGCCACCTGGATTCCACCTACTTGAGGAACACGGAGGAACTTAGCCAAACGATCATCACGCTTCCTAGTTTCCCTGGGATGACCGAGCATGAGATCGACTCGGTGGTTGAAGCGATGAATGCTTGGGGTAAATAATGGGAACGCTGATCATACCCGTGTACAGGAACAGGGAGAGTCTTCCGGAATTATTGGAAGCGTTGGTCGGACTGAAATCAAAACTAGGAGATGATTTTAGGGTTACGTTCGTGATTGATGCTAGCCCCGATGAGAGCGAGGAATACTTATTGGAGAACTTGCCTAAGCAACCATTTCCCTCGATGCTTATCAGGCACTCCCGGAATTTTGGATCTTTTGCAGCAATACGAACAGGATTGGAGCACTCTCCAGGAGATTACTTTGCGGTGATGGCGGCAGATTTGCAGGAACCGCCAAGTTTAGTTTCGGAGGTTTTCAATGCCTTGCATCATGAAACTGTGGATGTGGTTCTGTGCAACCGTGAATCTCGTGACGATCCGTTTTGGTCAAGTTTATTTTCGAATTTGTATTGGACAACCTACCGTCGATGCCTTTTTCCCGAAATCCCAAAAGGAGGTGTAGATGTGTTTGGATGTACCTCGAAAGTAAAATCCAAGCTTATCGGCTTTACGGAAGTCAGATCCAGCCTGATTGGCCAATTGATGTGGGTCGGTTATCGAAGGCAGACCATTGGATACCAGAGATTAAAACGAAAACACGGGGTATCTGCGTGGACGTTGAAAAAGAAAATCGACTATTTTCTAGATAGTGTTTTTGCATTCACCGACCTCCCGATTCGACTTCTATTAACGGTCGGTTTTCTTGGAGTAGCCTTCTCGCTTTCAATGGCGATTATCGTTGCGATCTCAAGAATGCTTGGTTTAATCCAGGTTGATGGATACTCTGCGATTATCTTGACGATATGCTTCTTCGGTGCACTAAATCTGTTTGGGCTAGGAATCGTTGGTGCCTATACCCAACGCGCCTACGACAACACCAAGGCACGGCCCCTTTCGATTGTCGCCAGTTTAGTCGAATTCCCTGCAGGAATCGACAAGTAGAAATCCGCTTGAAATGGAAGTAAACAAAAATGCCATTCTTTGCTCATGAAAAAGCGATTTGCGAAAGCAGTAACATTGGCGACGGGACAAAGGTTTGGGCTTTCGCTCATATACTCCCAGAATCTAGGATAGGATCGAATTGCAACATTTGTGATGGGGTATTTATCGAGAATGACGTGATTATTGGAAACGATTGCACGATAAAGTGCGGAGTACAATTATGGGACGGGGTTCGTCTGGAAAATCGAGTTTTTATTGGGCCGAACGTAAGTTTCACCAATGACCGGTTCCCTCGAAGCAAAGTCTGGCCAAGTGAGTTTTCTAAGACTTTAGTTAAAGAGGGGGTTTCGATCGGAGCGAATGCTACGATCCTACCAGGTATCGAGCTCGGAGAAAATTGCATGATTGGCGCAGGGGCTGTTGTGACTTGCTCGGTGCCCGCCAATGCGGTCGTTGTCGGGAACCCCGCACGAATTGTCAAATTTATTGACGCTTCGGCCATTGGCAATTCGGTAAACATGGATTGGAAAGGGCAGGATTTTATTAAGCTTCATGCCCGAACGAATTGTTCGTTATATCGGTTACCAAGCTTTGCGGATCGTAGGGGAAACCTAACGGTTTTTGATTTAGAGTCATTCAAACCCTTTTCTTCAAAACGAATTTTCACAATACAAGATGTCCCGTTGGGTACTCATCGAGGGAACCATGCTCATTGGCGCTGCCACCAATTCCTGATTTGCTTGAAGGGTTCCTGCCAGGTGATGCTTGATGACGGTAATTCTCGCATTGATGTCCAATTGGACTCCAATACAGTTGGCATTCATGTGCCCCCATTGGTCTGGGGCGTTCAGTACAAGTTCTCGGAGGAAGCAGTATTAATGGTGTTGGCGTCCGATGCTTACGACAAGGATGATTACATCAGCGATTACGCTGCATTTCTCCGCGCAACCTCAAACGGAGGTGATTAAGCCAACATCGTTCTTTTGATGTTTTCGTTGGTGAAACTTCAAATTTCCGTCCATCCGGCGTTAGGTATGGTCGAGATCGACAAAGCCAAAGTAAAAAAGTACTGCAAAGACATACCTCCAAGATTCCAGCGTTTGGATTTATCGCATTCTCACCTGAATCGAAGGGAAGGAGTGCGCCAAGTTGGATCGGTTGACGCAACCCTTCGATCCTGGCCCTGAGACGGCGCTCGGGTTGCTTACCAGCATTGCCCTATCCTCCGCTCAGGTTGGTTTCAATCTAATGGATTCGGAACACTCATGCAAGGCTATGTATCGCCTCAACTCGCCGAAGTCTTCGTCCTTCCCGAGCTGCTTCGAGCTTCTGTTCTCGCTGGGCAAAGAGTTCTTTTTCCTTTCCAGCAAGCTTCGTATGAGGCGTCACGTATCCAATCGCACTGTGGAGCCGGACCGTTTTGTAATGAAGGACGTACTGTGTTATTGCCTGACGAGCATCATCAACGCTGGTCATGCTCTTGGCCCGTATGCAGTCCCCTTTGATCGTCCGATGATATCGCTCAATCTTCCCATTGCTTTGAGGGTAGTAGAGCGAAGTCTTCACATGGGTCATTCCTGCGATGTGTATGAACTCTTTGAAGTCTCTGGAGATGAATTGGGGGCCGTTATCCGTGATGACTCGAGGTCTTGCATCGGGGTACTTTTCTCGGCCTCGTTGGACAATCGTTTCGATATCAATCTCCTGCATTTTCTCGCGGATTTCCCGATGGATAATCGCGCGGGAGCAAGCGGTTGCGTGAATCCAGTTCCCTTCTTAGATCGTTTTCCCTGTAATGGACTCAAAACACCATCTTGGCTCAGAACACGATAAACACTCGATGGACTTGCTGCGACGACGTTCGCGTTGAGCATCATGAAGGTCAGACGACGATATCCCTCAAGGGGATGTTTGGCATGGACCTCCAAGATCGCCTTTCGCTCGGATTCATCTAGCCAATGATCCCGTGGGATGGCTCCATTGTGCTCGTTGACTTTGCCATAGCGTTTCTTCCAGTCGAAATACTTGCTGCCGCCAACCCCGAGCCATGCAACGATTCGCTTAGCTGGGATTTCGGTTCGGTGATTCCAGTGATTCACGTAATCGACAACTTGGTCGCGGGTATCAGGGGGAACCCAACATCCATTTAGAGTTCCTCAAGTTCTTTTTTTAGCTGCACGTGCTCGTGGAGCAGTTCAGCTACCACTTCGTTCTTCTGCTGGATCTTTGCTTCAAGAGCGAGGATCTTACGGTCTTTGGCGTCATCGGCTCTCTTGCTTTGCCGCTGCGTCTGAAAGGCTACGGCAGCGTTCTCGGTTAACTGCTTTTGCCATGTGTAAAACTGTGTTGGATGGAGTCCAAGCTCGTCACAGAGATCGGAAACGGGTGTTTTGTCAACCAAATGCCGCAAAACGATCGCAGCTTTCTCTTGTGGTGTAAAGTTTCTTCGGGATCGGGTAATATCGAAAGCCTCCTTTGGGGCCTAGAATAACTCGATCAATTCAAAACTCCAAATTCGGCTGGGGCGAAACAGACCCAAGACTTTTATCGGTTGAGGCGGACATAATTGAACCGGCTGAATGAGGTTTTCATTTGCCAAAGAGACAACCATCCGATAGAATTATCGCCCGTGTGGAGATCCGTTGGACCACGTTTTCAGGCTACTCAATGCTCATCTGCAGGGTACCTGATACTCCTAATTTGTAAGAGCCCATGTACCACTCAGTTCATATGATGATCGATTGCTCAGGGGAGCTTAGGAATGGGTGACATGCTTCCGAAAGGACTGAAAGTAAATCTTGGTTGTGGACCGGTGTAGCCTTCAGGATGGGTTAACGTTGACGGGAGTAACCGCGCGTGGTTGGCATCCTGATTATCTTGGCTCGATCGCCTTTTGACGGGGATAGGAGTTCTGTCACTGACCGAGTTTGGACCCCAGACCACCATCCACAACCTATTCAAGCCGCTCCCATTCGGCTCGAATACCGTCGCCTGCATCTACGCTGGTGAACTGTGGGAGCACTTTGAATATCCCGATGCGATTCGTTTGACCGGCGAATGCTTTCGTACACTCATCCCCGGCGGTGTCTTGAGGGTATGCGTTCCAGATGGTGTCGAGTTCTGGAGTAGGTACTTAGACGCGTTTCACAGGCAAATGGAAAGGCCGGAAAACGAACGTTCTGCGCAGCCACTTAAGGATCACATTGCAATGTACTTCCGGGAAATCTGCACCCGAAAACGGTTCTTTGGATCCATGGGGCATACCCATAAGTGGCAATTCGACGAGATCCAACTGATTGACCTATTCAAGTCCCAAGGTTTCGTCTCCGTAGCGAGAATGCCATACCACCAAAGTCGATTGACCGACATCCAAGCCGTGGAGCGATCCAACTTCCTTATCGTTGAAGGTGTCAAACCTGGGGGAGACTAGCAATTATCACACCATCGCATCCTCCCGGTTTGTGCCGAGTGATTTAGGATTGCAAGCTTGTTTCCTATTCACCATCTTATCAGTCCACAGAGATCAAACTTAAATAATTGTCTATCAGATATCTAGACGATCAACTCCATCAGCACCTTACCCTCGTCGGTCGGGCCAATCAGGCGATTAAAGAGCCCTTGGTACTCATAGCCAAATCGATATGGATCGAGTCCCAGCAAATGCAAGATCGTCGCCTGCAAATCCTTCGGACTCACCGGATCCTCCCCTACGTAATAGCCGATCTCGTCACTCTGACCATAAGACATCCCGCCACGTATCCCGCCCCCTGCCAACATCATCGAGTACGCATAAGGATGATGATCCCGGC
This sequence comes from Pirellula sp., assembly GCA_040381975.1. GTDB lineage: Bacteria > Planctomycetota > Planctomycetia > Pirellulales > Pirellulaceae > JBKCUI01. The sequence goes on from JBEIGI010000005.1 coordinate 147,600, forward strand.
CAAAGAATCCCTTCGTCGGCGTCTCTCGCACATTGTTCTGTGACATCGGGGTCCTGCCAAACTCACCACCAAGCACCACCAAGGTGCTCTCCAAAAGCCCCCGTTGCTTAAGATCAGCCAGCAACCCCGAAACGGCTTTGTCGAGCTGCTGGCACTTGATCGGCAACGTCTCATCGATCGACTCCCCAGGGGAAGATCCATGATGATCCCATCCCCAATCAAACAACTGCACGAATCGAACCCCCGATTCAACCAACCTGCGTGCAAGCAAACAATTGTTGGCCAACGTCGGATCATCCCCCCGATAAAACACCCTCGGATCGGTCTCCGACTCGGCCTGCGAAACAAAGCCCGGCTTGGCCCCATAACTATCGAGCGTCGCTTGGGTCTCGCTCCCAAGATCCATCACTTCGGGCACCGACACCTGCATCCTATAAGCCAACTCGAACTGCTCGATCCGAGTCAAGGTCTCAGGATCCCCTAACCGCTGATGATGCGATTGATTCAGATCCTTGAGCGTATTGAGTACCTCGCGCCGGAGGCCGCGATCGACCCCCTTGGGATTCGACAAGTAAAAAACAGGGTCGCCACTAGCGCGGCACTGAACCCCTTGGTAAACACTCGGCAAAAATCCACTCCCCCATAAACTCTTCCCCGCATCAGGCGTCTTGCCCCCAGACAAAAGCACCACATACCCCGGAAGATTCTCGTTCTGGGTGCCTAAGCCATAGGTCGTCCAAGCACCCATCGTCGGATACCCCAAACGCGATTGACCGGTATGAACAAGCAACTGCGCCGGGGAATGATTGAACTGATCGGTCTGCATCGATCGAATAATCGCCACATCGTCGGAATGCTTGGCCAACCCCGGTAGCAACTCCGACATCCATTGCCCACTTTGCCCATGCTGGGTAAACGAGAACATCGGAGCAAGCATCTTTGGGACTCCCTTGATAAAAGCAAAGCGTTTCCCCTCGAGGTACTCCTTGGGACATTCCTTGCCATCGAACTTCTTCAACGCCGGCTTGTAATCGAACAACTCAAGCTGCGACGGAGAACCTGCTAGGTGAATATAAATCACCCGCGTCGCATACGCGCGACCTTGCGGCGTCTTGGGAGCAAGCGGCCTAGTGTCCGCTCCGCAAGCTTTCCTTGTAAGCGAACTTTCGCTAAGAATCGCCAACGCCATCGCCCCAAGCCCCACACCGCTGCGGGACAAAAATGTCCTGCGTGTCTCGGCCGATAATCGCTCATAGGCCAAAGCTTCTTCAAGCGAATTGAATTCTTGTTTCATGGGTATGGAATGGTTGTTGGCAGGAGTTTTAAAGAACTTGGAAACACAGAGGCACAGAGGCCACAGAGAGAATAAGATTCTTAATCACAACTCTGTGCTCTCCGCGTCTCTGTGTTTCAAAAAAGGACTCACAGATCTTACGGCCTTGTGAGGAACTCATCGAGGTTCAGCAACGTACTCGTCAGCATCGACCAAGACGCAATCTCTCGAGGATCCATCGACGATTCAATTTTAAGTGGATACTCTGAAATCAATGCCTTGGCTGCATCCGGATTCTCCTTGAAATAACGCCGCGATGTCGCCAGTAGCTTCTGTAAACGATCCAACTCTGAAGGCTCAATCGGACGAACCATCGCCGATAGAAATCCCTTTTGAATCCGCTCGGTCTCCGACTGCGAATCGCTGATCCAACGAAGTGCCATGGCGATCGAAGCCTCGACATACACCGGATCGTTGAGAGTCACCAACGCTTGCAGCGGCGTGTTGGTCGAAATCCGGCGGATTTGACAAACCTCGCGCGTGGTGGCATCGAAAATCTCCATCGAAGGATAAGGCGTCGTTCGCTTCCAAAACGTATAGAGTCCTCGTCTAAATCGATCCTCACCCTGACTGGTGATCCACTTGGCACCAGAATAAGTCGATCGCCAAAGTCCCTCAGGTTGTGGTGGCATTACCGGTACCCCTCCTTGTTTGGCACTCAGCAATCCACTTGCCCCAAGCGCCTGATCGCGAACCACCTCAGCACTGAGCCTGAAATGCGGTGCCCGACTGAGCCAGATATTCCTTGGGTCCTTCTGGACTCGAACCTCGTCCATGACATACGACTGCTGATACGTGTTTGAAAGGACGATCGACCGAATAAGTTTTTTAAGAGACCAATTCAGTGAGTCGCGGTACTCGATGGCTAACCAATCAAGCAACTGTGGGTGGCTCGGCAGTGCCCCGGTAGCACCAAAATCCTCCTCCGTTTCGACGATCCCCCGACCAAAGAGTTGCGCCCAAACGCGGTTGACCGCCACACGAGAGGTAAGCGGATTATCCGGGTCGACAATCCAACGGGCAGCCGCGAGTCGATCGACTGCCGAGCCCACGGATCGAGCGTCGCCCACGTCAAACAACGGAATTAGTGCAGCGGTGACCTCTTCCCCCGGATCCAGAAAACTCCCTCGCTTATGAATACGTGTCGAACGCTTGGCTGAGCCGCTCAGCTCTCGTAGAATCGGTAACTTAGGTACCGCCTCTTTCACTGCCTGTATCTGTTTGTCGATCTCTTGTAAGCGACTTGCGCCCCCCTTTACGGACGCTTCATCGTCGACAAGCAAAGCCTCATCGGTCGGACGAGCGATCGAGATTTTGAATCGATGCAGTAGCAAATGCCCTCCAAAAGACTGCTGAATCTTGATATGCAACTCGGTTGGTTCGGTGATCTCTAGGAATTTGGTGAACTCAAAAAGTCCCCAATGCGTTTGCTGTTGCTTGGGTGAAACCGCCCAACCCGTCTTAGGATCCTCATCGACTGCCCCTTTCAACGGCCAGCCGTTTTGCTCGAAGCTAGCCTTGACGCTTTGCATCGCAAGTTTCGTTTGGCCGCTTGGGCTTTTGAGATAAACCGCAAATTCGTTGATTACAAAATTTGGATCCGATGGGTTAAGCCCCAACCGGGGAGCGGCATCGTTCGGATTGGACTTGGCCATCAGTGCGTCAAGCTTGAGGTATTGATATCGACCCGCAGGGAGTTCTATATGGATTTCGTATTGGTCCGTTGCAGGTCGATCGGCGAGAGCCCGAATCGATTGGTCTGCTTCGATGATCAATGGCGCTTGGCTCTGAGCGCTGACCGATAAGGGTTTGGGAACAAGCCATCTTTGATCGACCTGAGCTTGGACTTCCCCACGAAGTCTTTCTAATTCCGAAGTGACTTGCTGTCTTCGGTTTTGCAACGAGGCAAGCTGCGTTTGCTGAGCGAACGTGGGAACCGGCATGCGAGGTTCATCGTCGTAGCGATCGGCATCCTCGGTTTGATTAAAGATAGCGTAGAACTTGTAATAGTCCTCGATCGAAATCGGATCGTACTTGTGCGAATGGCACTTGGCGCATCCCATCGTCAGCCCCATCCAAACTTGCAGCGTCGTATCGACACGGTCTTTGACGGCAGCAATTCGGAACTCTTCGTCGTCGGTTCCCCCTTCGTCGTTGCTCAAGGTCGCTCGGTGGAATGCGGTAGCAATGCGCTGGGATGTCGATGGATTATCCAGCAGATCCCCGGCGAGCTGCTCGATCGTGAATTGATCGTAAGGCATATCGGCATTGAGAGCTTGGATCACCCAATCGCGATAGGGCCAGAAATCCCGCTTGAGATCCTTTTCATAGCCTTTGGTATCGGCATAGCGAGCCAAGTCCAGCCATAGCCTTGCCCAATGCTCACCGAAACCTGGATGTTCGAGCAATTCTCCGACCATCGATTCCATCGCTTGCTGCCGGTTCTTTTGATACTCAGCGACAAATCGCTCGACGCGAACCGCTTCGGGATGCAAACCGACGATATCGAGCCACAAGCGTCGCACAAGCGTGTAGGGATCAGCAGCAGGGGCAGGCTCTAGTCTGTGTTTCCGCATCGAATCGAGCACCCAAGCATCGATCGGCGAAAGGGCCCAGGCAGCTTTCTTCGGATCGATGTCCTGGAACAACGGTAATGGCGATCGTTTTGGCAATTCAAAGGCCCAATGACTTCCCCATGGGGCTCCTTGCTCTATCCATCGCTTGAGCAATTCCCTTTGCTCGGGCGTAACCGTTTTCCTTGCCGATGGTGGTGGCATGACCAACTCTGGATCGTCGCTTTCGATGCGGTCAACGATCTGACTCAGTGCGATCGCTCCAGGATGGATCGCTTGTTTGCCATCCCTCACTCGTTTAGCCGAATCCTCAAGATCCAGTCTCAAATCGGCTTGTCGATGAGCTTCATCGGGCCCATGGCAATGGAAGCAATGTTCCGAAAGGATCGGTCGGATTTGCAATCCAAAGTCGATGCTTGCCGATGGTTCAACCGATTGTGCCAAAAGTTGCGTAGAAAAGAACATCGCAAGCGATGCCAAAGCGAGTGCTCTGCGAAAACAAGTCGGTGATTTGGTTGGCATTGGTAGGTTTGGTAAATGAACTTGAATCCATGTAAGCGGAAGTGCGCAAGCACTCCGGTAAGTGTTGGAATGTCGGCAAAATCGCACGGTTTTCACCGGACGGCTCGCGCCGTTCCGCTTTCATTATCGGTGCAGGCTTTCAGTTTTTGACGGTGATTTTCGCGAAATACGCACCCTTGGGATCGCCTCGCTCGAGCGACTGATCGATCGCCGCGATGGTTCGCGTGACGTTGCCCTTGAATACTTCTTTGTCATTCCAAAGCACCTTAATCTCCCGGTCGCAATCGATCAGATCATCTCGCAAGAGGATCGAAAGTTCCTTGAGATCCGACTGCTCGATTTTAATCGTCTGACCATCGCGGGAGGCGATTGCCAAAGCGCGATCGGGAATCTCACCGGGGGCACCCAACCAGTAGAACCTCCGTCCGACGATATCGTCTTGTTTCCAAACGATGCGCTCGGGGTATTTTTGCCTTGTAAATTCTTTCATCCACGGCAGGGCTTCGGCATCTTGGCGATCCATCCAGTGGGCCTTGCCTGCATGGATCTTGACAAAATGTTTGTAGCCTTTTGGATCCTTGGTCTCTAAGTCCGCAAGAAGTTCCTTCCATGTTTCTGCTGTTTTATTGCGATTGTAAGCTCCATCTTTTTCACCCATGTGGATGGTAAACGGGAGATTCCTAAGCCCCAGCGGGGAGGTCTCGTTGGGATGCCCTGCCATCATGGCTGCAGCGGCAAAGCGATCGGCCATGCGGGGTGCGAGCTGATACACGCCATCCCCTCCGGCTGAGTAACCCATCAGATAGACTCGATCGGGATCCACATCGGCAAACAGAACAAAGTCCTCGATGAGTCGATCAAAGAATCGATCGATGTGCCCTTCATGCCAAAGGTTCCAGGTGTTCGTCGGAGCACGCGGAGCAACATAGACACCTTCGTCGACCCGATAAAGTCGCTTTTGATTCTCCCATTGGCTATCGTTGACTTGCGCGGGAGCCCCACCTCCACCGTGCATCGAGATATACAGACTTCGCCCTGTTGGTGGTTTCTCGCCAAAAATCTTGTAATCGAAAGGCATCTTCAAGCCATCGAGTTCGATGAGTTTGCGATCAAACTCTGCTTGCCGTACCGCTTTGGTCCTAGACTGATAATCGGCCACGAGCATTTGCTCGGCCTGCTGAGCCTGAGCAAGCGTCAGGGGGCTGGCAGCGAAAGCTTGCTCTTCCAGTGATCCGCGAGCATCCAGTGAATTATCCAAATATGCCTTGAGATCCTCGATGGGATTCGATCCATTGGTCGACCCATTGGTCGACAAACTGACTTTCCAGTCGATCAGTTCTGCTCGATCTGAAACGGAAAACTCCTTTTGGTACTTCTTGCCTTCGAATTCGAATTCCGCGCGGAACGTCTCCCCCTGCTTGAGATAGTAATGGAGATGGTCGTTGGCATCGTAGGACTCATTTTTGGTTTTTCCTTCGGTGACGAGTTGATTTGCTCGATCGAAGATTTTCAATGTAGCGATCACGCGTTTGGAGTTTGTCGCATCGATCGCTCGAAAGGAGATCATCTGCGATCCCTCGGGAATCTTAAAGCCGATATTCGTATAACGATCGGTGACATTGACCGCTGAGATGTAGTCGATCGATCGATCCCAAACCATGGGGAATTTAAGGGGTGTGCGTTGAAAACTGACTGCGTAAATCGCATGCCTAAGATCGTCGCGTTTGGCCGTTGAGGCTCGCCCGATGAACCACGCTTGATCGAGTTGATCGCCCGTCGGTTCTGCCGCGCCGGTAAAATGCCAACCGTTGTCCCAGACTTCGACCCACGAGTGGTTGCCACTGTTGTCCGACCACAGCGGAGTTCCGACAAATCGGGCGGGGATAGCCAGGGATCGGCAAGCGTCGATCAGCAGAACCGAAAGACCGGTGCAAGAGGCCAGTCCAGACTGGAGAGATTCGTAGGGACTCTGATCAGCCTTGGCCCGCTGGGTCGAGTACTTGACCTTCACCATCGGGTAAAGTTTCTGATTGAGCATCGCGGCGGCTTGAGTCGGTGTCTTGGCACCTTCGATAAGAGGTGCAAAGCGATCGCGGAAATCCTTGCGCCAAGCATCACGGCGTTCGTTGATGTTTACATAAGGAAGGATGTTATTGAGGAAGATTTCCTTGGGGATCGAGTCCTTCCAAGGAGCATTTTCTAACGCCCTGTGAGCCAGTTCGATTTCACTCAGCAAGAAATCCGATTTGAGACTCTTAAGATCCCTAGGTGGCATATTGGCGATTAAGAACTCCGCCGAGTCTTTGTAAGCACTGGGAACCTCGGCCAGCACCCTTTCGAGTTCGGATCGGTTCTCTCCAGCCTGCGTGATTGCCTGCGATAGAACCACCTGGGTATCGCCGTGAATCCCAATGGTTTCTTGGGCTAAGCTCACCGAGCCGAAGAAAAACTCAAAGGCGACGGTGCAAGAAAGGACCAATCGCATCGTGCGTTCAAAACCAAATCTATCCAAACAAAGATACGGCATTCAAGAGGCTTCCAGGGGGCGCTGGTGAAACATCGGTAAAATCGAACAGCTTTTTGAAGTTCTTGGGGAATTATTGTGGTTAAAAGGTGCTCCACTGGCGAATGAAAGCGGAACGGCGCGAGCCGTCCGGTGATAAAACTTTGCGAAACCGCAGACATTTCATCACTCGCCGGAGTGCTTGCGCACGTCCGCTACCATTCGGTGAACCCACAACAATTCCCGAAGCACCCTTTTTGGAGTAGCTGATTAACTCAGCATATTCTATGCGGTATCATTTGAATCCACTACCAGGAACGTAGAAAATACAATCTTCCAAGGTTTCCAGGGATAGCGATTGCAGCCCAGTGTTTCTTTCTGATGGCGGGGGCCAACAGGAGTGGCCGAAAAGCCAAAGTTCGATCGAAAGGTACTTAGAAATGAAAACACCCTTTTGTTTTTTGATGTCTTGCTGTTGCTTGCTCACATCGACTTGGATGAAAATCTTGGCTAGCGAGCATGTTTTATCGACCAAGCGACCGAACGTGCTCTTGATCTGTATCGACGATCTCAAACCCCGGATCGGTTGCTATGGCGATCCGCTTGCTAAAACCCCATCGATCGATGGGCTTGCCAAGCGAGGCGTACTCTTCGAACGAGCCTATTGCAATCAAGCGGTTTGCTCTCCATCGCGAAACGCGTTGCTCGTGGGACTCAGGCCACAAAGCCTGGGGATCTATGATTTGCCGACGAACTTTCGCAAAGGCGCACCCAACGCTGTGACTCTACCGCAACACTTCAAAGCCAACGGCTACTTCACACAGTCCTTTGGCAAGATCTTTCATGTCGGACACGGCAACACCGACGATGTGGCTTCTTGGAGCACCGAATCGTATAAACCCAAGGGCCGAAATTACCAACTCGCAGAGAACCAGAATTTGGCCAACTCAAAAGATGGTTCCAAGGCTGCCGCATTCGAATCGGCCGATACCCCTGAAGAACTCTACAACGACTCGATCATCGCCCAAGTAGCCATGGATGCCCTCGAAGAGAAATCCAAGTCGGATCAACCCTGGTTGCTGGCCGTCGGATTCCTTAAACCCCATTTGCCCTTTGTAGCACCCAAGAAATATTGGGATCTCTACGATCCAGACAAGATCGAACTGGCTGCCTATCAGCAGCCACCCGAAGGTGCACCGGCGTACGCGCCTCAAAATAGCGGTGAGCTTCGGGCCTATTCCAATATGCCAAGCCAAGGCACAATTCCAGAATCCCTTCAACGGGAACTCATCCACGGATACCTCGCCTCGGTCAGCTTCACTGACCATCAAATTGGTCGTTTGCTTTCGAAACTCGATCAACTGGGACTGACCGACAGCACGATCGTCGTTCTTTGGGGAGATCATGGCTGGCACCTGGGCGACCATGGCATGTGGTGCAAGCATAGCAACTACGAACAAGCCACACGAATCCCAGTGATCGTCTCTGCACCAGGGAGAGCTCAAGGACACTCGAGTCAGGCGATGATTGAATCGGTCGATATCTACCCGACCCTTTGCGAGCTGGCAGGGATCGATATCCCTAGCCCGTTGGATGGCCAAAGCTTTGCAAATGTTTTGAACAACCCAACCCAAAGACATCGTGATCATTCGATCCAGGTTTATCCAAGAAGCAAAGAGGGGGTTGGTCAAGTTCTCGGCAGATCGATTCGAACCGAACGCTACCGTCTGGTTCAGTGGAAAGCTTGGGATGCCCCTAACGATTTGTCCGATTGGGAACTGTACGACTATCAGAGTGACCCTACGGAAACAAAGAACCTTGCCAACGGCCACCCTCAGGTGGTTGCCGGTTTGCGAAAACTCCTTGAAACCCATCCAGCAGCCAAAGCTCCGGTCAAGTCTGCAGCATCCAGCCAGAAAGCAGCATCGAGTCAAGCCAAACAGACGGACCGAGATGCATTGTTTACCAAAAAGGACACCAATGCCGATGGAGTTTTGTCCCATGACGAGTTCATGGCTGGCCAAAAAGATCCCGAGCAAGCCAAGGAGCGGTTCGGTAAGTTCGATCTCGATGGCGACGGCAAACTCAATCGCAAAGAGTTCGTCTCCAGCGGTAAATCAGGCAATTAACCGTCAGAGGGTCGGAATCCTGAAAAAAATCGTTTTTTCCTGGGTTTTCTTGCGATGGATTTCTTGCATACAACGTCCAAGAATCCGCGCATCTATGTTGCTTGCAAATGACTGATCTTCTAATATTTCCTTGGGCTGAATGCCTCTGGAATGAGCCCGACGATCACTTCCTTATCCTGGAAAGAAAAAAAGAATGAATACGAAGTCGAGAATCTCTCGCCGATTTGGTTTTAGGAAATCTCTGATTGCGGTTCTCGCAAGCTCGATGCTCTGCACATCGACTTTCCAAACGAGCTTGGCCGAAGAACTTCCACGTGTAGCCAACGTCAGCGAGCAACCCGCCGACAACCGAATGATCATCCGCAACGTGCGAAACCTCGTCGAAGAAGGACACATCTCTCAACCTAAATTCAACGACGAATTGTCCAAACGCGGATTCGCCCTTTTCCTCAAGCAAGTCGATCCACTCAAGGCCTTCCTTTTGCAGTCGGATGTCGATGAGTTTCGGGCCCAGGAAACCAACCTCGACGACATGCTTCAAAAGAACAACATTTCTTTTGCTTACACCGTCTACAAAAGGTATCTGCAACGACTCAACGAAGTCATGCCTATGGTGCATGAACTGATCGATACTCCCCACGACTACAACGTCGAAGAGTTCCTCGAAAGCGATGCGAAGTCGATCCCCTACTGCAAGGACACCAACGAATTGAAGGATCGCTGGCGAAAGACGATCAAGCTGAGCTATTTGTCAGCCAGAGCCGACGGCGACAAGGACGAGGATACCAAAGAAAAACTCCACAAGCGGTATCGCACCTACTACAAGAATCGTTCCCAGACGGACGTTTATGAACTACTGGAAATGTATCTCACTGCACTGACCAGTTCGCTCGACCCGCACACCAATTACATGGCTCCGCGGGAAAAAGCGAACTTCGACATGCACATTTCCCTGAAACTCAAGGGGATTGGAGCAACCCTCCGCGCCGATGATGGTTCGACGATCGTCGAGATGGTCGTCCCGGGCGGAGCAGCCGACAAGGATGGAAGGCTCAAAGTGGGCGATGAAATTGTTGCTGTGCAGCAAGAAGATGGTACGCCCGCCGTCGAAACCCAAGATATGAAGATCGATGACGTTGTCTCGATGATCCGGGGTGAGGCTGGTACAAAAGTCAAACTCCATGTGAAACCCAAGGCTGGTGGAGAACGCCAAGTCTACGAGATCACTCGCGCGGTGATCAAACTAGAAGACTCCGCAGCACAAAGCGAAATCATTGAACGTGGACAAAAGCCCGATGGCAGTCCTTATCGTGTCGGTTACATCAAGCTACCGAGTTTCTACCTCGACATGGAAGGTGCTCGCTCGAACAAAGAAGACTATCGACGAACGTCGAAAGACCTCGAGGTGATCCTCAAGAAATTCAACGAATCGAACGTCGATGTTTGCGTCCTGGATCTTGGCCGAAACGGTGGCGGTTCGCTCCCAGAAGCCATCGCAGCAACCGGACTGTTTATCGATTATGGACCAGTGGTTCAGGTCAAGGATCCAAACGGTCGCGTAATCCCTATGCTCGATGAAAATAAGAACATCACTTGGAAAGGACCCTTGGTCGTCAAGATCAGCCAGCTTAGTGCCAGCGCAAGCGAGATCTTCGCCGGTGCGATCCAGGATTACGAGCGAGGCTTGATCGTGGGCGATCCAAAATCGCACGGCAAGGGAACCGTTCAAACCTTGCTAGATCTCGCACCTGCAGCCTTCGGGCTCGGGGCTGCGAAACCACAAGGAGCACTTAAACTGACGATTCAGCAGTTCTATTTGCCTGATGGACGCTCGACCCAACTCGAAGGCGTCTCGTCGGACGTGATCCTGCCTTCGATGACCGCTGAAATGGATATCTCGGAAACCGATCTAGACTATCCATTGCCAATGGACACGGTCAAAGCCCAGCCACACAAGCACTATTCGATGGTCGACAGCGCCATCAAGTCGACTTTGCAAGGACTCTCTGCCGAGCGGATCGCCAAAAACACAGACTTTGGCAAGCTCCTAGGGCGTATCGAAGCCTATCGAAAGCAAAAGAGCGAGAAATTGATCCCGCTTAAGGAATCCGATTACATGGCACGTCGCAAAGAAACCAGCATGGAAAAGGAAGAGGAAAAGCAGTTCGACAACAAAGCAGAGCGTGACAAGATTTTCTTCAGCGACTTCTACAATGAAGAGATCCTCAACGTCGCGATCGACTATGTCAAATCACTTGCATCTGCCAATGCACTCGTGACCAAGTAATCCAGTAATTACTCAAAATCAGCCTAACGATTGCCCTCAATCGTTAGGCTCTTTACGTAGATGATTTCTCCGAAATCATCTACGAGCGCCTGAGTTTTGCCCGACATGATCAAGACCCCCTCGATTGCTCGCAGATGCGCTAAGTAAGCTTATTGAAGACGGCCCAATAGAGCCGTCTTCGATTTTTCTGCCTTCCCATTTTTCTGCCCTCACATTTTTTTGCCCCCTTCTTCTTTTGGCGCTTACCCTAGATTCCATCTAGCTAAAATGCTCGGATCTCACCTCGGTAACCTTCCTATCCAATCTTACTCACCAACGCAAGTTAACCTCGCATGGATTCCCCATCAAACCAATTGCCGAAGCGATCGCAATCAAGGCGGCAGACCGCTAGCCGATGGCTATGGTGGCTCGCGCTAGCCGCATTAGCTATGCTCTTCGTTAGCCGCACAGCGTTTTATGAAACCGATCACCAGATCGCCAATCTAGCAGGAATCCTTTGGGGGCTGATTGCATTCTTTTTCGCTTTTCTTGGCCTGTGGCTAAGCCGATCGGTTTCTTTGAGATCCAAGTTTCTTATCAGTGCAGTTCCGGCTGCGTGTGCTGGATTGTTTTATTTATGTTTTGAGTATGTAGGTGTGACCGGAGAGGTTCTGCCAAGTTATCGTTTGCGAAGTTTCTTGCGGAGCAAACAGCCAGTTCGCCCCCAACGCCCTCAAATCGACTCGGTCGAAGTACCACAAGAGATCAAAGCGTATCGTTTTTCTCAGTACCTAGGAAACGATCGAAACGGAGTCGTTGACGAGCCGCGCTTCTCGGCAGCTTGGGATAAAAATCTACCGAAGGAACTTTGGAGGCGGCCTATCGGAGCAGGTTGGTCCGGGTTTTCGATCGCCGAGGGGATCGCGGTAACCTTAGAACAACTCGATGAGCAAGAATCATTGACGGCTCTCTCGCTAGTCGATGGACAGACACTTTGGCAAGTCAAGCGTCCTGGTCGACATTTCCATGCCCTAGGAGGCTTAGGCCCACGCTCGACGCCTACTATTGTCTCGTTAGAGGATAAGCAAATCGTTGTGGCCTTAAGCGCAACGGGTCATCTGTTGTGCACAGATCTTCAGACCGGCACCGCGCGATGGGAGCATCAACTCCTCGATATATCCGAATCTGCCCAAGCTGAATTCGAGGCCGCAGTCAATTGGGGGCGGGCAGCATCCCCGCTGGTTTACAACCAAACGGTCTTCGTTCCACTCGGAGGCGCTCAGAACAAAATCAAAGGGTCCTTGATGGCTTGTTCGCTCGCCGACGGAAAAATCCAATGGGTCCAGGGCGACTCGCAAATCAGCTACTCCTCACCGGCCTTGATGAATCTCCATGGCATCGAGCAGATCGTCAGTGTCAACGAAGGGACAGTCACCGGGCATGACATCGAGGATGGTCGAGTCCTTTGGAGTACCTCGTGGCCAAGCAACTCCAACGGTGCTGCGTGTGCATCCCAACCCGTAAGCGTCGATGGCAATCGCATTCTAGTGGGCAAAGGATACACCCAAGGTTCGAAGTTGTTCGAGGTTCAGTTGAATGATAAGGCATCTTGGAGTACCAAAGATATTTGGGCCATTAACAAGGTTCTCAAAACAAAATTCACAAGTTCTATTTACTATGGGGGAAAGCTATATGGCCTCAGTGATGGCATCCTTGAATGCATCGATCCTGCCGACGGTTCTCGGATCTGGCGAGGTGGGCGCTATGGCCAAGGCCAAGCACTGATGGTCAATGGCACACTGGTGATCAGCTCCGAAGATGGCCAAATCATTGCTGTCGATCGATTGACCGGAAAACCGCTTGGACAAATGCAGGTCCTTGAGGGGGTGACTTGGAACACGTTCGCCGTCGCCGGTCCGCTGCTGCTGGTTCGAAATGGGACCGAAGCTGTCTGCTTGTCGAGCGAACTTGAAAATCAGTGAGATCGACCTTGAGTTCCGATTCCTCAGCCAACCAGAAAACAGCGAAGTCATCAGGGCTGATCCTGGGGTTTGACCCAGGCCTTTCGATCACGGGATATGGGATCATTCGAATCAAGAACCAGCAACCCGAGCTCGTCGAAGCCGGGATATTGAAAATGCGGCGAGATCGGACGCTAGCTCAAAGACTCAAAGAATTGCACGATGGAGTTACAGAAATCCTAGGTTCGTTTCCAATTGCTGCGATTGCAATCGAACAGTTATACTCCCATTATGAAAGGCCCCGTACAGCCATCCTCATGGGGCATGCCAGGGGTGTGTTATGCTTGGCCGCAGCAAACGCAGGACTTGATGTCCATTCGTATGAGGCGACCAAGGTCAAGCGGATGCTCACCGGTAACGGTCGCGCTCCGAAGGATCAGATGCAGCAAGCCATCCGCTTGCAGTTGCGATTGAAAGAGCCTCCAGACCCACCCGACGTGGCCGATGCACTTGCGATCGCTCTGTGCCATTACTTCACCTCCAAACAACACCCCCAACTCAACGACCAAAACCTTAGGAAGAAATCTTGATCACCAAACTCTACGGTCAATTGCTTTCACTCACAAACGACACGGCCACGCTCGCGGTATCCCCCTTTGAATACGAAGTCTCGATCCCTGAATTCACCCGTCGACAGTTGCAAGGCAAGATCGGTGAAACGATTTCGCTCCATACGATCCACTACATCGAAGGCAACGCGGCTCAGGGAAGTCGCCTAACTCCTAAACTCGTCGGCTTCTTGACGACGGCCGAGCGTGATTTCTTTGAGTTGTTTTGTTCGGTCGATGGTGTCGGGGTTAAAAAAGCTCTGCGTGCGATGACCAAGCCGGTACAAGACACCGCTGTTTTGATCGAACAGCAAGATGCCAAGGGGCTATCGAGTCTCCCGGGAGTTGGTCCGGCGACAGCCGAGAAAATCATCGCCACGCTTCGCCGCAAAATGCCAAGGTTTGCGCTTCTTGTTCGTCAAGATTCACCGGGAGTCGAACCGCAAACCACAGGGGTTGTCGAAGAAACCTTCCAAGCCCTCTTGGTTCTCGGGCACTCCGAAGCTGATGCGAAACGACTGATCGATCAAGCCATCGCGGGTGGAAAGAAGTTCAAAGATTCCGAGTCCATGATTCACGCAATCTACCAAAGGCAAACCGGACAATCGGATTCCTAGCATGCCAGCCTTCCTCCCACCTCTGGCACTGCTGATTGTCCTGCTTGCATCGATCGTCATCGCAGTCCATCCTAAAGCTAGAACCTATGGATTCGCCTCTTGGGTCGTGGCCGCAGTATTGGCTGGTTTGATCTATCCAAAACTGTATCTGGATAACCTACCGACCGACTACTCGAGATTTCTGAACTATCTGCTTCAGATCGCCATGTTCGGAATGGGCGCTACGCTGACGATCGAGGACTTTCAAAGAATTTTGAAAATGCCTAGAGCGGTTTTCGTCGGTGCGGTGCTTCAGTTCTCTGTCATGCCCTTATTAGGTTGGAGTCTATCCAAGGCTCTTGCGCTACCTCCGGAACTGACCCTCGGTATGATCTTGCTAGGGGCAAGTCCCGGTGGAATCTCATCAAACGTGATTACTTATCTTGCCAAAGGCAACGTCGCTTTGTCGGTGACCATGACGGCAGTTTCAACATTGCTCGCCCCGGTCATGACCCCACTGATGGTTTATGTCTATGCTCGAGAGACAATCGAGGTCGATTATTTAAAGATGTTTTTAAGCATCATCAACACCGTTGTCGTTCCAGTTGGACTAGGGTTGATCGCAAACATCATGATGAAGCAACTTAAGGTTGACCCAAAGCGAGCGGAGACTTTTTTGGCACTAGTATCGATGGTCGCCATTTGCGGTATCTGCGGACTGATTGCTGCTAAGAGCCAGAGCCAGATCGTCCAAGTAGGACTAGTGCTTCTGGTGGGAGTAACACTCCATAATCTGCTCGGATACCTGCTTGGATACTGGGGTAGTCGGGTCATGGGGTTGAATATTCGTGATAGCCGAACCGTTGCAATTGAAGTTGGATTGCAAAACGGAGGGATGGCGGCAAACCTTGCCGTCGACGTTCTCAAGAATGCATCTGCGGCCATCGCTCCTGCCTTGTTCGCTCCTGTGATGAATGTCAGCGGTTCGATCATCGCCTCGATCTGGGCACAGAACCCATCACCAGACCCTGAGTAATTCCACTCAGCCAAATTGTCGACCATCACTGGCTGATTTACGATAGCGACGTTGCGTATGCACGTCCATGGTATTCAGCGAATGTTAGCGGAAGTGCGCAAGCACTCCGGTACGTTTAGTGGGTGTGCGTTTTTCCTCGGTTTTACCTCCGGACGGCTCGCGCCGTTCCGCTTTTAAATCAACATTGAATTAGTTTATTTCTCCAGGAGCAGAGCCTTGTCAACTCATTTTCTGCGTGCCTTTTCGTTCAGCCTTGCACTTGGTACAAGCTTTAGTTTGGCAACCGCACAGCAATCACAGTCACCGACGGTCTATCATGGTGGCGATATTTTAACGATGCGAGGAACCGAGCCCGAGTATGTGGAAAGCTTGGCTGTCAAAGAGGGAAAGATCCTCTATGTAGGTCCGCTAGCCGAGGCGCAAAAGCTTTTAGGTGCCGATTCCAAATCCGTAGACCTGGGTGGCAAAACTCTCTTGCCCGGATTCATCGACACCCACGGACACTTCGTCTACTTTGGCAAGAATCTTGTCGATGCGAATCTATTCAATTGTGCCGACATCCCTGAGTTGATCGCACGGATGAAAAAACAAGTTGATCAAACCCCGCAGGGGGCATGGATCGTCGGATTCGGGTACCAAGCCAGAGCGATGAAGGAAGGCCGTCCACCGACGAGCGAAGAACTCGATCAGATATCTAAGGATCGTCCGGTGATGGTCGTCGACTCGTCAGGACATTTGGGCGCTGCAAATTCTGCAGCCTTCAAAGCAGCCGGTATCACATCCGACACGCCAGATCCAACCGGAGGTGCCTTTGCTCGAGGCAAGGATGGAAAGAGCTTGCTTGGGCCGATGGAAGAAACTGCCTTAAATGCAGTTCGCTCGAAACGTCCTCCCTTCTCTGGCGAACTCGCATCACGAGCCATCACCGGGGCGGCGAAGGTCTGGGCAAGCTATGGTCAAACCACGGCCATGGAGGCAGGATTGGGGCTAGGCAACGACGACATTGCGATTGTGACCAACGCGATCGACAACAAACTGCTTCCCATCGATTTGTACATTGCAGCCAAGGACTCGACTCTCGATGATACCTTGGCAGCAGCCTACACGGTGGCTTCCGAGTACCGACCTGATGCATCGGGCATCGTCGATAAACTGCGTGCAGCCCGACCGGATCTCGATACCCGCTACATCAATCGCGTTCGCATGGGAGGTGTGAAGTTCTGGCTCGATGGGAGCCTCGATACGGCTTGGTTCACCCAGCCGTACACCGAAACTCCTGCCGGAAAAACAGCTCCATTTTCTGGCTATCGACAGATCCCCGACGAAGTGCTCGATGCGGCTTTTGATAAGTACTGGCCGACCGAATTGCAGATCCATATGCACATGAACGGAGATGCGGCCGCCGACCAAGCCCTCAAAGCGATCACCAAGGCTGTTAAGAAACATGGTATGCGTGACCACCGTCCGGTCTTTGTACATGCAACGTGGTTGCGGGTCGATCAAATCGATCAAATCAAACGCTATGGCGCCGTACCCAGCTTCTTGACCGCTGGAATCATTCCCGGGGGTGATGCCGTCGTGCGACTTTGGGGTGCAGAGCGATCGGCCGGCGCGATGGCTTCGCGAACCTTCTTAAGATCCGATTTGCCATTCACGTTCTCGCATGACGCACCGGTTTCTCCAACGCCTTCGATCCTGGATCTAGTAGACGCGGGTGTGAATCGGCTTTCGGGCTCTGGCAAAGTCGTCGGGCCAGACGAACGCATCCCACCCTACCATGCTCTTCGCGCGGTAACCGCCATGGCCGCCTATCAACTCAAGGAAGAAAAAAGCAAGGGTACGCTCGAAGCAGGAAAGCTTGCGGATCTTGTCGTTCTCGATAAGAACCCACTCAAGGTCGAATCGACAACGATCAAAGACATCGCTGTTCTTGAAACCATCAAAGAGGGCAAAACGGTGTTCACGAAGTAGCGACTCCGGTGAGTGATGGAATGTCGGCGAATTCGATTAGTTTTCACCGGACGGCTCGCGCCGTTCCGCTTTTAATTCAACGCCATTCGGCATAAAGCCAGTGGTAGGCTCATTAAATAAAAACGCACTCCGATCGGAGTGCGTTTTTGCATATTTTATTGTAAGTAAGCCAAGCCTTACTTGCGACGCCAACGTCGAGTCGCAAATCCAACAGCACCAAGAGCGAAAATTGCAATCGAGGCTGGCTCAGGGACATTTGCTCCTGCAGTCGTGTCAAAACTCCAAGCCGCATTGACCGTTCCGCCTATATTCCGAGAGAATGAAATTTGAAGGTAGGTATTCGTCAATGAAGTTGTATCGCCCTCATAATGCGAATTCGTTCCTGGGGTGAATGTACCAATCAAGTTTAGGGTTCGCGAACCATCCCCTGGACCAGGCAAATTCGAAGCGATGTCACTGGCAACTGTGCCAAAGTATGTTCCGAAAGTCGGGGAGCTAAAAGTATAGGCGTCACCTATCGTCAGGCCGTAGGAGTCAAAGTTATACGTTCCAGCCCAAACCAGATCGCCAGGCTCGACAATGCCTGCGAAAGCACCCGTACGGCTCGAAGGGCCACTGTTGTAGTGAAAACCGGTCACCGATAGTGGAACAGAAAGATTCCCGTTGGTCGGGCTAATCGCCGTGAAACCGCCAGAAACACCACCAGCACGATTATTCGAGAGCCACGCTCCAGCCATTGTATTGGCGCAATTCATCGAAATGAATGCCAAACATGCCAAACCAAGAATTAAACATCTCATAAACAAGATCTCCTCAAAACTAGCTATTTACCTCGACCTACCACCTAAGACAATCACGCGATGCCTTAACCGCTTGAATGATGGCGACAGGTCTCGAAGTAATCAACTTTCCATTCTTGAGAACATTTGTTTACAAGATCCTTAAAAAGTCATTATATCGCTAGAACACTTGTCATTTACATGACCTAAGCACCGATTGAAGACATTGTCGATCCCGTAAAATGGTGGAAAGCACTACCCGATAACGATTTGATTCATTGAGTCGTTTGTTGATTTTGTCTACCCGACACGCAGATCTGTCACAGCAGTCATAACGACTTTGTACGGGTTTTAAAGCTTTTGGTTCTTCAGGTAATTTTGCAGGTAGAGAATCTGGATTTCTCGTACTCAGCACCGCGGTACTCGTACTCCTACTCGTACTCGTACTCGTACTCGTACTCGAAGCCCCTAAATCCCAATGGTTCTTTCCGAGTACGAGTACGAAAAAAGCCAGAAGCGTATCCTCCTAGCTACAATTATTCGTGAAGAACCAAGTTGGTTCGTCAGGTAATTTTGTAGGTCATTGCTTTGATTTAAATGCTCTGTGCTCTCAGATGTCTCTGTGTTTCAAAACGAGGTTTTTCAGGAGATAACGGTGTTCAAGAACTTGTATCGCCATGCGCAGATGCTCAATGTCGATTGTTTAAATTAGCCCCATACAAATATTCGCTTTGGGCTAATCTCTCGGTGTCGAGATCACCTGCAAACTCAGGTAATCGTAGATCCCCTCTTTACCACCCTCGACTCCCAACCCGCTTTGCTTGACCCCGCCAAATGGAATCTCGGCCTTCAGTGGCCTCCACTCATTGATACCTACGATCCCCACTTGAAGGCTCCTTGCGATCCTCCTGCATTGCGACAAATCCCTACCATAGACGTAACCCGCAAGTCCCTGTTCGACACTGTTGGCTCGCGTGACAACTTCATCGATTTGCGAATATGCGAGTATAGGAAAGATGGGACCAAAGATCTCGCATCCAAAAAGCTCCATTCGGTCAGTCACTTCATCGATCACCGTTGCCGGATAAAAACTACCACCTGCTAGCCTCGAATCGCCCGTATAAGTCGTGTTGCACCCGACGATCCGAGCGCCCATTTGACAAGCCTTCTGAACCAAGCGATCCACACCCTGGCAAGCCTGCTGATGGATCAGCGGTCCGGCATCAACCCCATCCTCGAGCCCGTCGCCTATCCTGGACTCGGCTAGTCTTGCGAGCAGTTTGTCCATGAATACAGATCGAATCTCTCGATGCACGAAAATTCGGTTCGCCGTTACGCAAACCTGCCCGCTTACAAAAAGCTTCAAACGCACGAGTTGATCCACCGTGAAATCCAAATCTGCGTCCGGCAAGACGATGAAAGGTGCATTCCCACCCAGCTCCAAAAGCACTCGCTTGATGTCTCGGGCAGCACTGCCCATAATCTCACGACCAGTCCTGACCGAACCGGTCAAACTCACCACTCGGATAGCCGGATGCTCGCTCAGTAGCGAACCGATCTGACTTCCAAGCCCTGGAAGGATCTGAACCACTCCCGGAGGAACACCAGCTTGCTCGAAGATCGGTGCCATGGCCAATGCAATCAGTGGGGTGCTCTCGGCAGGTTTCCAAATCCCAACACAGCCTGCTGCCAGGGCCGCTGCAATTTTCTTTGCACCCTGAGCCAAAGGGAAATTCCAAGGAGTGATCCAGGCTGCAATCCCTAGGGGCTTGTGCTCGATGAGATACTCCCGATCGGCCTGAGGATGTGGAGCAATGCGACCGCAAACCCGTCGAGCTTCCTCACCGAACCAGCGAAAAAAACTCGCCGCATAATCGACTTCACCCAAGGCTTGCAAATAGGGTTTACCCTGTTCGGTAGTGAGCAATCTAGCAAGCAGATCTCGTTGCCCATCAAGCTTATCGGCAATCCGTTTAAGGATCTCACCGCGCTCGAAAGCCGAAGTCTCTTGCCATCGATCCTGGGCTCTTTGGGATGAGGCGATGGCTTGCTCGACATCCGAGCCTTCAGCATATGCCACTGGCGCAACGAGTTCGCCGGTAGCCGGATTGATGACCTGAGCCGTCGGCAACCG
Source organism: Pirellula sp. (assembly GCA_040381975.1). Taxonomy (GTDB): domain Bacteria; phylum Planctomycetota; class Planctomycetia; order Pirellulales; family Pirellulaceae; genus JBKCUI01. The sequence continues at coordinate 168,011 of JBEIGI010000005.1, forward strand.
TCTAAGCGATCTTCCATCGATCCAAGGCACCGCGTCAAACCATAGATTCTCTATCGTGCGACTCATGCAACTAGACTCTCAAGACCTTTCGATAAATGCTTGCTACCAGCGGCTCATCGAGCACAACCGGATTGGGATCCATCAAGCGTCGATTCGCACAAGCATCCTTAGACATCGATTCGATCGCCTCAGTTGCTACGTGATGCTTTCGAAGCAGATCAAACAACCCAATCGAATGGGCAAGCTCGTCTAGTTTGTCGCAAAATCCCATCGCACTGAGCCCCCCCCAGCCGAACGCATGGCTAAAAACCTCGAAGTCTCTTTTGCATACGACCAAGTTGTGCCGCATGACTTCTCCAAAAAACGTTCCCGTGATCACGCCATGAGCGATAGGATATCGGCCACCCAAAGGGAGCGCTAAGGCATGCACTGCGCAGCAAGAAGAGTTCGCGAAAGCCATCCCCGCAAGATGGCTGCCAAGGGACATCGCATCGCGGGCATACATATCCGAGGGATCTTGAACTACCCTAGGCAGCCCCCAGCCTAGATAGCTCGCTGATTCCAATGCCAAGGCTCGAGCCAGAGGTGTCGCGACTTTAGCGATCCGCGCCTCAACGGCATGCACCATCGCATCCATGCCAGTTGAGGCAGTGATCTCGGCTGGCAAACGATCGGTAAGGGATGGATCGACGATCGCAAGATCGGCAAGCAAATGCGGAGAGACAACACCGGCTTTGTTCCCCGTTGATTTATCGGTCAAGATTGCGACAAAGGTCGCTTCAGATCCCGTTCCCGATGTCGTCGGGATCATGATCGATGCGATGCCCCGCGATGGGACTTTTCCGATCCCGAGGTAGTCTCGAGCTAACCCAGGGTGCTTGGCTAGAATCGCTGCGACCTTGGTCGCATCCATGACACTCCCACCTCCGAGGGCAATCACTGCATCGGCACGGGATGCTCGAATTGCTTCGCCGATTTCATCGACCTGCTCTAAAGCAGGTTCAGGTGCGACTTGATCATAAAGCCCGACCAACAGCCCGGAGTTGCTCAGTCGATGCTCGGTGGAATCGATGAGCCCGGCGTTGCGGACCCCTTGGTCGGTGACCAAGAAAACTTTTCTGTATCCGAGCTCTTCGCAAAATTCAGCGAGACGATCGAGTTGCCCCCTCCCAAAACAAATGCGTCTTGAAAGATGGTTCTGATAGCTCGCGATCTGAGCAACTCGATCCGATGGCATACCCGATGCTACTTGCCGGTTTGGGTTTTCTGGCCGGCTACCTCGGGTTCGTATTTGACTTCCGTCAATTCGATTCCCTTGAAGGGCAGTACATCGGGAGTGATTTGCACGCCAGTTGAAACCTTCAAAGGGAACGGACCGCCGACATCGTAGGTCAGTTCGACGAAGCTTGCCGTCCAACCCGGTTGCTCAGGAGGAGGTGGTGCTACAAAGTTTCCATCTGCATCGGCTCTAAGCGTCGTGCTTTCGAACGCTGGCCCGATGGTTTTAAGCCTAAAATCGCGAGCACTTGGGTTGTTGGCTCTCCAAAGTACGACTTCCTTAGGCTGGGTCTTGGCGAAGACTTTAATCGAGCCGTTTTCTTCGAACTTCCAAGAATACTGTGGGGATTTTTTCCCTGAGGAGATCATGCTATAGAACGCTGCGATCGATTGAACCGCATCGGTATTCTTGAGTCCATGATCGCCGTTGGGTACATACCACAGCAGTTTGTCTCCCTGCAACTCGTCGTAATAAAACTTCGATGAGTCGGGCAAGAAGAACTGGTCGCCACTGGCGTTGACGATGTACTTGGGCATCGTCAATCGGTCTCGGTAGTAGTACGGATCGACGATCTCATAAAGCTTTTGCATCCGAGGATGATCGAACCGTTGCAGGATCTTGTGTTGGTAATAGTTGCCGATGGCTTCTGCCCAGAAACCATAAGCTTCTGCGTGGTTTTGAAGCGAGGATCTTGCGTTGGCCACATCGATCACAATCGGCACGATGGCTTCGATGCGATTGTCTGCCGCACCGGCCATCCAAGTCGTCCAACCCCGCTTGGATCCACCCCCGACGATGAATTTCGTTACCTTGCGTTTCCCTCCGGCTTCGCTTGCCGAGAATTCGGTGATGCAGTCCATGGCCCTCACAACACTCTTGACCATCGGCAGACGTGGCAACCATGTCGGATCGCCGGTTTCAAGAAACTGAGCCCAGGAGTATCCGATCAGATCGTCTTCGACCCGAGGCGTGCCGTCGTTGTGGAAAACCAACGGTTGATTGGGTATGTTTTTCAGCTCGGCCACAACACCGCCGGTCGAAGCCGCAATCGCCCCGGTGATTGCATCGGGGCCCTTGGGCTGAGGACTCGTATGGCTTCCACCACCGATCATCAAAAATACCCGATCCGAGGTGATCTTGGCTGGAACTGTCACGACAAGCCAGTGCTCCCACAATGGCCGATCAACTTCTTGCTCGGTTCTCCAACGCTGAGAAGTAAGCCGGATCACATGAGTCGTGAGGTTCCCTGTTTGGATTGTTTCGGCGACGTTCCAAGAGTACGCCGAGTCGGGCTTTGCGACATAGCTGTCCAGTGGCGTAAGTTTGCTACCAGCAGGTGGTTCGGCATGAGCCACCGAATGGCAAAGACCAAGACCAACCAAAGCTACAAGAGACCAACCAATAGCTCGTTTCATAGGAAATCCGTGGGGTAATAGGGGTGTATTTAAGTTGAATTAAAAGCGGTAAGGCGCAAGCCTTCCGGTAAGGATCGTAGCGAAACCTCAATCGAGAAAGTCAACACCGGACGGCTTGCGCCGTACCGCTTCTACTTTGCAGACCTTGCTTTATTATTCGCCAAACAAGAACCCTACTTACTCAACTGCAATGGCGGCAACTCTTTGGTTGATGAAGTAATATCGGCCTTAAGACCAGTAGCACCTTTCTTTGCATACTTACCACCTAAGAGATCCGGACCTTGTTCTCCGAGTCCTTGGAGTTTTTGGGCTGGAGTTGGTTGAACCGATGGATCAGGCCAAATGACGGTGATGTCGTAAGAACCTACCGGAGCCCCCTCTCTCGCACTTGTGGCAAGCTTAAACTTCCCCCCATCATCGGTGGTGGCCGCAGGGATGAGCTTCTGCTCCTTGTCCGTTGGGTGAAAGATCACCGTCGCACCGTTTGCAGGTTTGCCGTCAACTGTAACGCTACCTGTTACAGGGACCAAAGATGGGCCCGCTTTGCCACATCCGATTGCGGTGGTGGTGAATACTACAAGTAGTAGAGTGATGATTGAAAATGGAGAGGGTTTACAAACGTACATAAGCGGCTCCTGGTTGATAGGGAAAGAACGAAAAGGATCTCATTAAGATACCAAAAAATCATCGACCAATAGACGGATTTCCCTCGCAAACCTGCAAACTTTCTTTGGGGGCTAAGCGATCTAGAGATGGTACGAAAAAAGGGCAAGCGACCTTACGGGTCGCTCGCCCTTTGAAGGAGTGAGTTCGACGACGAACAATGTTCTCTTGATTACTCGTCCAAAGTGACCACTTCGCTACCGTTACGAGTCACCAAAGCGGTGAAGACCTGAGTGGCGATCGTTGTAGGGAGGAAAACCACCGAACCATCTCCACGAAGGGCTTGTACGCCACTTCCATGGAATGAGTAAGGGTTGTTTTCGTTGTCGATGTTCATCACGGAGCAGCCTGCAGCCAATGGATTATTGCGATCGACACCTGAGAGACCTCGTGGGTGACGAGCCGTGTTCCAATCAACGTAGGACGCGTTCAAGACGAATGCAGGAACAGGAGTTGTTGTCCATGTTCCTTGATAAGCCACACCGTTGAAATAACGGCGTTGACGGCCTGCAATTTCGATAAAGCACAGGGTGTTCGAAAGACCATCGGTCACAGCAGCAAACTTACGCTTGTTGTTGATGACGACTTCAGCGTTGTCTCCCAATGCCGAATTGTCATCGGCCCCCAACATCGAGTTGTGAGTCGTTGTTGCGGGCAGCCCGACGCAACTTGCCAACGTGCTGTGCAACCCACGAAGAGCCGCATAATCGGTTCTAGGCAAGAAGAAAGCTGTTCCAGAGGGCAGGATACCTGCTTGGCTGAAATAAGGTCCGTAATCGCTTTGGGATTCAGGAGTCGAAGGGCAAAGGAATGTTGGAACCGGAGTTGTTGCTGCTGGGGAAACTTGACCCAAAGGTGCTGGCAAATTTCTCGGATCGATCAACGGTTTCTTCATATCGAAGAGTTGGTACATTGTGTTGCCTTCCATGAAAGGCATCATCAATCCAAGTGGGGCCATGCTTCTTCGAGCGTCTACGGTTGATGCAAAGAACGGGTTGCCTTGGGCTGCATAAGCGTCGGTCAATCGAAACTGGGTGCACCAGGTTGGCACCCATTTGTTTGCAGATTCGTGATTGTGCAAAGCCAATCCGATTTGCTTCATGTTGTTTCCACAACTCATCCGTCTTGCCGCTTCACGTGCGGCTTGAACTGCTGGCAATAGCAACCCGACCAAAATTCCAATGATCGCGATCACCACCAACAGTTCGACTAGCGTAAAACCTGTCCGTCGAACTGTTCGTTTCATTACCCACCTCCGAAAGAGAAAAAAAGACTCATAAAAACGTGACAAGGGAGGAGCGTTCCCCATAGGAAATACTGTAAGATGCCAAATGGGCCGAGTCTACTAGGCTCATTTGATTTTGTTGATAAGGATCCAGAAATTTTTCAATTTTTCTTCACAGGAAGGGTTGTCAATGCACAAAACCATGAAAAAGCAAGTTGTCCAAGCGGTTTTGCTGGGGCTTGGGGCTTGGGCGCTGCCATCGATAGGCTCTGGTCAAGAAAAATCTGATGCGATCGCATCGGGAACTCCTCAAGCAACCCAAAAGGGATCCACAGGGCCATTCAAAATCCCAGAGAAAATCGGCGGCTCAGGTCATCGGATCACCGTGGGCGAGCAAGACGCCCAATTTCCTCTGGCGGTCGTCCGAGGCACCCCTTATGAGATGGGGCACCACCTTGGAAGACTCTTTGCTAAGGAAATTCAAACCTTTGTCCCGGCGGCACTCGAAGGAATCACCCAAGAGCTAAAACTCGCACCCAGCACGCTCAACGAAGTTTGGTCCCGCACCAGCAGCTACGGGGATGATCGGCTCGAACAGGAACTAGCCGGACTTGCAGATGGCTCCGGCGTTGCTTTGAGCACCCTTCAAGCACTTCATGCAGTGCCGCTATTGATGCCTTATTCTTGTAGCAGTATCGCCGCTTGGGGTGATGCTACTGTCGATGGACACTTGTACCAAACCCGAAATCTCGATTGGAGCATGGAGGTCGGGGCTCACGAGTTCCCGATGATTGTGATGTACATACCCAACGAAGGCATCCCGCACGTAGTTCCTTCGTTTGCAGGAATGATCGGAGCCCACACGGGGATGAACGCAAAAGGGATTGCACTCAGTGAGATGGGGGATGCCTCGGCCAAGGAAGCTCCTTATCAAGTCCATGCGCCACACTTTACCGTCTATTTCAGAACCATGCTCTACGATGGCGATTCGCTTAGCAAAGCCCTTTCGATTTTCAAGGCCCAGCCGACGACCAAGCGATATCATTTTGTCTTTGGGGACGGGCAGACCGACAAACGAGCAGTCAAGGTCCGGGCGCACTCCCCGGAACCTGCCGACAAGCAGCTACTGATTTGGAAGGATGCCGATCCGACCGATGAGTTCGCTCCAAACGTACTTTCGTGCGTGGTGTACAACGACGAAGGTCGTGGAGCGTTCCCAACATTGCAAAAAGAGCGAGGAAAACTAGACGGCCCGAAACTCGTAGAACTTGCTAACAAGATTCCGATCAAGGGTGGGAATGTCGAGAATGTCGTCTACGATGCGACGGCACTAAGAATGTGGGTATCCTATGCTAAGTCGGGTAAAGAGGCCTACACTAGGCCTTATACGTACATCGATTTAAAGGCGATCGATGCGGATTCCGACGGTAAGGCAGATCTGCCTAAATAGGGTTCTTCAGGAGTTCTTGTGGATAAAGGGGGCACCGCAGGCGAATAAAAGCGGAACGGCACGAGCCGTCCGGTGATAAAAAATAGCTAAACCGCAGGCATTCCTTGAATCACTGGATTGCTTGCGCACTTCCGCTACCATTCCGTGAACCCACAATAATTCCTGAAGAAACCCTAAATTGTTTTGGTTCACCGGCAAGTGGAATCTACGGTCTCATAGCTAACGAAATTTGAAGGCATCCTGCACGGGGATTTCGCCGCGTCGTGCGGCGAAGGTTTTTCGCATAGTACCAAAGTCGGAATGAAAGGGAGCAGATCCTCGTAAAGGCCCG
>JBEIGI010000006.1:0-146829 GCA_040381975.1 Pirellula sp.
AAATTAGCCGAAGAGTTCGCAGGACATGCGCGACAAGGCAGCGCCGATCGCGCCTTGCGGATGATCGCCAATGAAGACTTTGAGAAACGCTTGATGGAAGGACCGACAGCGTCTTGGGAAGCTATCATCAAGAGACTTGAGACACCAAAAGTGCTTAGTCACCTGCGTAGCAAGAGCCTCGAAAGCACTCCCTTGGACGAAGGTTTTCGGCATTGGAGAGTTCTGGGTGAGTCGCTTCATGAGGGTCAGCCTGCAGTGCTATTGCGGTATTACTCGGATCCTGAATACCCCAGGCAATTAATCAGTAGCTCGAATAAGCTTTTGGAGCTAACGCAGCTAATCAGCAAGGAGGAGTTCAAGAGCAAGGCTGCCGAGTTGGTACTTTACGGGGCTAAGGATCGAAACATCGCTGCACCACCGAGCATGCCGGATACCCTTGGGTTCCTGCCTCCTCGATTCGGGTACATGCTGCTGATCCTTGATAACTCTGGATCACAGCCCAAAATCGCCGACATTGTCAGTGTTCTTAGCCAAGTCCCGATGAGTCAAATGGCCGGGGCGATCTTCTTAAAGGACTGGCAAGTCATCCAGTTCGGTATTGGATCCGATACGGAATACAAGAAGCGAATCGACAAAGCGAATTCGTTCGGTAGAAAGGCGTTTTCAATCTATGGCACCGTTGCACAAACGGGCGATTTTGAGAATGGGAGTGAGGTGATCCAATATCCAGCGTTGTGGTTTCGTCCGCTCGAGAACCTCGGTGCAGATTTCAAAGAAAAGAGCAACAAGACCATCACCGATTGGTTGGCAAACCGTCAGCCTAGCCGCACAACTAGGCTCATAGCAATCGCGAACACCTTGGACAAATCCTCTAGCGATACTGCTGGGCTGATCAACGATTTTAAAAAACAGCATCCGGGGGATCCAGGTGCGGATCTGGCAGTGATCTCTTTTGCCATGACATCGCTCGAAACAAGAATGCCCGAGGCTCACTTGAACGCGATCGATCAATCGGCCGAGTCTCTTTTCAAAACATTCAATGATCCGTTCATGCTCTATGTCAGAGGCTTGGTCCAGCAAGCCAAGGGGGATCAAGCAGCATCCGACAGGTACATGCATCAAGCCAATCAAGCTGGATTCGTGGCCATGCGTATGCTAAGAAAACCCTTCGAGCAAGCGGTCCAAAGCGGTGACAAAGAGGCAGTTCTGGCCACTTTGAAACAGATTGGAGATTACTGGTCTAAAAATGCTGAGCTAGATAAGTCAACGAATACCGAAGAGCGGTTTTCTATTACTTGGACCACCGCCAAGAACAAGGCAGATGGACTCAACAGCAATTTGGTGCAGCGCGACGGGGTAAGCGGGGGGCTGGGCAGGCGCGATCCAGGCAAAAATCCGGAGTCCTCTCCGTTTGGGAGCGCCGCACCTCCTGGTCTGCAGGCTGGACGATCCCGCGCAGGGAGCGATCCAAAGACGCCGCCTAATGATCTTGGTGGCCCGATACGTCGAGAGCCTGGATTTGCTAGGCCGCAGGGCCCAGGTGGCCAGCCTGGACCTGGTTTTCCAGGTGGTTTTCCTCCCCCGGCAGAACCTTCGTCTGCCAACGTTCGATTTGTTCTTGAATCGAAGTCATCGTTGGATGCCGGTGCGATTCTTGAGAAGCTCAAAGAGAAGCTTAAGGTGTCGAACTTTCAGATGTCTTCTTCTGGAAACAAAGCCACGATCACTCTTGGATTTGCTGGTTCTTTGGAGGACGCGGTCAAGGCCGTGGACTTTGGGAAGGTGACCAAGAAAGATCAAGCAACAAGAACGATCAACATCGAATTGCCTTAGGCTCACTCTTACGATTGTCGATGATTTCTCCGAAATCATCTCTTAGCGCCAGAGCGCGGCCCGATTCGATAAGTTCGCTGACTTTGCTGCCACGTCGCCTTGCGGCGGTGGTTTTTTGGACTGCATTGACTGTGTTGACAGGATTGAAATCATTGACGGCCAGAGCCCAACCTCGTCCATCTATCAACACTATCCGCTGTCAACACAGTGGTTCGATCAAGATCGAGCAAGGTGAGTTAGGCGGTTGCTTGGTTCAGACCGTTTGGCCTAACGCCAATTGAAAGACTTGCTTGACTTCGTATTAAGAATTCCAACTCTTGGTCGCGGCTTCCAAGATCTTTTCTTGCGTTGCATCTTCGATTCGAAACTCGGCCGTTTTGCGACCTTCGCTTAGCACCATAATGCGATCGCTGAGAGTCAGTAGCTCGGGAAGCTCGCTGCTGGTGACGATCACGCCAAGGCCTTCACGGCAGAGTTCCCGTATCACGCGATACAACTCGGCTTTGGCACCTACATCCACACCGCGCGTTGGGTCATCAAGCAGTAGCACTTTGGGATTCGTTAGCAACCAACGGCCCACGATACACTTTTGCTGGTTTCCACCGCTGAGCGATCCGATCGGGGGTGTGAGACCGGCGGTCTTGATCCCAAGGTTGCTGACCATCGAGCCGCTGAGCTGTCGCTCTTTTGATCGACTAAGCATCGGCCCGATGAGGGCATCTTTAAGCGAACACGTCGAAATGTTTCGCCCGACATTCATGGTACTGAAAATACCTAAACGTTTACGATCCTCGGTCACGAGTGCTAGGCCAGCTTTCTTTGCGTCTGCTGGGTGCCTTGGTTGGATCAGTTCGCCATCAAGAAGAATCTCACCGGTAGGCTCCAAGGCGGAGGCTCCAAAGAGACACTCGAGCAGTTCGGTGCGTCCTGCTCCCATCAAACCTGCGATTCCGAGCACTTCACCTCGATAGAGCTCAAGCGAAATGTCTTTCAATCGATAACCTCGCGCATGGCCTGGCCATGCAAGCGACAGGTCCCTGACTTCCAAAACCAAATCGCCTCTTGGGTTGCGAGGTCCAAGATCGAGCGATTCGATATCGCGACCGACCATGAGTTTGGTAATTTCGCCGGGTGTTGTTTCTTTGGTGTTTCGGGTGGCGATGAACTGACCGTCTCGCAGCACGGTGATACGATCCGAGAGATGGAATACTTCGTCCATCTTGTGGGAGATGTATAGGATGGTCGTCCCTTGGCTACGGAGTTTTGCGATGACGCGATAGAGACGTTCGACTTCGGCTTCGGTCAGAGCGCTAGTCGGTTCGTCCATAACCAGAATCCGGCTATTGACGCTCAGCGCTTTGGCAATCTCGATGAGTTGCTGATCGCCAACCCGGAGCGAACCAGCAAGGCGATTTGGAGGGATGTTGCAATCGAGTGATTGCAAAAGCAATGCCGATTGGTATTCCATCGCGCGATCGTGTCGGAAGACATAGCCTTTGCGAAGTTCGCGACCTAGAAAGATATTGGCTGCCACCGAGAGTTGTTCGACAAGGTTCAACTCCTGATGGATGATGCTGATCCCTTCGGATTCGGCATCTTTGGTTCCGGTGAAATGAACTTCTAAGCCATCGATCAGCAGTTGTCCGTCATAGGAAGTAATCACTCCCGAGAGGATCTTCATCAGAGTGCTTTTGCCGGCTCCATTCTCACCGCAGATCGCGTGGAGTTCGCCTGGCATGATATCAAAAGAGACCTCATGCAAGGCTCTCGTGCCGCCGAAGTGCTTGCTGACGTTTTGGATCGAGACGATCGGTTGGGTCATGACTGACCAGATGCCTTGGACTTCGATTCAATAAAGGCGCGAATGACCAGAGCGACGACAACCGCTCCAGCGATCACGTAGGCTTGGTAGGGTGCGAACCATTCTTCTCGACTGCGAAAAAAAAGCACGTACGACAGACCGGTAAGCAGGCCTAGTGTGGGGATGACGCTCCAACCGATCGCGTTGGAGAAATACTTCTTGCCAGCTAGTTGACCACTCCCCCGCTGCGAAAAGGTCACCGCTACGACGACTACAATACCGACGATCATTCCTTCGTACACATCGGAACCTGCTCCGACAATTTTCTGAACCGCGTCGATAACGGTCCGAAGGAACAAACAACCGAGGATGGTACCAGGGATCGTGCCGACACCACCTTGGAGCGAGCAACCGCCGATGACCGAAGCGGCGATGGCATTGAGTTCGTAGCCTCGGGCCATGATGTCTGGTTTGGCTGATCCGTTATCGGCAAAGGAGATAATTCCGACGATCGATGCCGAAACGGCTCCGATGACATACGCGAGCCATTTGAGCCTATCGGTCCGGATGCCACTGAGCTTAGCCGCTTGTTCGTTCCCGCCCATAGCTTGCAGATGCCGACCTGTGACCGTTCGGCTCATGAGAAACCAGAGCAATAGCGCAAATGCAACGAAGGCAATCGATATATAAGGGACATTTTTGAGGATATTTCGAAGTCCTTCATCTGTAAAATCAATCTGCGATTTACCGTTGGAGTTCCCGGTTGCGGTGATCGCTTGGGTTAAACCGCGACTAAAGCTTCGCAAACCGACGAGCGTCGCTAGTGTTGCTACGAATGGAGGCAGCCCGACACTGGTTATGAGCCAAGCATGCAGTGTTCCAACCATTGCCCCTGAAAGAAGTGTTCCAGCGATGCTTAGTACCACCGCTGTTGTCGAAATATTCCCTGCTTTGAAACCGACTGGATCAAGGGTCATCATGAGGCATCCGAAGACCGTAGCGCTCATCGCGATGACCGAACCGCTCGAGAGGTCGATACCGCCGGAGATGATAATGATCGCTGCACCGAGTGCAAAGAAGCCTAACATCACGGTTTGACGTAGGATCAACTGCGCCGAATTTACAGGTTGATCCCAATAGGTGTCGCCGGAATCTAGCGCTATTGTGGCTAGAACCACCAACAACCAAGAGACAATCAGTTTGAACTCGACACTCGATAGCAACCGACCGATGAAGCTTGTCTTATCGCTAATCATGAACTCGTCAGATCGTACTTCTTGAGCCACTCTTGGAAGGTTGGGAGGTCGATGAATTCGACGCTCTTTCCGAACGATTCAAACATCTCAGCTTTCAGAGGAGAACCAGGTGGCACGACAACCTTCAAACCTGTATCAAGGATATCTCCGCCAGCCTTGCCGAGGTTTGGAAACATTTGTTTCGGTGTGTTAGGATCACCCATGGCTTTGGCAAAGGCGTAGCGAACCGATTCGTAACCCATGGCGAACGGGTTTTGGACGACCATCGCGTCGATCATCCCATCGGCCATCTGTTGGATCGCTATGGCTTCAGCATCAAAAGTGACGATCGTGAATTTATCGCGAGCATTTTTCTCTTTGACTACGTCGACAATCGCTGGTGCATTGTAGGACCAAATTCCTACCAAAACAGAAAGATCCGGATACTTGGTGATCACATCTCGCACGTTGTCACGGGCACGGTTTCGGTCGGCATCATCGAGTTTGCGATCTTTCTGAACAAAGCTTTCGCCGACTGCCGAGGTAAATCCATCCATGCGTTCGATGGCATTCTGTTGGCTATCTACGCCGACGAATTGCACATAAGGAGCACCTTGAGGTTTGAGCATCTTGGCTGCAGTTCCTAGAACCTTACCTCCTGCGATGTTATTGGTGCCGACGTAGAACTCACGGTACTGTTGATATTTGGCATCTAAGTCGCTGTCAAAGCAACCGATGGTAATCCCTTTGTTCTTAAGATTCTTGAGTTCGTCAGCAATGGCTGGATTCGTCGAAGAGATTGGGGAGATGATCACCGCAGCGATATCTTTTTGAGTGCCATACTGCCTGAGTTTTTCGATTTGCCCTGTTTCAGTACCGTCATTGGAATCCATGCTGGCGCTGAACCCTGAGTCTGCCAGTTTGAGATCCGCTTGTGCTTTGTTGATCCCAGCGCGAGCCGCATCCCAAAAGGGAGAATCGGTGTTGTTCAAAAGAATGATCCGCTTGGCAGTCGGCTTAGCTGAACTCACCGAAGAGGCACTATCGCTGTTAGGAGATGTGGCTTTGGATTGCCCAGCGTTTTTGTTGTCGCTAGGGGTGCAACCACCGAAGATCATCGCAGCGGCGGCCAGGATCCATAAAGATCGGCTTTGGGCTCGACGAAAAAACAGTTCGCAAAGAGAGGTCATTTCAGATATTCCTGGGAGCAAAAAGGACATTCTGGATCTCGGGCTCCATTAGTGTACCCATAAAAAAACCGCTCGAAAGCATCGGCGTCCGATAGAAAGCGAAAAAACCCGGGGTGTCCAGGGCCCGGGTGCGGTGCGGTCAGAGGGGTTTTTGACGGCACTGACAAGGTTGACGTTATTGATGGGATTCAACAATGTCAACCTCGTCAACTCTGTCCGCAGTCAACGCAGTCAATCTTGTCAATGAAGTCAACACCGTCAAGATACCGCCGCCTTCAGGCGGCGTGTCTTGGCATGTCCTAGTTAGCTCTTGACCTCGAACTCTGCGTCGATCGCATCGTCATTGGGTCCTTTGGACTCTGGCGATGCTGTCGAACTTTGGGGTGTCGAAGCAAACGCGGATCGGAATGCATTAGCGGTTTGCTCTAGCTCGGCTGTCGCAAGCTTGATCGCTTCGGCATCGTTGGTGCCCAATGCTTCCCGCAACTTCTTGATCGCTGCCTCAAGAGGCTCGCGATCCGATGCAGCGAGTTTGTCCCCTTGATCGTTGATCGCCTTTTCTAGCGCGTGGATCGTGTTCTCGCCTCGATTGCGGGCTTCGGCCAACTCGACTTGCTTGCGATCCTCTTCGGCATGCGATTCCGCATCGCGGCGCATTCGCTCGATCTCATCCTTGCTCAAACCGCTCGATTGCTCGATCTTCACGCTCGCTTGCTTACCATTCTTTAGGTCTTTGGCAGAGACGTTCAAGATACCGTTTTGGTCGATATCGAACTTGACCTCGATTTGAGGCATCCCTCGTGGGGCCGCATCGATCCCTTCCAAATTGAATTGACCGAGCAGACGGTTGTGAATCGCCATCTTGCGCTCGCCTTGGAAGACGCTCACAGTCACGGCAGTCTGGTTATCGGCTGCGGTCGAGAAGGTTTGCTTTTTCTCGACAGGGATTGTGGTGTTTCTCTCGATCAGAGCCGTCAGAATACCACCTTCGGTTTCGATACCTAAAGTAAGTGGGGTAACGTCCAAGAGCAGAACGTCTTTGCGTTCGCCCGAGAGCACGCTACCTTGAATCGCTGCACCGACGGCAACGACTTCGTCGGGATTAACCCCTTGGTGTGGTTCCTTACCGAAAATCTCTTTGACCAACTCACGCACCTTAGGAACGCGAGTCGAACCTCCGACCAAAACGACTTCATCGATTTCAGCCGGACGCAACTTGGCATCCTGCAAGGCTTGCAAAACCGGTTGACGGCAGCGATCGATCAATGGATCGATGAGTCCTTCAAAGGTGCTGCGAGTGATGGTCGTTAGCAAGTGCTTTGGACCTGTTGCATCGGCGGTGATGAAAGGCAAGTTGATATCGGTTTGCGGAAGGCTACTGAGTTCTTTCTTGGCCTTCTCGCAAGCCTCTTGCAAGCGTTGCAAGGACATTGGATCTTTGCGTAGATCGACCCCGTTGTCTCGTTGGAACATCGATGCAACGTGGTTTAGCAGAGACTGGTCAAAGTCGTCACCACCCAAGTGCGTATCGCCATTGGTGCTGATTACCTCAAAGATCTTGCCGCCGGCTTCGCCGTCGTTGTTGTGAGCGACTTCCAAGACAGACACGTCGAACGTACCACCACCAAGGTCAAATACGACGATCTTCTGATCCTTGCTCTTGTCCAAGCCGTAAGCCAACGCAGCAGCGGTTGGTTCGTTGATGATCCGTGCGACTTCCAAGCCAGCGATCTGTCCGGCATCTTTGGTCGCTTGACGCTGAGCGTCGTTGAAGTAAGCAGGAACGGTGATCACGGCCTTCGTTACTCGGTGCCCGAGGTACGATTCGGCGGCTTCCTTGAGCTTCCTCAAAACCTTGGCGGAAATCTCTTGCGGAGTAAACTGCTGATCGCCGATCTGAACCTTAACGTATTCGTTGGCTCCACCGATGACTTGATAGGGAACGATCTTTTCTTCGGACTCGACTTCCGAATGGCGACGTCCCATGAAACGCTTAACCGAATAGATGGTTCTGCGAGGGTTCACGACAGCTTGGCGACGCGCCGGATCCCCGACGATCGTTTCGCTTTTGTCATTGAAAGCAACAACACTTGGGGTAAGCCTATTTCCTTCGGCATTGGGGATGACTTTGACCTCCGAGCCCTCCATGACGGCCACCACCGAGTTGGTGGTTCCCAAATCGATTCCGATGATCTTTTCGCCTGATGCCATGGTGGGTGTCTCCCTAAACGTGAAGTCGGTAGGATATTGAAACTGCTTGGTAAAGTTGGCTCCCAGGTGGCCGAGAACCTTGTTTGGCTTCTACGTGTAGCAAGAGTTGTGCCAAAGGTCTTTTTCTCTCTGTGAAATCAGCTTAACTCTATACAAAACAAGGGTTTACACTTAAATTTGCGGGCCTGAAATCGGTTGCTATCGACGAGCACCGATCCTCTTACCGTCAAATTGACAGGAAAAACGCATTGGATATGCCTAACTCCCAGCGACCAGACTCCGACGCAGCGCAGGATCCACTTCTAGAGAGGCTCCGTCAAATCGATGCCAGTATCGCCCAGTTGGTTCATGAGCGGTCTGAAATTTGGGAGCTGCTTGTCAAGCGAGGACTTACCCAGCTTGGGCAGACAGCAGGTTCGCTTGGGGTGGCCTACCTGGGTCCTGAGCATTCCTACAGTCACGGGGCCGCGTTGAAGTTCTTTGGCTCGAGCCATTTGCTCCATCCAGTGGCTTCGATCGCGGCAGTTTTTGAGGAAGTCCAGCGAGGGCAATCCCGCTATGGAGTTGTTCCCATCGAGAATAGTACCGATGGTCGAATCGTCGATACGATGTCGAACTTCATCGAGCGACCGATCCAGATTTGTGGTGAAGTTCTCTTACCGATCCATCACAACTTGCTTTCCAAGTCGGATCGTTCAGGGATTCGCAAAGTCTACAGCAAACCGCAAGCGATCTCTCAGTGCCGACGATGGCTCGCTGAACATCTGCCCGAGGCCCAGCGGATCGAGGTTTCAAGTACAGCGCACGCTGCCAAGATCGCCATGGAGGAACTTGGTGCGGCGGCGATTGCATCGATCGAGGCCGCCAACCAATACGGTTTGTCCGTAGTCTGTGAATCGATCGAGGATGATCCGAGCAATGCAACTCGTTTTGCGATCATCGGCAAGGATCAACCTAAACAGACTGGCAAGGACAAGACGTCGCTGTTGTTTCAAGTTCCTCATCAACCGGGTGCACTGGCCGATGCAATGATACTATTCAAAGACAACAGCATCAATCTCACATGGATTGAGTCCTTACCTGTGCCAGGTTCTCCCAACGAATATTACTTCTTTGTCGAACTCGAAGGTCATATCGCTCAGGCATCCTTGTCCCATGCGATAGCTACGCTTAAACAACGGGCATTGCGACTGGATATCCTTGGTTCCTATCCTCGCTCAAGCTGATTCGAAGGATGCACTTTACCCTAGAGGCTCAGAATCGTTGTCGGCCAAATATCCCGGAGTCATCGATTGCCATCGATGCGACGGCCGGGAATGGATTTGACACACTCTTTTTAGCCCAATGCGTTGGGCCCAATGGCCGAGTCTTGGCCATGGACATTCAAGCCGATGCGATTTTGCGTACCGAATGGAGAGTGAAACAGGCTGGCTGTTCGGAGCGTGTCGAGTGCATCCTTGCCGACCATGCTGAGCTTGGTTTGCATGTCCCAAGGGAGTACTACGGTCGAGTCTCGTGCGCGATGTTTAACTTAGGCTATCTTCCTCACTCGGACAAATCGATCGTGACGAAAGCTCATTCGACGATCGAAGCTTTGAATGCACTTGAGCCGATGCTCGCTCCCGATGCCATTGTTTCGATTTTGGTTTATGTTGGGCATCAGGACGGACTCGCAGAGAGTCTTGCAGTCCATGATTGGATTACCGAGCGATCGGAGCGATACCAGATCGAGCGGCTCGTCGATTTGGAGAATCCATCGAGCCCGATCCTATGGTTGCTGAGGAATCGTTAACGAGGCTGGTTGGATCAAGCGATGCGAACTGGAGTGGGGAACTCCAGGACGAATTTCGTGCCTCGACCGACCTCGCTTTGCACACTGATTCGGCCACCGTGGGCCTCGATGATTTTGCGGGTCGTCGGCAGACCGAGCCCGGACCCCTCAGGCTTGGTCGAATAGAACGGCTCGAACATTCTCATCGCCGTGGTCTCGTCCATGCCGCAACCGGTATCGATCATATCGATCGCGACACCACTGGGAATGACATACGTTCGGATCAAAAGCTCCCCGCCATCGGGCATCGCTTCGAGCGAATTTTTCACCAGATTGATCAAGGCGGCTTGAAGCGATGAGCCGTTAAGGCGGATGTTCGGAAGATCCGAATCGAGGAATCGTTCGAGCCGAACTCCTTGTTTGTCGGCCTGAGCTTGAAAAAGGTTCAGGACCGAGGCGATCTGTTCGTTGAGCGAGCCGAGGGTCAGTTCCATGTCTTGCATGCGTGCAAACCGCAGAAAATCTCTCAGGAGATTCTCCATGCGATGGCATTGCTGTTTGATCATGTCCACCTTGGAGATCGCTCTGCGTTTGCCTGGCCACTGGCTTTCGTGAAGTTCCTCGCTTAGCAAGTCGGCGTTCATGTGGATGACCGACAGCGGGTTCTTGATTTCATGCGCAAGCGATCCGGCCAATTCAGCCAGTTCGTGGTATTGCCGCCAGAGGTCTCCATGAGGATCCTGCTGGGTCGATTCGTCCAAATCGGTGTTCATGCCAAGAGCCATTCGGCAAACGAGCGGACGAGGAATCCTGTTCCACCGGCATCGCACCAAGGTTTGGGAGAATCCAAAAAGGCCGGACCAGCGATGTCTAAATGAACCCAAGGACGGCCTTGGACGAACTCCTCGAGGAACTTTGCCGCCGTGATGGCTCCTCCCCATCGGCCTTCACCCACATTCTTGATGTCGGCAACTTTGCCCGCAATCTGTTCGCCATAGAACGAATGCATGGGCAACGGCCAGGTCAGCTCGCCGCATTTTTCGGTGAACGATTGCACGTCACCTTGCAACTGAGTGTTGTTGCTCATGAGCCCGGCAACATCGGTGCCAAGGGCCACGACGCAAGCTCCCGTGAGGGTTGCGAAATCGACGATTTGCGTTGGGTTTTCTTGCAAGGCAACGTTCAGGCAATCGGCAAGCACCAATCGGCCTTCGGCATCCGTGTTGTGGATTTCAATCGTTTTGCCACTGCGAGCCGTCAACACATCGCCGAGTTTGAAGGCGTCGCCTGAGACGAGGTTTTCGACCAGTCCGACGACCCCTACGACATTGCGTCGCACCTTGAGTTTGGCGATCGCGTTGAAGATCCCCAGGACGTTGGCGGCTCCCGCCATATCGCATTTCATCGTGAGCATGCCATCGGTGGGTTTTAGCGAATATCCGCCAGAGTCAAACGTAACTCCTTTGCCGACCAGTGCTAGGGGCTCGGAGTCTGGCGGCGAGCCTTGGTATCGAAAGATCAACAAGCGAGGTTCACGAACTGAGCCGCGAGCAACAGCCAGCAGAGATCCGCAGCGTTCTTGCTCGAGTCGCTTTTTGTCCCAAACTTCGATCGAGAACCCCGCTTCGCTTGCGACTTCGGTGGCTCGTTGGGCAAAGGTTTCGGGATACATCAGGTTCGGAGGTTGGTTGGTCATGTGCCTTGCAAGATTGACCGACTCGCCGATAACTTCCCCTGCGCGTATTTGTGCATCGTTGGCACCGACCCATTGAACCGTCGTGGGGGAAAAGGTTGTTTTTTCGCTCTTGAATAAATCTTGGCCTTGGGCACCGACCATCGCGCCGCAGATAGCGGCTCTGGTCTCAAGTGGCGAATTTCCAAATCCAACGAACCTTAAAACAGCACGTTGTTTGGATGCCAAGGCCCGCATCGCAGCACCCGCTGCGCGAAAGAAGGTATTGCAGGAGATGGACGATTTGCTGCCTATACCTAAAACGGCAAGCACGCTTGCAGGGATCCCCGTCGGAGCGATCAATACCGATACTTTGTTGGGTTTTGTGGAAACCTCACCGCTTTGCATCACCCGAGAGAACCAACCGGAACTTACCCGATCGATCGTTTGGAATTCCGGGCGGCGAGCCCAATCGTCATCGAGGGCAACGACCAGTACATCGCAAGGGTCGGCCACCCAGTCTTGTTGGCAGGATACAAACTTCATATTTCGTTGGGATCGTGGATTTCGCCTGGAGGTGTTCTTGAATGCAACTCTCTGAGCGATTGATTGACGGTCTGAATATACGCTTGACCTTGCCCGGTCACCGGGTGGATCAGATTGTAGTATAGGATATACCAAATCGCTGCAATTCCATCCCAAACTCCGATTTTCTTTCCTTCGTCATAAGTTCTTCCGTAGTAGGAGATTGGGACTTCATACGTTCTTGCGATGGTCTTGCAAACCATCGCGGTGATTTCCACTTCCATTCCGAACCCTTTGCTGGAGAGTTCCAATGGCACGATCACCTCGCGACGGAAAGCCTTGTAACAAGTCTCAATATCGGACATGTTGCGATTGGTAAGCACGTTGCTCAGAAGTGTCAAAAACTTGTTGGCTACATAGTGGTAGAAGTACAGGACTCGGGAGGCTTTCTTGACGAGGAACCGGCTGCCGTAGACCACATCGGCCCAGTTTTCAAAGATAGGAAACAAAACGCCAGGAATCTCTTTGGGATCGTACTCCAAATCCGCGTCTTGGATGATCAGAACTTCGCCGCTTGCTGCATCGATAGCCGTGGCGATCGCGGCGGTCTTGCCCATGTTCCTCGGTTGGCGAATCAAGCGAATATGCTGGCTTGCCGAGGGATTGTCTTGGATAAAAGCTTCGACGGCCCCATAGGTGCCGTCACTGGATCCATCGTCGACGACAATGATTTCTCGATCGACCTGCAGACCGATTTTCTTATCGTTCAAATCCACGACCATCAATTTGCGCAGTACGATGCCGATGGTTGCTTGTTCGTTGTAAGCTGGGACGAGGATCGAGACCTTCATGCTAGACTAGCATCCCCCGTGCATCGACGCGAAGTTCCTCGAGCTGACCGTCGGTGTGCAAGAAAAAGCTGTTTTGCAGATTGACGCAAACGCAGATGTGGTTTGGGATCACCCAAAGACGATCGCCAACACTGGGCCTTGGACCATTGTAATTTTCCTGGAAAACCACTTCTCCATGCTCCTCGCTGAGTCGACTCACTTTTGCCTCTGGATACTCGATCACCTTGCCAAACCCACCATCGGGATCGACGCAGTTGCGGTCGCTCGAAAGAGTCTTGCTACCTGAGTCCAAGATGAACTTGTTTTTCGTCGGAACGCTTACGACGGTAGCAACGATTCTCGCGGCGCAGTCCTCAATGTTGGCGACCCCCAAGGCGACCTCGTTCAAGTCATTGTAGATATACGTTCCTGGCCGAATTTCGTTCAAAATAGGATTGCGATGGGACTCTTTTGCCGTTGGCGTCGATCCCCCTGAGACCACCGGGACCTCGATCCCAAGTTGTTTTAGGCGTTCGACAACTTGGGCGATTGCATGGTGGTAATGATCCCAACTCTCGTTGGGTGCTTGAGGGAGGATGTGACCAGGAAAGCACATGAGTCCCCGAAACTCTAAATCGGATTGATTGGCAACCCAAGTGCATAGATCGATCGCTTGCTGGCTCGATTCGATGCCCGTTCGGTGGAATCCGACATCCAAATCGACCATGATTCCGATGCTCACGCCCGCTTGCCGAGCCGCATGCGCGATCCCTTCGGCAGCTTGTTTCGAGTCGACCCCCAAGGCCAATCGGCCATCGGGCAACTCAGAGCACTTTCTGGCCAGTTGCTCCAAACGGCGCAAGCGAACCGGACCTATGGCGGGATAAGCGATGAAAAGATCACCGCTTGCTGCGAACATTTGCTCGGCTTCACCTACCTTGGCGACCGTCAAGCCTCGGGCCCCGCATGCGATCTGACGGTGGGCCATCGGTATGGATTTGTGTGTTTTGGTATGGGGGCGGAGACCGAGTCGATGCTGATCGCAGTAATCTTGCATCCGGCGCAAATTTCGATCGACCGTCGCGGCATCCACCACCAACGAGGGAGTGGGGTGATCTTCAGGCAACTCGATCCAACTCATCAAAAAACCTTCC
Source organism: Pirellula sp. (assembly GCA_040381975.1). GTDB lineage: Bacteria > Planctomycetota > Planctomycetia > Pirellulales > Pirellulaceae > JBKCUI01. The sequence continues at coordinate 14,223 of JBEIGI010000006.1, forward strand.
AATACAAGTGAAAAATTAAACTCAAAACGATAGTCTATCTCAACTTTTAGCCCGTCGCAGGATCTTCGGAAAAAAAACCAGCCGGTGTACAATAGCGTCCTATCAGAACCCAAGCTATGCAAGAAAGCCCACCCGACGCAGATTCCGAAGTCCACTTGCCGGTCACCAAAGACCATGTCTACCACTGCGTCTGTGGTCACGAATATGCCGTCGAAGCCGATCGCGGGGGACAATGCCCCTTTTGCTTTCGTCGGGTCTTAGGAGAAGCCCTCCAGGATGCTTATGAAGCGACCGTGAGCTTGACGAGCCTTCAGAGCTCAGCCCAGGATTGCGAGGTTGAACTCGCACCGATCGATGCGATGACCGATCAAGTCTTTGGACACTTCAAGCTCGACAAGCAGCTTGGACAAGGCGGCATGGGTGCGGTCTATCGGGCTCTTGACACTTCGTTGCAACGTTATGTCGCCGTGAAAGTCATGCGCAAGCGAGGCGATGATTTTTCCAAACGCGTCGACGATATGCTTCGCGAAGCCATCGCGCAAGCACGTCTCAATCATCCCAACGTTGTAACGATCTACTACGTGGGTCGCCAGGAAGAAGAACCCTTCTTGGCCATGGAACTTTTGCCCGGTCCGACTCTCGCCGAACGCATCCGTCGCCAAGGTGCTATCCCTTATCCCGAAGCGATCGAGTACTGCATCCAAGTCGCATCGGCCCTGAAACATGCAACGATCTTCGATCTGATCCATGCCGATATCAAACCAGCCAACTTGATCTTCGCGGGTGAAGGTCGAGTCAAGATTTCTGACTTTGGTCTCGCACGGATGCAAAACATCGATGGGAATCAAGCCAACCGATTGGCTGGCACTCCAGCCTATGTTGCACCCGAACTACTGCGAGGTGGTGCCTATAGCATTCAATCGGATATGTATGCACTGGGCGTAACCCTCTTTGAAATGGTCTTCGCTCGTTTACCAATTGAGCTCAAAGGAGACTCCTTGCAAGCCAAGCTCGAGTCTCTGTTGGCATCGGAAATCGCATTCCCCAACCCATGGCCTGCTGCATTGCCTCGGGAGTTTAAGACGTTGCTGCAGAAACTCTTGGCTCGAAACCCCGAAGAACGTTATTCGAATTACGATGAGTTGCTCGAAGCCCTCAGAGACATTGCCCCCGTAAGCACTACTCCTGCGGGATTCGCTCCCCGTTTGATGGCTTACTCGGTCGATCAGGTTTGTTTGTTGGCGGCCATGGCTCCCTTTGCAATTTCCATTTTTGGCATCCAAGCCTCTCGAATCGAAAGCCGGCAGCTTTTGATTCCCATCCTCGCATTCGCCTCCTTGATTGTTCCTGCACTTTACTTGTTTTTGATTTATAGAGGTTGGCCCTCGCTTGGACGATACCTGTTTCAACTCAGGATCGTCGAGGAACATGGACTGCCTCCAAGGCGCGAACAACTCGTTCCTCGCGAAGTTCTTCGAAATGCATTCGCTTGGTTTTTTCCACTGGCTTTGTACATTTCTTTGCAGTCGGTATCGATTTCCAAAGGGATCGAATATTCCTTGATCGCCGTCCTTGGCTTAAACTCCATCACTCTGTTTTTGCTAGGAAGACGTAAAGCTTTGCACGACTATCTGTGCCATTCGAATGTCGTGCTAGCGATCAACAAATCCGAATTGAGAACCTAACCGACGGCTAGCCATGCAAAGCATACAAGTCCCCTTGGGACAGCGATCCTATCGGATCTACATCGGTACTCCAGGAGCCCAAGATCTGGCGGTAGCGATTCGTGAAAACTGCCCCGATGCATCCAAGCTGATTCTTGTCGTCGACCAAAACATCTTGCCGATCGCAATGAGAGTTCGAGAGGCCATGGCAGTTTCTACATCCGATGCCGTCATCATCGAAGTCCCCAGCGGAGAAGGGAGCAAATCGGTTCGGATCTTGGAAAAGCTGTGGCAGCAGATGGCCTATCTTAAAGCGGACCGAAAGGCGGTCGTCGTTGCCCTTGGAGGTGGTGTCGTAGGAGATCTTGCGGGTTTCCTCGCCGCGTCTTGGAATCGGGGAGTTCGACTCGTACAGATACCGACAACCTTGCTGGCAATGGTCGACAGCAGTGTCGGCGGAAAGACCGGTATCAATCTTCCGGAGGCCAAGAATGTGATCGGTGCGTTTTGGCAACCAAGCATGGTTTGGATCGACCTGATGTCGCTCGATTCGCTCCCGGAAAGAGAATACCGAAGCGGTCTTGCTGAGGTTGTCAAATACGGTGTGATCATGGATGCAGAGTTTTTCGGATGGCTCGAAGCCAATGTCGTTTCGATCCTGTCGAGAAAGACTCACGCACTCGAGTACTTGGTCAAGCGTTGTTGCGAGCTCAAAGCCCAAGTCGTCGCGGCCGATGAACACGAGACAACAGGATTGCGAGCGATTCTTAACTATGGACATACCTTCGGACATGCCATCGAGACTCTCGCGAAATACGGAACGTATTTGCATGGCGAAGCCGTATCGATTGGAATGACGATGGCCGGCAGGCTCGCCGCTAATCTCGAGCGATGGACCAAGGAAGATCTCCAGCGTCAAACGCACTTGCTTGCTGCTCTTGGGCTACCTATCGAATTGACTGCTTCGAATAGGCCGATTTCACCCGATTCGATGCTTGAAGCCATGATGCTCGATAAAAAGACTCTGCATGGCGGCTTACGACTGATTCTGCCCAGCAAGATCGGTCATGTAGAGACCGTTAAAGAGGTCCCTCATGAGGCTATTGCGCAGGCGATCTTAGGGTGAGTTGCCGTCGGTCTTCGAGCCAATCGATCCACGGATCAAGCCCTTCGAGTGTTTTACCAGAGGTCTCAAACACCTCGATCCCGGGCCTGACGGTTTGAAGGTTCTTTATCGCGGCGCTTCGATCAAACTCACAGACCTGAGCCAAATCCATTTTCGTGAGCAACACGACATCGCAAGTATTGAACAATCCTGGGTACTTTAGTGGTTTATCTTCCCCCTCGGTCACACTGAGCAAACCAACACGGAGCGATTCACCTAAATCCCAACTTGTCGGGCAGACCAGATTGCCGACGTTCTCAATGAACAGATGATCGATATGGCCGAGTTCCCAAGTGCTCCAATGCTCCTGAACCATTTCGGCTTCGAGGTGGCATAAGCCATGGGTCATGATTTGTCGAACAGCCGCACCGCTACGGAGCAGTCTCTGCGCATCGCGATCGGTCTCCAAATCACCGACGATCGCGGCAACTTTCAATCCACGTTGGATCATTCGCCCGAGGGTCTTCTCGAGCCAAAGTGTCTTTCCTGAACCTGGACTACTGACCCAATTACTGACGAAGATGCGTTGCGATAAAAACGCTTCTCGCATCTGTCTGGCCAACGTGTCGTTGGCTTTGAGGATCTTGGTGCGAACTTGTAGGATTCGAGGTTCCATGGTTCTAGTTCTCTTGCTTTGTCTCTTGCCCGTCGAGTAGTTCAATCCACTCGACACTCATTTCACCAAGCCCATCGAGCAGTTCCAACGTCTCGCCGCAATATGGACAATTCTGAGGATCGCTCTGAGACTGTTTGCTCTGATCAAAGGACTGCTGGCAGGTCTTGCAGATCCAGATCTCCTCGATGCGTTCGATTTCAAGTCGGACGGTGCTAAAGGGTGTTTGGTCCGTTACCCAACGGAAACTGTTTTGAAGAGACTGTTCCTGAACGCAACTCCAAGCCCCAAGGCGAATTCCGATGGCCGTTGCATTGCCCTGCGGTGCGTGCGCTTGTAGGATCTTAAAAATCTCGTTTGCGATCGAGAGCTCATGCATGCAAGTCTCCTTGTCGACCCTCATGGTATGCAAATCTTTGGTTCGAGACTATGATAGCGTCCGAGGATGCTTCGAAACACTGACCCGCTGGCAACTCTATCCAAAGATGTTTGTATGTGCTTGGCTATCCCTGGACAAATCGTGAGCATCGACATCTCGGGCTCGCTTCGCATGGGCCGAGCCGACTTTGGTGGAGTGATCCAAGAAATATGCTTGGAATATACCCCTGAAATTGCTATCGGGGATTACGCGATCGTGCATGTGGGATTTGCGATCGCTAGACTCGATGTGGATCGGGCCAAGGAGATCCTTGCGACCATCGATCAGATCCCTTCGGGCTAAAGGCCATGCAAGCAACCGATTTTAGCAGTCCAATCCATGTAGCCAGTTTGGTCGAGCAAATACGAGCCAAGACAACTCGCGCATGGACCATCATGGAGGTCTGTGGAGGCCAAACGCATGCGATCTTGCGCTACGGCATCGATCAACTCTTGCCCGACTCGATTCGCATCGTGCATGGTCCGGGTTGTCCGGTTTGTGTCACTCCGATCGAGACGATCGATCAAGCCATCACGATCGCAAGCATTCCGGGCGTGATCTTTTGCACCTTCGGTGACATGCTCAGAGTTCCCGGATCGGCTGGCGATTTGATGCAAGCCAAGAGTCGCGGGGCCGATGTTCGCATCATTCAGTCTCCGATGGAAGCCTACCGGTTGGCTCTAGCCCAAGAGAACCAAGGAGGTTCAGATCGCCAAGTCGTACTATTCGCCATCGGTTTTGAAACCACAACGCCCGCCACGGCCATGGCGATTCGCTTGGCCAAAGAAAAAAAACTTAGCAGTTTCAGCGCTTTGGTCTGTCATGTCCTTGTCCCCCCGGCGCTCGAAGCGATCTTTTCAGATCCAAACCATGGTATCGATGGACTCCTTGCTGCAGGCCATGTCTGTACGATCACAGGCTATCATGATTATGAAGCGATCTGTCATAGGTTCCGCATGCCGATCGCTATCACAGGCTTTGAACCGGTCGATCTACTTCGAGGCATCCTGAGTGTGGTCGAGCAACTCGAAAGCCAGCCGCGTAACGATCGCGTGACAAATGTCTACGAACACATCGCCAAGATCGATGGCAATCCCCATGCTCAGCAGGTAGTCGCGGAGGTCTTTACACGATGCGACCAGGCCTGGAGGGGCATCGGCATCCTGCCTCAAAGCGGGCTAAAGCTGCAAGAAGCGTACGCTCATTACGATGCTCAAAGGCGATTTTCTGTTCGCTGTGATCCATCGAATGAAGCTTCTCCTTGCCGAGCTGCTGATGTGCTACGCGGTAAAATTCGCCCTGTCGAATGCCCAGCCTTTGGCAATTTGTGCAACCCCAGCAATCCGCTTGGAGCCCCTATGGTTTCCAACGAAGGTGCTTGCGCCGCGTACTATCTGTATCAATCGATCAAAGAGAGCAAGCGGAAAGTCTACGAGGTTCGTTAATGAGTCTTCAGGACTTGTCTTGCTCAGTTCCAAAATCCGACACCGAAACGATCACTCTATCGCATGGATCTGGGGGAAGGCTTTCGGCAAAACTCATCGAAGAGATCTTTGCTAAGCATTATCCAAGCCCAGAGCTCACCGCCCGCAGCGATAGCGCTGTGCTCGATTGGAGTTCCGATTACCGACTGGCCATGAGTACCGATGCCTTTGTCATTCAACCCTTGGAGTTTCCAGGCGGCGATATCGGCTCATTGAGTATCTACGGAACGGTCAACGATCTGGCAGTTTCAGGAGCAGAGCCGATCGCACTGACGATCGCTTGGATCCTCGAAGAGGGATTTCCGATCAGACAGCTTGCTCAATTGGCTAGCTCGATCGGTTGGGCCGCCAAAGAGTGTTCGGTTCGGATTGTCGCTGGCGATACCAAGGTCGTTGAGCGAGGTAAAGGACACGGGTGCTACATCACCACCACTGGGATTGGAAAAGTGCCAAAAGGTTTGGAGCTAGGGCCTGATCAAATCCGAGTGGGCGATTGCATTGTGCTAAGTGGATCGATCGGTGATCACGGCATGGCGATCATGAGTCAAAGGACTGGAATGGTTTTTGAACCGATGCTCCAAAGCGATTGTGCACCGCTGCATACGATGACCAAGAAACTGATCGATCAAGTTTCAGGCTTACGGGTCATGAGAGATCCTACCCGCGGAGGGATCGCCGCAACGCTCAACGAGCTTGCATCGTCGAGTCGGTTGTGTTTCCAAATCGATGAGGCGAGCGTTCCGATTCGGGGCCAGGTCAAGTCGGCCTGCGAACTGCTGGGCCTTGATCCATGGATCGTTGCCAATGAGGGGAAGCTCATTGCGATCGTCTCTCCTGAGGGGCTCGAAGCTGCCTTAAAGATTCTTCGTAGTCATCCGCTAGGAGCACAGGCTTGCTACATCGGACAAGTCACCCAAGAGTATCGATCCAAGGTCATCGCTATGACCGCCTACGGAACCCAGCGCATTGTGCCGATGCCTGAAGGGGAACTGTTGCCGAGAATTTGCTAGAACGAAAAACTCTTAGGCAGCGACCATAGGCGGGCTATTGCGTTCTTCGTTGACTGGAGGTTTGGCTTTTTTCCGCCAAGGCCGTACGACCTCCAAGGCCACGCAATAATCGAGGTTAGGACGAAAGATCGTCAAGATCGCAAAGGGTAGGAACCAAGCCAAGAAAAGACCGCCGCCGAACCCATGCCAGAATTGGGCTGCAGCCATCAACGCTGCCGAACAACCCATGAGGGTGGCTAAATTCTTTTGGGCAGGCCATACAACAAAGCACATGCTCAAGATCACAAAGACCACGATGATGGGAATCCGAACCAGTGGATGCCATCCTAGTGCCCAGATCCCTCCAAGTTCGCGCATCTCGATCTGCTTGATGCCGAACATGTAACCTAGGTTTACCAAGAAATCACCTTGCCGCGATAATGCAATGGCCAAGATCAACATTGCCACGGAGAAAACGAAGCCTAGGGCAAAGCGGCGAACACCGCGTTGCCAGTAGAAGCTGCACCAGAGGGGAAGCAGAAAGAACGGATAGTAGACAACCCCAGCGGCCAAGCCCAAGAACAGGCCGGCCAAGATTGGTTGTCGATACATCAGAATTGCCAAAAGAAGCAGTGAGCCGGGAACCACATGATCGACACTGCCGGCTGTGTGTGCCGTATAAGGCAACATCAAGTAAAGTGTCGCGGTTCCTACGCCGGTATTAAAGCTCCCGAAGTGCCAATAACCGATTCCCACTATTGATATGATCAAAATCAGATTCGCTCCGATGGCAAGGAAGCGAGGGAGCAGTGCATTGAAAGGCTGAGACTTAGGTTGAGCGACCGGAACACTCGCTAATCCTGAACGGCTTTCGGAATCTTTTGCCGATTGCATCGTTTCGATGCTTGGAATCGATCGGATCAAAACATTTCCCGGTCCGCCGCCACTGACGAGTCCAGATCCTCCAAGCCCCAACGCTCGAGGACGCGGAGTACTGAGTGCAATATTAACCATCAGGAATATCAGTAGCGAGATTCCGATGAATAGCATCCCTCCGCTGTTGAGATTCGGTTCCAGAAGCGGTCGTCGTACGATGCCTGTGTCCCAAAGCATCCGAACCGCTAACAAACCGCAACACGTCAACAGAACCAAAAACCCCCAATACATCTTCGAGTCAGCGCCCTTGGTCAGATTCTCTTTGGGTAACCCCGAATCGCTGCGAGCTTGTTCCTCAGAAGGATTCTCGAAGGTAGGGTCCAAGTCGGTCGAATCCTTGGTCGAGTCAACCAGCGGTGTGTTTACCGCCAAAGCATCCGCTTCCTGTTGCCCCTCGTAAACGAGCATGAAGCCTGGAATAAAAGCCAGGATCAGCAGGATGTCCAGGTTGCGTAAGGACCAGAAGCGGTGGAAGACAAAGAACAGTCCAATCAGAGAAAAGACCGACAGGACGATCCACGAAGGTGGTTCGGTGATCGTGTATGCCAGCGCAGTACCATCGGATAGCCACCGGTCGGCTGAGAGTAAACTGGCTATGGGATAGACAGGCTGTCCGTTCATCGAATACGATTTTGACTGCGGCAGGCATTGGACGCACATGAGCGTCCGATGGCCCCATCATACCGGGTTTTTACCTCATATGCAGTCCGAAATAGCGAAGAAATTCGCTGATTCGCACCCATTTACCCACCCAATTGGAACCCAAAAAGTGGCGACAAGGAACATGAAAGCACTGGTGAAACACCGCCGAGACGTCGGACTCGAACTTCAAGATGTCCCATTTCCACAGGTTGGAATCAACGACTGCCTGATCAAAGTTGAGAAAACGGGTATCTGCGGAACCGATTTGCACATCTACAACTGGGATGCCTGGGCTCAAAAAACGATCCCCGTACCGATGGTCGTCGGCCACGAATTCGTTGGCACGATCGTCGAAGTCGGTTCGAACGTGAAAGACTTCTCCCCCGGAGATGTCGTCTCAGGAGAAGGGCATGTCGTTTGCGGACGTTGCCGAAATTGCTGGGCTGGAAGAAGACATCTATGCAAAGACACCAAAGGGATCGGAGTCAATCGAACCGGCGCCTTTGCCGAATACATCGCTCTTCCGATGACCAACGTTTGGCATCATCATGACAACATCGACAGGGATATTGCCGCCATCTTTGATCCCTTCGGAAACGCAGTGCATACGGCACTGCACTTTAACTGCCTAGGCGAAGACGTCCTGATTACCGGTGCCGGGCCGATCGGCCTTATGGCCACCGCGGTCGCTAAACATGCTGGGGCAAGGCATGTGGTCATTACCGATTTGAATCCCTACCGACTCAATCTTGCCAAAACCATGGGTGCCACTTTGGCGATCAACCCCAAGGAGACTTCGCTAGAAGATGCGATGAAACAACTCGGGATGAAGGAAGGCTTTGATGTCGGGTTGGAGATGTCCGGTTCGCCCTCGGCATTCCGTTCGATGCTCGATGCGATGTGCCATGGTGGCAAAATAGCGATGCTTGGGATTCCCTCCGAACCGATCGCGATCGACTGGAATATCGTTGTCTTTAATATGCTCAACATCCAAGGCATCTATGGACGGGAAATGTATGAGACTTGGTACAAGATGACAGTGATGCTCGAAAGCGGTTTGGATATCTCGCCTGTGATCACCCACCGGTTCCACTACAGCGAATTCGAAAAAGGCTTTCAAGTCATGCAGCAAGGGAACTCTGGCAAGGTGATTCTCACCTGGTGCTAACGCGGATGGATTTCTCCGAAATCCACCCGTGATCCGTCTGCTACAATCAACCACCCGAATTGATACTCCATTCAATGAGAAATCCACGATGCGACTGGACAAAATGCGATGCATGCTCCGCTTGATTCTGTCGCTTCTTTGTGCGGTTGGCTACTTCGATCAATCACTGCTAGGCCAAGACCCTGCAGATCCTAAAGCAATCACCTTTTTCGAATCCAAGATCCGGCCCTTGCTCGAAAAGCACTGCTTAGAATGCCACCAGGGCAAAGACTCGAAAGCGGATCTGGATCTCTCGCATCGCAACGGTTGGCAAAACGCCGGTGTTATCAAGCTGAATGACCCAAAAAACAGTTTACTGCTGACGGTTGTCACGAGCGAGGATCCCGATGTACGAATGCCTCCGCCTCCGAAGGATCCTTTGAGTAAAGCCGAACAATCAGCCGTCCTCGAGTGGATCTCTCAAGGAGCATACGATCCTCGATCGCAGCATTCCGAGAGCACCGAGTCGATCGGTCCGAAAAAACGGAACCGAATCTTTGAAATCACCGAGGAAGATCGCTCGTATTGGGCGTTTCAACCGATTGATCCTCCGAAATGGGAAAGCTCACCAGTCGATTTGAGCCCTGCGACAAAAATCGATTCGCTTGTTGGCGATCTGGGGCTTCAAAGAGCATCGCCTCGCGAGAGACTCCGAAGGCTCTATTTGGATCTTTGGGGGTTACCCCCAACCTATGAGCAGGTTCAAGCTTTTGAACAGGATCCTACAAACAAGCGTTGGAACCAGACGCTAGAGGAGTTGCTCAGTTCCCATCACTATGGAGAGAGGTGGGGTCGCTACTGGCTCGATTGGGTTCGTTATGCGGAGACCAACGGTTATGAAAGAGACGGGCTCAAGCCCCACGCATGGAGATACCGCGACTATGTCATCGATGCGTTCGCGAAGGACAAACCCTACGATCAATTCATCATCGAGCAACTCGCCGGAGACCAATGGGCCGAAGCTCAAGGTTATGGGCCGAAGAACAAGCCTGAGCTTTGGCGGCAAGCGATGATTGCCACAGGTTTCTATCGACTCCATGTTTGGGACGATGAACCCGATGACACACTGGCTGCCGAGTTCGATGATGCAGACGATGTGATGGTCACCATCGGATCGGCGTTCCTAGGACTGACGATCGGTTGTGCTCGATGCCACGATCACAAATTCGATCCGATCAGCCAGCATGACTATTATTCGCTTCTTTCCTACATGCGAGGCATCGACCCTTATGGACTATCCAAGAAAGGAGGCGGGGGACGGGGAACCGGTAAAATACAACGCTACTTGGTTTCCGATCAAGAATCAGCCGATTGGGAAACAGATCGTCAAACGAAGATAGTTCAAAAGCAAAAGCAACTCGATGCGACCAGCGATCCGGCCGTGCGACTTGCAATCGAAGGAGAGATCAAAGCCCTTCGCGATTCGGTACCACCCTTCGATGCAGCCCTTTCGGTTTCGGAGATTGGCCCAGAGCCCAAACCTACCTTCGTGCACCATCGAGGTGATCCGAATTCTCCCAAAGAGCAAGTCCATCCCAAAACACCGGAGATCTTGCCGGCATTCCCCGTCGATCAAGACAGATCGCATCGACTCAAGTTGGCTCAGTGGATCACCAATCCAAAAAATCCGATGACCGCAAGGGTCTTGGTCAATCGTATTTGGCAACGCCATTTCGGAGTCGGTATCGTCCCGAGTATCGACGACTTTGGCGCAACGGGTCAGAAACCAAGCAATCTTAAACTACTGGATTTTCTTGCTAATGAACTGATCACTTCGGGGTGGTCGATCAAGCATGTTCATCGGATTATTCTTACGAGTGAGAGTTACAGCAAGTCTTCCCGTCGGGCGGACTTGTCAGCCGAATCGCTCTACGGTCAACCTCAACTCAGAAGGCTCGATGCGGAGTCAATTCGCGACTCGATTTTGAAGATCTCTGGACGACTCAACGATAAGCGTTCGGGCCCGAGCATCTACCCGAGCCTTACTCAGGAGGTTAAGGATGCGGCCAATCCGGTTTCGGTTTCTATGTGGCAAGAGAGTGCTAGGGATCAGCAGGATTGCCGGAGCGTGTATTTGATCGTCAAACGTTCGCTCAAGGTTCCTTTTTTGGAGACGCTCGATTTTGCAAATAGCACTTCGCCGACTCCGGTCAGAACGGTGACAACCACGGCACCGCAAGCGCTCTTGCTACTTAATGATCCGTGGATGCATGAGCAGGCGGAGCATTTGTCAAGGAGGATCTTTCATCAAGTCGGTGAGGATGGGACCAAACAGGTCGAATTCCTGTGGCAACTGGTCTATCAAAGGATGCCAACGGCCCAGGAGATGCAATCGGCTCTGAACTATTTGGGAAGCGATCAGCAACGCGTCGTGAGCCTATGTCGTGCCTTGCTCAACAGCAGCGAATTTATCTACGTGGATTAATCGATCATGTATGCTCAAGACCATCGGTTCGACAGGCGTCGTTTTTGTACCACAAGTGGTGCGGGTTTTGGTTCTTTGGCTCTCCTTTCGATGCTCGGTGAGCAAGGCGTCCAAGGAGCGAGTGTTCCGACAAAAGCCAAGTCGGTGATTTTTCTATTCATGTTCGGTGGTCCATCGCAAGTCGATCTGTTCGACTACAAACCCGAGCTTCAAAAACGCGATGGGCAAACGATACAGAACGAATTTAGGCGAGGGACAAAAACCCAAGCCGTCTTGCAAGCCAGTAAGCGAACATTCGCTCAGCACGGTGAATCGGGGCTGTGGTGTTCGGATGCCTTTCCGCACATCGCCAAACATATGGACAAATTGGCGGTGGTGAAGTCCCTAACGAGCGATTCGTTTGCCCACGGTAGCGCCTTGCTACAAGTCAACTGCGGTAGGATTCTCCAGGGGCACCCATCGCTCGGATCCTGGATCACCTATGGCTTGGGCTCTGAGAATCAAAATCTACCAGGTTATGTCGTGATGCTCGATCCGCGCGGAGGACCCACCAGCGGTGCTCCGAATTGGTCCAGCGGCTACATGCCAGCTGCATACCAGGGGACCTTGATGCGTCCGGGTTCTCAACCGATTTTGAATCTGAAACCACCTTCGAATATCGACTCAAGAGCCCAACGCTCTGAGATCGATTTTCTCAACGAGCTCAATGGCCGATACGCTCGCGAGCGTAATGACTACTCGGAGCTCGATGCTCGAATATCGAGTTACGAACTGGCGTTTCAACTTCAAATGGCGGCCCCAGAAGCGATGGATCTGTCGCAAGAAACTGCCGACACGATCGAAATGTATGGCATCAATGAGCCCAAGCCGCAGTGGCATCCGCTGGCACTCGGTCCGAGCACTTTCGGTCGCCAATGCCTCATCGCGCGGAGACTTGTCGAGCGCGGTGTCAGGTTCATTCAGATTTACTCAGGTGGAGGAAACGCCGGGGGCCAAAACACCTGGGATGGTCATCATGGCATCGAAGAGAACCTTCAGCTCCACTGTCCGGAAGTAGATCGTCCTATCGCCGCATTGTTAACAGATCTCCAGCGGCGGGGTTTGCTCGAATCGACCTTGATCGTTTGGGGTGGTGAGTTCGGTCGCATGCCGGTATCCGAAACATTCAATACGGGTGGCAAACCTGGAGGAAGGGATCACAATCCCAAAGGGTTCACTTATTGGCTCGCCGGTGCAGGGGTCAAGGGCGGCACGAGTTACGGCCAGACTGATGAGCTCGGAGAAGCTGCGGTTGAAAATCCGCGACATCTTCGGGACTTGCACGCGACGATCCTGCAATTGATGGGTTTGGATCATCGCCGATTGACCTACTTCCATGGTGGTCTCGACGAGAAGCTCACCGGAGTGCTTGATGCCTCTGCCATAAGCGAGATTATGGCGTAAAAGAAAAACAGTTCCTATTTCGTTTTCGACAATCGACGTTGACAATTCGTCAACGAATCGAGGATCGCTTGGTAGTCGGCATGAGCCCCTTTGCGGGGTCGGACGACCAGATCGTAGGAAGGATTGAATGAATGCTGACGACGCCGAAAGGCCTCTCGGATAAGTCGTTTCCAATAATTGCGAACCACTGCATTGCCGACCTTCCGTGACATTGAAATCCCTAATCGCGAATGGGACATGCCATTGGGTGTTGCATGGATCACAAGAACCGAGTCGGCGATGACACGGGAAGATTTGAAAGCCCGATCGAAGTCTTTTTGTTTGTAGACTCGAACGGACTTTGGGAATTCTTCGGAGGGTCGATCAGCCATGCGCGGTGATCCCAGCGCGATCAATCCATGATTTTCGCGTTGGAAATAAGTTTGAGGAACTCTTGGTTGCTCGAGAATCGACCGAGTTGTTTGGTCAACTGCTCCATCGCATCGACGGGATTCATCGAGTTGAGAGTTCGGCGAATCATCGTCACAGAGTGATAAGTTTCGGGGTCGTGAAGGAGTTCTTCGCGGCGAGTGCCCGATTGGGTGATATCGATCGCGGGCCAAATGCGTCGGTCTGCAAGCTTGCGATCGAGCACCAGTTCCATGTTCCCTGTTCCCTTGAACTCTTGAAAAATCAATTCGTCCATGCGTGAACCGGTATCGACCAAGGCGGTTCCGACGATTGTCAGCGAACCACCTTCGGCAAATGCGCGAGCAGTTGCAAAGAGTTTCTTTGGAATGTCCATGGCTTTGATGTTCACACCACCGGACATGGTTGGGCCTGAGTTGCCGACCCATTTGTTAAAGGCACGAGCAAGACGGGTGATCGAGTCCATGAGCAAGAAAACATCTTTACCCATTTCTGCCAACCGTCGGCAACGATCGACGACCAACTGACTCAGGCGAACGTGCGAATCGACGTCCTCGTCAAGGCTGCTTGCGATCACTTCGCCACGCTTGACGTTCATCCGCATATCGGTGACTTCTTCTGGTCGCTCGTCGATCAGCAGAACGATCAGTTCCACTTCGGGATAATTCTGAGCGATCCCGCGCGAGATATCCTGTAGCATGATCGTTTTGCCCGATCTCGGTGGAGCGACGATCAAGCAGCGTTGGCCTCGACCTAGTGGAGCAAGCAGATCGATGACTCGGTTGGTAACCGGCTTGGGGCCAACTTCGAGCTTTAGCCATTTTTCTGGGTTGACGGCAGTGAGTGTATCGAAGGTTTTTACATTGACGTAATCCTCGGGTTTCATTCCTTCGACGTCGAGGATTTCGCGAACGCGTGGACCTTGGGATCGGCGACTCTGTTGCATCACAGCACGAATCTTGAGCCCTTGACGCAAGCGGAACTTCTCGATCATCGTTCCTGGGACGAATGGATCGGAACGCTCGCGTGCGTAATTATTTTTCGGAGAGCGAAGGAACCCATAGCCATTGGGATGCATTTCGAGCAAACCGAAGAACTCCTCGCCTGGTTCTTCTTGTGGAGCAGGTGGTGCCTCGGAGCGGGGGATCGGATTGCCTTCTTCGTCGAGTTCAGGCTCTTGGTTTGTCTCTTCGACATTTTGATTTTCCTCGTCACGACCAAAGGCTTGTTGGTAGCCGGGCCCGTGTCTTCGTCGGGGACGCCTGACCCGAGGTCGAGACCCCGAGGAGCTGCTTGAACCCATGTCATCCCCATGCACGCGCGATCGGTAACGCTTCTTTTTTGGCATCGAAAAATCCAGAAATCAACAGAGAAAAAGAGTCCTAGAGCACGCGGGACCATCGACATCGAAGACCCGACGAAACTTTGCGGTCTACCAGCGTCCAACACTTCTTGGACAACAAACAAAATGCCTATTGCAAACTTTGCCTACTGGATAAGCACTGCGGTGCAGATGAGCACCGTGGACTTGATGAACGACTAACGCGTTCTGCCAATCGCGACCCTAGACAAGGGACACAAAAGCACGTGAAACGAGGAGATATCAACCGTTTCTGACCAGCAGTGACAAGATCATAGGGCTTTTTTGAGGAAATGTCAAGCATCAGGCCGTCACGGAAGAATTCTTGCGTCATTTTTCCCCGAAAACGCTTATTTTGCTCGACCGGCATCCTCGGCATATCCGATTTAACCGGAACTCGATGCACCTTACAGCAGAGAAAATCCGTTCGTATCGCCAATTGCGGAGATCCTAGAATGCAACGACCGAAAATTCTCCCAATACTCCTTTGGAGCGTTATAGCATTAACGCTAGCAAATTTTGGATTCGGTAAAGACACCTCCGAAATCGCATGGTCTGAAGATCTTGCCGGCACAATGGAACTGGCCCAGCGAACCGGAAAACCCGTGCTGATCCATTTCTATGGAGACCATTGTCCCCCATGCCGAATGCTCGAAAAGAAAGCTTTCAAAGACACCCAGCTGATTGCAGCTATCAGCGAGCATGTCTTGGCCGTACGAATCAATGCAGAGCGGGATACAAAAACCGCTGCACGCTTTCGAGTCAATCGATGGCCAACGGATGTCTATCTCCACCCCAACGGTGAAGAAATCTATCGGAACATCAGCGCTCAAGACCCATCTGCTTACGAACGAACGGTTCTGAAAGTCGCAGAGAAGAATCAACGATTTGTAGGACAGCACAAATCAAAACCATCTAAACCTACATCCGAAGAAACGAACACCAAGGTTAGAGCCTCTTTTGCCAGCGGCCGACCTATGACCCCAGAAGCTAGCTCGCCAGTGGTCGCCTCGCTCCAAGGGCCTGCCCGAGTTCGGCTCTCCGAAGCTGCCATCAACTCGGTCGATACGGCTGAGGTCGCGATCAACAACCAAACCCCACTGCCCACACTTGCAGGGCCATCTGTCCAAGACATGCAGCCTTTGGTCGTCGAAGCACCCTTACCCACTATGGAAGTGGCCAGTGATGCAGTGGCTAGTGATGCAGTGGCGCCACTAACCACCCAGCCACCAACTAAAGTCGAACCGATCTTGCCCACCGAAGTCGCCATGGGCGGATTTTGCCCAGTCACACTGGCTATGGCGATCGAAGCTTCAAAAACAAGTACCAGTCCCAATCCAGCTTGGGTCAAAGGCAATGGAGATTTCGCGGTTCGCCATCGAGGTCGTGTCTATCACTGTGTCTCAGAAGAGGCACTCGCAAAGTTCCTTGAAAGTCCTGATCTCTTCGCACCGGTGTTAAGCGGTTGCGATTTGGTCGAATATTCCAAATCCGGTAAATGGATCGATGGTGACTGTCGATTCGGTTTTATCGACAAAGAAACCGGACGAATCTTTCTTTTCTCCTCAAGTTTGAATTGCCAAGAGTTTGTGCAGAACTGTGAGTCATACTCGTCTATGGTCGGCAAGCCTACGCAGCGCTGATGCACCAAGATGCCTTGCCGTCCCATTCCCTAGAGAACCAGGACGGCATGTATGGCCAAGAAATTTCGATCGACCAAACGACTCTCTTTCGCACTTGCACTCGCCGTCGCCACGGTAGTTACTGACCAGGACGCTTTTGCCCAAGCGATCCATTGGCCCAAGCAAGAACTTGCTATCCCGTTCCAGCTCGGTTCGGTCGGAACTCCTCCGGAATTGCTGGAATTAGAAGTCTCCGAAGATTCAGGAAAAACTTGGCAGAGTGTTGGCAAGGCCGATAGCAAACAGCGCCAGTTCCAGTTTCAGACCCAACGCGATGGTGCCTACTGGTTTCGCGTCAAGTCCCTGGATCGAAGTGGGCAGTTGATCGACCAACCGGGCGAACCGATGCAAATCGTGATCGACTCGACCAAGCCCGCAGGTCAATTGCTGATCGATCTTGATCGGAAAGGAGACCTGCAAGCCGAGTTTCGCATTGTCGAATCTTCGCTGGATCACTCCTCCATCCGACTTGAGTATCAAACCGAATTGGATTCGGCTTGGAAGGAAGTCACCTGTAAAACCGAGAAAGGGACTCAAGACCATGAATGGATTGGTTCGGCAAGTTGGACGATCCCCCATCAAGCGACTCAGTTGATTGTAAGGTTATCGGGTCGTGATCAAGCTGGAAATGCTTTCGAAGTCACTCGCATGCCCAAGTTGCCTAAGACGGCGATGGGAATGACTGGCTCGATGAAATTCGCAAGCACTCGCCAAGGCTCAGGCCAAGAACCGGTCGGTTCCGGGGTCGCTAAACCAACATTGACGTTACCAAAACTACCTGGGCCAACGTTACCTGGGCCAACCCTGCCTGGATCAACATTGCCAAGCGGGCTCAACCTCGCACCTGCTGCCCCTAAACCAGCGGCACCTAGCGTCTCGAACGCTCCCCAGATGTTCACTTCGACCGGACTGCCAGTCCGAAGTATCGAGAGCATTCCGCCTACAAGCTTGCTCGGTAAAGAGCAAGACAAGAGCAATGTTTCGGAGTTACCTGCCTTGGAGCCACCGATTCAAAGCCAAACAAGCTCCAAGCCCAATGCGTTGCATTCTTCAAGTAAGTCCTTTGAACTCGATTATGCGATTGTCAACGATCCGGGCTCACCGATCGCAAGCATTGAACTATGGGGAACGCTCGACCAAGGGAAGACTTGGGAACGATGGGGGGTGGATGCGGATCGGGAAAGTCCTTTTGACATCGAAGTCGATACGGAAGGGCTTTTTGGTTTTCGCATGGTGATCGTAGGTAGCAACGGACTCGCATCGCGTCGTCCTCTGCCGGGCGATTCCGCAGATGCTTGGATCCACGTCGATACGAGCATGCCAAGAGCCAGGATTCTAAGCGCTCTGGCTGGCAAAGGATCCGATGCCGGTGCGCTGGTCATCGAGTATCAGGCTATCGACGATCACTTCATCGATCGACCGATTTCGTTGTACTATGCAGAAACGATGCAAGGCCCATGGATCCCTATCACCCAGGGTGCGAAGAACCAAGGCAGATTTGCTTGGGCTGGCGAGAGCCACATTCCGGAGAAAGTTTTTCTGAAGCTTCAGGCGACCGACGCGGCGGGTAATGTCGGTGAGCACGTGTTGGATTTGCCTGTCGATGTGCAAAGTGCGGCACCTCGGGGCAAGATCCAAGGTTTTCGACCAAGGTAGGTTTCAAACCACTTGCTGTGAAATCGTTCGGGCTCAGGATATAATCACCGAACCATGCGACAGCCACTGCACCTCTTTAGCCTGATCTATGCAGCACTTGTGACCCTGTGCCTTGGGTTGGCAATGGGTCAAGATCCACCGGTGATCCGCAAGCTTTCAGCAAAGCAGCTTCCAAACGCCATCGAAGTTCCAGGCGGGCTCATCTCAGGCGGCTTGCCAGAGTCCGAACAAGCCTTCCAAGAACTCAAGCAATTGGGTGTCAAGACAATCATCAGTGTCGATGGCGTTAAGCCTGATGTGCAGATGGCACAGCGCTATGGCATGAGGTATGTCCATATCCCTCATGGCTACGATGGGATCTCCGAATCGACGCTGGGGAAATTGACCAAGGCTGTAAGTGAACTTCCAGGTCCAATCTACATCCACTGCCACCATGGTAAGCATCGCAGTCCGACGGCAGCGGCGGCCGTTTGCATCGCCCGAGGCTCGATGGAACCTGATCAAGCTCTGCGAATTTTAGAGCTCGCAGGAACGAACCCTTCGTACAAAGGACTTTTTCAAACCGTCCGCTCCGCAAAACGTATTGAGCCTAACGAGCTTGCAAAGCTCCAAGTTGACTTTCCATCGGTGTGTGATGTTTCACCGCTGGTCGATAGCATGGTCGCTCTGGACGATACTTTTTCAAAGCTCAACAAGTGGGCCCAGGCAGGATGGAAGTCCAAGCCCGATCCGTCAGGTCCTTCGATGGATGCAGCCCATGAAGCGGTCTTGCTAAGGGAGCATTTCGAAGAGATGCAGCGGCTCGAAGAACTCTCGAAGTATCCTGTCGAGTTTGCTCGGATACTCAAAGAGTCCGAGCAAGCGGCTGTGTTTATCGAGAGCATGCTCAACCCAATCAGCGGCGAGATTCGGCTAAAGCCGATTCATCGCAAGGCACTCGATGTCAACTGGACGACCATTCGAAGCAATTGCACCAGTTGCCATCAGCAATTCAGAGACAACCTGTAAAGGGTTATCGGGGAACCCAGTTCGATGGGCCTGAAGCGACGGATTTTCGGAGTTGGATTGTACGGCGATTGACCATCGTCGTTCCGTCCTCCGAGGTGAATTTTGCGTAGACATCGACGCTTGAGCCACTGGGTATGCGGTCACGAAAGCGGATGGGTAGATGAAGCCCTGGTGCCGTGCCGATCGGTTCGAGTTGCTCGCGGAGTTCCTCGGCGGTGTACTCGTAGCGACCGATTCTTGAAACGGAGCCATCGGCCAGAGTCTCTTCGACCACCAGGGTCAGAGCGCCGCTTGTCGGCACGAATTCACCAGCATTGTTTCGGGGAACGAGCACCAGATACAGACCATCGTCTCCAGGCTTGCCGTCGGTGTTCTGAGCTCGACACATCGTCGGATGCCAGTCGATTTGCCTTACTCTGAGATCTACAGGCTTGGACTTGCTGTTTTTCAACGCCGGCTCGATGGCGGAGGTTTGAATCACGCCAGATGCACCCTCAGGCGGATTGACTGTGGGCAATTGGATCTTGCGATCCTTGCTCGCCCCATCCGATGGACTGGTCGGCAATCCAGCAGGAGCTTGTTTGAGCAAGGACTCTGGCCCCGCAGGTGGATTCACTGGCGGAATGGTCGGAGGAATGATCTCGGGCAGTAGTTCCGATGTAGGATCTTTTGGAACAACAGGTTTCTTCAAAAGCGGCTCAGGTGTTGGCAGAATCGGAGCCGAATCGGGGATCAGTTCGGGTTCTGCCGTCTTCTTGGGGATGACCACCTCAGGTGGTTCTAGCCTAAGAGTCTCACCGTTGGAGGTTTTGCTTTTATCCAAGCTGCTTTTTCCTTCGCCTGGCGGAATTTTCAAAGGCGCAGGTCGATCGGCCTTGCGTTTGCTGTCCGGAACGATCAGGGCATCGGACTGAGGTCGACTCGATTGGCGTTGGATTTCTTGAAGTCGACCTTGGAGCTGCGCATTGGCACGCCTTAGATCTTCGATCTCGAATTCCATCGCCCGATTCTCGGCATCGAAGTCATACACGAGATCTTCTAGGGCTCGATTCCTTTGAGCCATCTGTTCGACATACATTTCAGTCACTGCACGCTGTCTGCAACCGACTTGTGCAAAGAGCACCAGAGCGAGCAATAGCCACAGCAAACGGTTCTGCACCAGAATTCGCTTTCGATTTGAGTCTGCAGAACCAATCATTCAAATGCTTATCAACAGAGCCTGGGTAAAGCCTGGGGTTAGCCCCTTTGATTTCGTAGGAGCAATCGTAGTAGTCCATCTTCATGGCTCGCGTCAAGGCGAATGCCATCGTCGAAGGATCGTTGGAATTGCTAGCAAACTCACTTGAAGCAAGAAAAGGGGGGTGAAGGCGCAAGATTTAACGATTAAGTCGGCTTTTCGCTCAAGTTATGGTTGTCTGCTGTCCGAACAAGGCCAAAGGGGACGGGTTTGGATTGCGCGGTGGCAGTGTATTTGCCGTTGCGACGGAATTGAAAAGGGCTTCCTAACCGGTGATCTCCCATGAAAATCGCATTGAATCGATCTTCTTTTGCTTCCCCTATTGTTCCTTGGGGTGCGATTTGTTTGTTGCTATTGATGCTCAGCACGTCCACGGGTTGCAGCACTTTGTTTGGCCGCAAGGGTGGACCTGGAGATGATCTGGACATTACGCAGTTGAAGCGAGAGGGTTACATGGTCGGTGCCAATGGGGTACTCCATGGTGGTGTCGTTGACGATTCGAGCGTGCTGCTTGAAGTCAACGATGGCAAGAAGCATTTGGAGAAGATCCCGATGACCGAGGGGCAACCGATGTTCATCGCCGATGTGATTAGGGATGCTCAGTTGCACAAGAAAATAGGTCGCATTCAAGTTCGGGTGATGCGTCCAAACGGGAACTCGGCGCCGGTGCGTATGGAAATCGACTTCGACGATACCGGTCGTCGAGTGCGTGAGGGGACGAATTATTCGCTTCGGGCAGGAGATCGGATTGTGGTCACCAAAGACGATTCGACCGCAGTATCGCGGATGCTCAGCAAGTCTTCGTTATCAGGTCTGTTGCGTTGATCACCATGTTGGATCGTTGGTTCGAAACGGCATCGGCGGTTCTTGGGGTTTTTCTTGTGATGGGGATGGGGGGGCTTGCCCGCCATCTGCGTTGGTTTAGCAAGGAGGTGGATCGCTCGCTGGCGAGTTTTACCTCCTATGTGCTTATGCCATGTCTGTTCTTCGATCGCATTATCCACGATCCGTCGCTTTCGGCTCATTTGGACGCTTGGTATCCGGCTGTGCTTGGTTTTCTTTGTACGGTTATCGGTGTGCTCTTGGCCTGGGGAGCGGCCAGGGGTCTTGGGCGCTATTTCGCTTTACATAATGATTCGCAGGAAAGAACATTTGGTCTTACCGCAGGGATCCACAATTATGGATACATCGCTCTTCCGCTTGCTGAGATCTTCTATCCTGCGTGTGTTGTTTCTCTGATGATCCACAACGTGGGAGTTGATCTGGCGCTTTGGAGCGTAGGGCTTTATACGATCTCAGGTAAGGGACTTAGGAAGTCATGGAAGCGGATTGTTTTTAGCCCTCCGCTGATTGCAGTTGCACTGGCGGTGCTGATCAAGCAGTTTGGGTGGGTCGATTGGGTTCCAGGTCCTATCGAGCATGCCACAGGAAAACTTGGGCAATGTTCGGTTCCGATTGGATTGGTTCTAAGCGGTGCGATTTTGTATGACTATTTCGGGAAACAACCAATGGCTCAGACCATCGGCATCTTGAGCCTAGCCATTCCGGTTCGCATGCTGATACTTCCATGCTGCATTTTGGCCATCGCTGCATGGGGGACAGGATCCGAGTCGCTCAAGCAGGTGTTGCTGATCCAAGCAGCCATGCCGGCGGCAACGTTTCCGATCGTCATGACCCGCCTATACGAACAAGACGTGCAGACGGCATGGGTGGTCGTCGTTGGAACTTCGATCCTGAGTCTCATTACGATTCCCCTTTGGATGATTCTCGGAGCGGCTTGGCTTTTCTGAGCCAACTTGATTTCGCTGGAAATCCTGCTAAAAAAACCTACTCTTTTGATGATTTATCAAATCTTTGATTTCCAGGCTCTTCAGGAATAATTGTGGCTAATTAGTATACGCTACTCGCTTTTTTCGTACTTGTACTCGAAAAGAAGCGTAGGGACTCAGGGGCTTCGGGTACGAGATGGAGTGCCTGATGGTGGTTTGTCGATTCGTGATCCTAAGTGTCTGTGCTTGGTTCTCCGTACTAGGGTCGATCGCTTCTTGGAGCGATCAATCGACTCGTGATTGGATCGATTTCCAAAAGCCGATGGATGCACAGCAGTTGATCGGTTCAGAGGGATCGAAACTCATTCCAGAGAATCCCAAACTCGCTTCGCAATGGAGTTTTTCCCAAGGTGTACTGACAGCTTCACCGAAGTGGGATAGTGTTGTTACACCGGATAGTTACCGAGACTTTGTGATGCACATCGAGTTCAACGTCAACGACGGTGGCAATGTCGAGCACGAGCGGAATGGCAACTCAGGGCTTTATCTGCAACTGCGATATGAGCTCCAGATTCTAAACTCCTTCGGGATTCCTTTTGGGAACTACTCCAAGACCGATTGCGGAAGCCTCTATGGTCTGAAGAAGCCCGATCAGAAGGCTTGCAGGCAGGCAGGACAGTGGCAATCCTTTGACATTGCATTCCGAGCGGCTCGATTCGAGGGGGATAAGAAAAAGGAAAGCGCCAGGATCAGTGTCTATCAAAATCAGATACTGATTCACGACGACTATGTTTTGCCCCGACACACCGGCGCTGGAAAGAAAGAGGGGCCTGAATCCATGCCGATCAAGTTGCAAGGGCATCACAATCAGGTTCAATTCCGTAATCTTTGGATTAAGTCCAAAGACGGCGATACGGATCGCGATACGGATCGCTAGAGATACTACAGTGATCGTTCAGGGCCAGGATCGCTAGGCACGCCGTTGACGATATGATTCAAGGGTAGGTTTCGCAGTGCGTTGGCAGCATGCAAAGCGGCTGACTCTCGCAACTTGCGAACCGCTTTAGGGCTAGCCGATGCGATATGCGAAGCGGCGATGACATTGGGCATCGAGCGCAAGGGGCTGTCGCTGGGGATCGGCTCAGGATCGCAAACATCGATCGCCGCTCCGCTCCAATGACCGCTTTGAAGGGCTTCGATCATCGCTGCGGTATCGATCAAATCACCCCTCGCAAGATTGACAACGAGCGAGCCGGGTTTCATCGTAGCGATCGATTCGCGATGCAAAAGCTTCTTGGTTTGAGGGGTCGAAGGACAGTGGAGTGTCACGATATCGCTCGAGGCAAGGAGCTCTGCAAGAGACACGCTGCGAGCTCCGTAAGGTTCAAGCTGAGCAGGGTCGACCAGTGGATCGTAAATGAGAATTTGGGGCTTGAAGGCACGGAGTCTCATAGCGACTTCGCGCCCGATGCGACCAAAACCCACCACACCAACCGTTTGATCTTTGAGTGTCCGCATGTGGGACAGATCGGTCGCTAAGCCCCATTTGCCTTGGCTTATAGCGATCGCGTTAGGAACGACTTGGCGGGTCATTCCGAGGATGAACGCGAGGGTATGGTCTGCAACTTCGTCGATGCAATAATCGGGAACATTGCACACCGGGATGCCCTTGCGCTTGGCGGCTTGGAGATCGACATTGTCGACTCCAATGCCATAGCGAACGATGACTTTGGCGCGTTGCATCGAGTCGATGACAGCGGCATTCACCGGCGCAAACTGCGTGATGACTGCGTCTGCATTTTGAACCAACTCGATAAGTGCATCTGGAGTTTTACACTGACTGCCAATGACCTGAGCGAGAGGATCGAGGATCGACTTCTCAATCTCTAGATCCGCAAAGGTGTAGTCGGTAATGGCAACAGTTGGCATATCAAGGCCTCGATCAATCGACTTCGGCTGCCTCGGCTAGATCTGCATCTGCATCGGCCGATTCGACGGCAGCGGCAGCTTTCGATCGAGACTCTCGAAGTCCTCGGCTGAGAATATCTCGCAACAGCGGCGAGTAATCCTCGAAACGAGCTTCGTTGGCAGGTCCGTCGGAGTATTGGAAGATCGCGTCGCGGGGTTTTGGCCCAAGAGCGATCAGGGTGCTAGAGACCGTTCCATAATCACCACCTTGGATCACCATACTGGCGCGAGCCAGCGGATTGGGTGTCCTAGCGAAAACCTTGCTTGCAACAGCTAAAAATTTCACTGGGGAGTCAAGGTTCTGGAGGGTCAGCAATCGGCCTGCAAGTTGGACTCGCTCATCGCGCGGATCGTTCAAATTACGACCTCCGATGATGCTAAGACCAGGTTGCAAATCGATCACTTCATCCTCTTGGTCATGATGGATCGCAAAGCCGAAATCTCGGTCAGCAATGACCAGATTGAAAGCTTCGAAACGATGTTTGCGAGACTCTTCAAGGGCTCGCTCAAGGGCTAGACGACTCGTGGGAGCTTTCAACACTTCTTTGACGAGCAAGCCTCGGGAGCGATTCGAACCGAGGGGTTCGAAAACCCTACGATTGCAGATCCCGACGAAAACTCCGTGTTGGTTAACTCCCAACCAAGTCCCGCCGCTACGTTGGTCGAGGGGACAAAGAACACGCGGTTTGCCAGATTGAATTCCCGGCGAATGACTTCGCCGATCGTAAAACTCCTCGCGGTTGGTGGCCACAAGGATTGGAGTCTCTGGAACCACGCGATATTGAATGGCGATCAAGCACATCGCAACATCAGCACTTTCTATGGCTGGAGTGTGGGAAACGAGCCACGGCGCAATGGCCAGGATTCACGCATACAAAGCGTGGTAGCAGGCCCGCAGTAGCCGTAGAATCTAACTTCCCCACCCAGCCGTAGTCACCCCCCAAAACGGTAGAATCGTCAAAATTGTTGAAATCTTGTCAAAATCTCCCCCACTCTCCGCAGCCTACGCAGCTTACGGAAACTCCTATCAAACCGGTATCCAGTCGGATGCTGGTTGCTATACTCTCGGCTCTGAAAAGAACGCCTTCCTTACGACTGGTATTTCCCTCTGGTATGTTCAAAGATTCGTTAGTCCCAAGTGGACGCAGTCGGCTCGGCAAACCGATTCCCGTAGTGATTGCATCCACCGGGATGTACGCTCCAGAGCGGATCGTCAGCAACGAAGAACTCTCCTCTTTGGGCTGCGATAGCGATTGGATCATCCAGCGAACAGGGATTCGTCAACGTCGCTTTGCGAGGGACGATCAAGCCTCAAGCGATCTTGGATATCTTGCTGCCATCGATTGCTTGAGCCGCGCCAAGGTCGATCCAGCGCAGGTCGATTTGGTCTTGGTCGCAACGATTACTCAAGACTACATGACCCCTTCGACGGCTTGCATTTTGCAACGCAAACTCGGTTGCATCGCACCAGCCTTTGATCTCAATGCTGCTTGCTCGGGATTCATGTATGGGCTGATCGTCGGTTCGCAATTTGTCGCCAATGGCCTAGCCCGCAATGCACTGATCGTCGGATGCGAAGTGATGAGTCGGACGGTCGATCCAAAGGACAAAAAGACCTATCCACTCTTTGGCGATGGGGCCGGTGCAGCACTGCTACAACCTGTCGCAGCATCCGATAACCAAGATGGGGCAAATGCCCCAGGTATCCTCGCCTTTACTCTCGGGGCCGAAGGATCCCCCGAAGCCCTGTGTACCCCTGGAGGCGGGTCGCGCGAGCCATTGACTCCTGAACGCCTAGCCCAAGGCCGTCAGTACATGCAAATGGATGGCAAAAGCGTCTTCAAATGGGCCGTGCGTTGCGTGGTCGATAGCACAAAGGATGTCCTTGCAAACTCTGGATACACCCTCGAAGACATCGATCTGGTGGTCATGCACCAAGCCAACACCAGAATCATCGATGCGGTGCTCGATGACCTGCAGATTCCGCCAGAAAAAGTCGTCGTCAATTTGGATCGCTACGGAAACACTTCAGCCGCCAGTATTCCTCTTGCACTTCATGAAGCCAACCTGCAAGGACGACTCCAAAAGGGTAAATTGATTCTACTTTGCGGCTTTGGTGCCGGATTGACTTGGGGCACCGCACTGGTCCGCTACTGATAGATCCACAGTTCCACTGATCTGAAATCCATTTGAAAATCGGAGGGCTCGGCCCGATGTCGTTTCCAGACGCTTATCCTGCGGGCTTACTAACCCGCATCGGCTTGCTTGCATCGGTTTGCTCCTTATGGCCGTGGACGGTCTCAAATGCCGACTGGCCTGGTTTGCTAGGCCCGACTAGGGATGGCTTTGCAGCAGCTAGTCCCGAGTTGTCTGATCACTCCAAGAGCACACCTAAATTGCGTTGGGAGATCGATGCCGGTCAAGGTTATGCAGGTGCTGCGATCCAGCAAGACCGAGTGGTTATGTTCTTTCGCGAAGGTGCAAACGATGTGATCCAAGCCGTCATGCTCGACCAGGGAAAATCGATTTGGAAAACGACCTTTCCTGCCACGTATCGACAGGGGATCGATTCGGATACAGGTCCTCGTTGTGTCCCTCTGATCGCCAGTGGCAAAGTGCTAGCCTACTCGGCCGCTGGCACACTCCACTGTGTCGACTTGGCCGATGGCAAGAAGCTTTGGTCTAGGGAACTCCGCAAGGAATACGGCGCCGAGGATGGATACTTTGGAGCAGGTAGCACGCCTCTGCTGGTCAATAACTCGGTCATCATCAATGTAGGTGGCCGCAAAAAGGGAGGTGTCGTCGCTGTCTCGCTTGCAGATGGCAAGACCCAGTGGCAAGCCACCGATGCCGACGCCAGTTACGCTTCACCCATTCTCTGGAATCAACAGATCGTTGTGCCTACACGTTTAGAGACCTTTGGGCTCAAACCAACCGACGGCTCTGTATTGTGGAAGATTCCCTTTGGGCAGCGAGGCCCGACGGTCAACGCAGCTACACCGATCGTGACTAAGGAAAATAATTTGTTTTTGACATCGAGCTATGGCATCGGCTTTGTGATCGCAAAGCAAGACGGCCAGAATGTACAAACCGTTCAAAAGGGTGACGCGATCTCTAGTCAGTACGCCACACCGATCGCCGTCGATGAGAGCATCTATGGATCAGATGGACGAGAAGACGGTGGATTCTCGAGCTTCCAATGCATCAACAGCGCGACAGGCAAGTCCATTTGGAGCGAATCGGGAATCCCGATTTGCCATGTCATAGGACTCCGAGGCCAGGCTGGTACAAACTTGCTGCTGGTCGGAATCAACGGAAAATTGTGGCTTCTGCCTGCATCTCGTGAGGGTTTCAAGCCAACTTGGACGACCCAATTGCCCTTATCGGAGGGAAAATATCGGGCTTTGCCCGCATTGAGCAAAAATTTGCTTGTGGTTCGAACCTCCGGCGGTTCCAATTCTAAATGGCGTTGTTTTGAACTGTAATCTTTGCCGCTAAGCGTTTTGTCGACGGCGATGAGCGATACGAATCCACCCGAATCTGCAGATCCCCCGAACCAAGTTGCCGCTACGGCTCCGAGCACTCATCCGTCGATGCGTCATATGGTTGGCTCGTCGCTCTTGAGCCTTCTGATCGTCCTTGTGCTTTTGACGGTTCTTCGATTCTTGTTGCCACCGATGCTCGAGTCGTCGCGGTACTCTTGGCATCGTGGCCATCTGAGAGCCGAGTACGAACAGTCTGCCCAAAACCTCCAAAAGATCTCATGGGAAGGGCTTTCCCAAGTCTCACGCTTAGTGACCAAGAGGGTTCAACCAAGCGTCGTTCACATCACGGTTTCCAACCAGCAACCTCTTGGTTCAACCCTCAGTCGCAAACCCAAAAACTTAATCCCCAAAGCAGGTCCCAATCGCGAAACTCGCTTGAGTCCTGAAAGCAACTTCGACAGCTTTGGAGCCACCGGTCAGGGCAGTGGTGTGATCGTCAGCGACGATGGCTACATACTCACCAATCACCATGTTCTCAGTGGCGGTGTCGAGATTACAGTTTATCTCGCAGATCAACGCATGCTCGCAGCCGAGATTGTCGGTGTCGACAAAACCACCGACTTGGCACTTCTGAAAATCGATGCCCAAGATCTTATGCCTATCGATTGGGGAGATAGTGACACTCTCGAAATCGGCTCGCCGGTCTGGGCTGTGGGAAGTCCCTTTGGTCTCACTGGCTCGGTTTCGTTCGGGATCCTCAGCGGAAAGCATCGAGTCGATCTCAATGCCAACCCCCAGTATCGAAGCTCGCGCGAGAGAATATCGTCCCGCTATGCAGATCTGATGCAAAGCGATGTTGCAGTAAACCCTGGCAACAGCGGTGGCCCTCTGGTCAATGGCCGAGGCGAAATCATCGGCATCAACACAGCCATCGTTGGCGAATCCTATCGCGGAGTTAGCTTCTCGATCCCATCGAACATCGCCAAGGATGTCCTCAGCGAGCTGATCAAGCACGGACGAGTTCGTCGCGGTTGGCTCGGAGTTGAGCTCGTACCCGAGATCCTCTCAGAGACCGCTTTAGAAACGCCCGCAGTCGTAGTCCGGGCTGTGGTTCCTGATTCCCCGGCGGCTCAAGCCAACTTGGTACCCGGAGACCGCGTGATCAAACTCAATGACATCGAGATCGTTTCTGTAGAACAAGCGATCGATACGATCCGAGATACCCCAGCCGGGGAATCGATCCAAATCCAACTGCAACGCGACGGTCAGCCGATCGTCGTCCAGGCCATCCTAGGAGAACTCAGTTTCGCACCATGACCTTACCCATGTTTTCATTGACACGAATATTCGCTAAAAGCATTTTCCCTTTTGTTCTTTCCTTGTCTTTTCTTCTCGCCGCTGGCGGTGCCGAGCCTATCAAAGTGTTGGTAATCACCGGAGGTTGCTGCCACGACTACGACTACCAAACCAAAGCCATGCAACTTGCAGCGAAGAAGCAAGAGGTCGATGTCGATTGGACGATTGTCTTCGAAGGGGGCAAAGGCACCCGGGCGATGATCGATCTTTACAACAAAACCGATTGGGCCAAGGGTTTTGATGTGGTGATCCACAACGAATGCTTCGCCGATACCGATGACCCCGAGTACATTCGTAAGATCACTCAACCCCACCGCGAGGGTGTCAATGCCGTGGTCATCCATTGCGCAATGCACACCTACCGATCAGCCAAAATCGATGATTGGCGCGAATTCCTAGGCGTCACTTCCCGCAAACACGAACATCAAAGTCGATATCCCGTCGAAGTCGTCCAAAAGGATAACCCGATTACCAAAGCAATACCGGCCGATTACAAGACACCGATGGATGAGTTGTATATCGTCGAGAAGATCTGGCCCAATACCAAAGTGCTCGCCACAACCAAGAGCGAGAAAACCGGTGAGGTCCAGCCTGTTTTCTGGACAAACCAGTTTGGAAAAGGAAGAGTTTTTGGAACCACCTACGGCCATTCCAACGATACTTTCACCGATGAAGTCTTCTTAACGACGCTCATTCGTGGCATCGTCTGGGCGGCCGGACGTTAAGTTCATCCTCCGAGCCTCTCTGGCCGATTGCATCAGAGACTTCCAATCGTTATTCTCCCCGTAAAGATTATCGAACTAAAGAAACCGTAGTCACACACACAAAGGAATCTAATCTTGAACGCATCCTCGAGCTCCCTTGGCGATCTAGCCGTCAACACCATCCGAACCTTGAGCATGGATGGCGTACAAGCCGCAAATAGTGGCCACCCAGGAACACCGATGGCACTCGCGCCAGTGACCTATCAAATTTGGGCCCACAATCTTAAGTACGATCCGAGCAATCCCAACTGGCATAACCGCGATCGCTTTGTCCTGTCCTGCGGGCATGCTTCGATGCTCCTTTATTCAATGATCCACCTATCGGGTATCCGGCATGTGGACAAGCATGGTAAGGTCACCGATCGAGAGTCGCTCGGGATCGAGGATCTCAAAAAATTCCGTCAGTTGCACAGCCCTTGCGCTGGCCACCCGGAATTCGGATATGCCACCGGTATCGAAACGACCACCGGTCCGCTTGGCCAAGGTGTCGCAAACTCTGTCGGAATGGCGATCGCTTCGAAGTTTCTTGGAGCCAAGTACAATCGTCCAGGCTTTGCACTCTTCGACTACGATGTCTACACCCTATGTAGCGACGGCGATTTGATGGAAGGCATTTCGAGCGAAGCAGCCTCGATCGCCGGACACCTAAAGCTTTCGAACCTCTGTTGGATTTACGATGACAATGGGATCACCATCGAAGGCCATACCGATTTAGCCTTCAGCGAAAACATGGCCATGAAATTCAAGGGGCTAGGTTGGCATACGATCCACGTCAAAGACGCCAACGATCGAGGTGCATTGCAAGCCGCTTTCGATGAATTCAAAGCCACCGAAGATCGACCAACGCTCATCGTTGTCAACTCGATCATCGGATACGGGTCCCCCAACAAAGCCAATAGCCACGGCGCCCACGGAGCACCGCTTGGTGAAGAAGAGTGCAAGTTGACCAAGAAGAATTATGGCTGGCCCGAGAACGAAAAATTCCTGGTTCCATCCGAAGTTCGTGAACACTTCGCACAGACCATGGGCGCTCGAGGAAGCAAAGCAAGTTCGGATTGGAATGTTCTGTTTGCAAACTACACCAAGCAGTATCCGGCCGAGGCGGCCCAGGTTCAATCGATCCTCGATGGCAAGCTTCCGGCCGATTGGGACAAGGGGCTCAAGCCCTTTGCTGCTGATGCTAAGGGAATGGCCACTCGCGTTTCGAGCGGTAAGGTTCTCAACATGCTCTCGCCTCACATCCCACAACTCATCGGCGGATCTGCGGACTTGGCACCCTCGACGATGACCCTCATCGATACCGAAAAGGACTTTTTGCCAACCAATTATTCGGGTCGCAATATGCACTTTGGGATCCGTGAGCACGGGATGGCTGCTGCCCTCAACGGCATGAGCCTGTGTGGATTGCGGCCCTACGGTGCAACCTTCTTTGTCTTTACCGATTACATGCGTCCCTCGATGCGACTAAGCAGCATCATGCATCAGCCTGTCCTGTACGTTGTGACACACGACTCGATCGGACTTGGCGAAGACGGCCCAACGCACCAGCCGATCGAGCATCTGGCCGCTTGCCGATCGATCCCGGGTTTGTACGTATTTCGTCCGGGAGATGCCAACGAAGTCCTCCACTGCTATCGTGCCGCCTTGCAAATGAGCAACCATCCTAGCGCGATGGTTTTATCTCGACAAAATGTACCGACGATGGATCCGACCAAGGTGGCTAGTGCAGCCGGCGCTGAAAAAGGTGGCTATGTCGTGAGCGATTGCCAAGGCACCCCAAAAGCGATCTTGATTGGCACCGGAACCGAACTGATGCTTTGCATGAAGGCCCAAGAGCAACTCGCTAGCCAAGGAATCCCAGTGCGAGTCGTGAGCATGCCTTGCTGCGAGCTGTTCGATGAGCAACCCAAATCGTACCGCGACGAGGTCTTGCCCCCGAGTGTCACGCTCAGACTCGCCTGCGAAGCCGGCTTGCGATTGTGTTGGGACAAGTACATCGGACTCGACGGCCTTTTCGTGGGCATGACCGGCTTTGGAGCTTCCGGCCCCGCCGATCAGCTTTACAAACATTTCAAGATTACGTCCGATCAGATCGTGCTGCTCATTCAAAACGCACTTTCCTAATCGACCACGTTCCAAAAAAATTCCTATCGATATGCCGGAGTCCGTTTTAGAGGTCGCCAAGCGAGCTGACAAATTCTTCATGGAGGCATCACCGATCCATGAAACAATGCGACGGCTTGCGCGCATCTTGGACGAAATGAAGATCCCTTTTGCGATCGCCGGCGCGATGGCTGCCAATGTGCATGGTCACAAAAGAACGACAGCCGACGTAAATGTTCTGATCCGCCGAGAGGATCTAGTGCGTTTCAAGTCCAAGCATATCGGTCTTGGATGGATGGATAAGTTTGAGGGATCCAAGAATTTTAAGGATACGATCACTTCGGTAAACGTCGACACGTTGATCGTCGGTGATTATCCGGGTGATGGATTGCCTAAACCGGTAGCTTTTCCGGCTCCTGAAGATGTCTCGTTTCGAAACGACGATGGGATCCCCTTCATTACGCTCGAAACACTCTTGGAACTCAAGATTGCTTGCGGTTCGACAGTTTCACACAGACCACGGGATCTCGATGACGTCATCCAACTGATCCGCGTCAATCGCTTGCCGTTGGAATTTGCCCAAAAGCTCAATCCCTTCGTGGTCGGCAAGTACCAAGAGTTATGGCAAGCCGCCCAGGTCAGCGACGACTACTGATGCATCAGATGCTCAAGTAAAACGAGCCGCTGAATTGTCCTTCATTGATCGACCAGTGTGCGATGCTGCGAGTCCGATCGCTTCGATGAAGATCGATCGGTGGCGAGATGTGAACTTCGACTCGCAACGGTCGGTTGACGGATATGACCGAGTCGGCTCGCATGGCAAGACGCGTCGCCCACACACAGACATCTTTGCTTTGTTTTTGCATGCAATCCAAACTAGCCACAATGGTCGCGTCTCCAACGATGCGAATGGCAAAGGGCATCGAGATGAACTCGACATCGGATTGGACTTGTACCTCAAAAGAATACCGACCGGATCCTAATCGGCTCGCGGCGATGATCTCATAGCGATCGTTATTCGCCAGTTGGCTTAGATACTGGCTACTTAAATTTCTAACGTGGTCCAAAGGAAGCTGCTGCTCAAGAGCCTTATCGGAGGCTGAAGTAGGTTCGGTGCGATCAAGCCAATCGAAGCCGATGTTCCCGGAATCAAAGAACCAGTCCTCTGGCTGGTGGGTTTTAGTAACGCTTTGGCCATCTTCAGAAATCGCTACATGCGATGGACCAAATCGTCCATTGAAGTGATTCGCAAGTGAGTAGCAGTAGGCACCTACGTGCTGAACCAAAAGCGTATCGCCTGTGCGAATCGAGCCGAGCTGGGTATGTGGAACCAGCAGGTCACCTGCAAAGCAGTGGGGGCCTCCGACTGCATCAGAACCTTCGGTAGGCAATGGGATTCCATCGGGGCCGAGAACCTCGTGGTACCATTTCATAAGCGTCACTTTTGCCAACTGATCCGTACCCGCATCGACCAATGCCCATCTTCGACCACGTATTTCCTTAACCTCTCGCACACTGGTAAGCAGCGCGACTGCATCACCGACCAAAGCGTGCCCTGGTTCGATCAAATAACGAAAATCCGATCGCAGCGACCCTTTCATGGCAGCCACGTACTCGATGATGGTTGGAAAACTTTCCGATTCTTGAAAGCAGATACCGAGTCCACCTCCAAGGTCCAAAGCTTTGATGCGATGCGAGGTGTTTTGATGAATCTCGTCGGCCAACCCGTGGAGCAGTTCCAATGCTCGCTTGAAGGGATCCAGATGATCCATCTGCGTACCGACATGCATGTGCAAGCCTTTTATGGGTATTCGGCAACCCCTCAAAAGTTCGACGATCGACTCTTCGGGAATCCCAAACTTGGACGAGGTCGACGCGTGGGCGACAGAGGATTCCCAGTCGGCATGATGCAGATACTCCACCGGCAATCGAGGGCTAACCCGGACGAAGATCTGGCCGGCAATCTCTTGGTCTTGAAGTGCTTGTTCGAGTCCCTGCAGAATTCCGACCGAGTCGACAACCCCGATTCCGCCTTTGAGAACCACTTGGGCCAGTAAATCTCTGTTAGGTACCGGGGTGTTGTAGAGGATCCCTGACCAAGGTATTCCGACCATGATTGCGGATCGGATTTCTGATTCGGATGCACAGTCGACCGAGCAACCCAGTTTTGCTAATTGTCGCAGTATTGAAAGCGACGGATTGGCTTTGACGGGCCAAGCGATATCGCGTGGATTGCCCGTTAACTCAAACCAGTCCTTTGCGTTCTTGGTCAACTGAGCCAAGCTCGTTACATACAGAGGGGTCCCGAATCGCTTGGCTAAATCGGATTGATCAATACCCCGAGCCCATTTTGCCAGGCCCTTACCGCTGCTCATGACAAACTTCCGCGCCCAAGGATCTAGTGAGACTTACCACTGGTCTTGGTATTCCAAGCCTGAGGGCGGACTACATCGCGAACGAGTCCTAGTTTTTCGAAGGCTCGAATGGTGATCCAACTGACGTCAAACTCCCACCACTTGTGCCCGTGAGCAGCGGCTCGTTGGTCGGCATGGTGATTGTTGTGCCATCCTTCACCGTTAGCGATTAGACCGATGAGCCAGTTGTTGCGGCTGTTGTCCTTGGTCTCATAATTTCTATACCCCCAAATGTGGGTCACCGAATTGACGCTCCAAGTAATGTGCCAATTCAGAACCGTTCGCACAAAGACGCCCCAGACTAGCAAGCTCGATCCAAACTGGATTCCACCCCAAAGGTTACCCGAGGTGAGCCAACCGATTGCAAAGCCAATGATCGGGTAAAGAATCGCGACGGCCAAGTAGACCTTGAGCCAGTTCCAGTTCCTTTCGAGTTTCATGTAGAAGGGGTCTTTCAACAGATCCCGAGTGAATTTTTGATAGTCTTTGACGTTCGTAAAATCCCGATTCTCAAGCATCAACCAACCGAAGTGGCCCCAGAAAAAAGTAACCAGAGGGCTGTGCGGATCAGGTTGATGGTCCGAATGCTGGTGATGGATCCGATGCATCGCTACCCAGCATGCCGGTGTGTCCTGCATGGTGCAAACCCCAAGCAGTGCCAATGTGTGTTCGAACCACTTTGGGGCGTTCATCCCTCGGTGGGTCAGCAACCGGTGGTACCCGATGTTGATGCCCAAGGTCCCAAACACATAGAGACCCAGAATGCTCAGAGCAACGCCTGTCCAACTGAAGAACCAGGGGACAAAAGCCAAGCATGCGAGCAAATGAATCAGAGGGATCGAGATCGCATACCGCCAACGGATCTGTACCGGTTTGACGGCGGTCTCGGGTCGAGGAAGCACTTGATTAGGATCTGCCGGTAGAACTTTCGGCGCCTTGGGAGATTCGCATGCCGTCGGCTTTGTCTCAAAACTGTGGGAGGGTGCTGGTGGGCTGTCGGGAATAAGGTCGATCGACATGGATTTTGAAAACTTCGGTGCGACAAAGCCGCACAAAGGGGGTGGTTACATTTCTGACAGCCTATTAGTATCCCTCAAGGAGGCCAATGAGTCGACTTAAAAAATCCCAATAATCGACTTAGTAATATGCGGTTTTTGTTGGCAGCGGGCTTTACTAACCCTAAAACCGGTCGATTTTTACAGCGCTTTTCTTGCGGTAGTAGGCACGGTCTGCTCCTGCTTCTTGAACAAGCTTACCGCAAAAAAAGCGCGCGAATGCTTAGGGAAAGAACGCCAAACGCGTTACCCACAAAATGCATTGGGAACCGTTTCGTGATCGTGTTTGTCGTGTTATTCTTTCTTGAGCTCCGCCTGAGTCCTCTACCTTCTTGTTACTCGATTAAGCATTTTGGAGAATGATCGATGAGTCACTCGCAATCCAATTCACGTCGGCATTTCTTGATGGGCGTTGCAGGCGCTTCGGTGGTCGCTTGCTCGCCGTTTCGAGCATCCGGTTATCAGTCACCCAACGATCGGCCCGTGTTTGCCACCATCGGACTTAGGAATCAAGGTTGGGCGATTACCAGCAAGTCCTTTAAGTTCGCGAACTTTGCGGCCCTTGCCGATGTGGACTCGAAGGTTTTGGAAGAGAACGTTGGCAAGGTCGAGAAGGCTCAAGGCAAAAAGCCGGATGCTTACAAGGACTATCGCAAGATCCTCGATCGCAAGGACATCGATGCGGTGATGATTGCCACTCCGGATCACTGGCACACAAAGATTTGTATCGAGGCGATGCGAGCCGGCAAAGATGTCTACTGCGAGAAGCCCCTGACACTCACTATCAACGAAGGCAAGTTGATCGAGAAGGTTGTTAAGGAGACCGGTCGGGTCTTCCAAGTCGGTACGATGCAGCGAACCGAGTTCAACAACCAATTCTTAACTGCTGTTGCTTTGGTCAAGCATGGTCGGATCGGCAAAGTTAAAAAGGTTACATGCGGGATCGATGCAATGGAAGCCTCGCCGGTGATTCCAGAGGCGGCTGTGCCCGAAGGGCTCGACTATGATTTTTGGCTCGGGCCAGCACCCAAGGTTCCTTACCGCGCACTTCCCGAGATGCGCAAGGGTTATGGTGGTGGTGTACCACTCTATAGCAATGGACATTATTCGTTCCGCAACTGGCACGAGTACTCTGGTGGCAAGCTGACCGACTGGGGTGCCCACCACGTCGATATCGCTTGTTGGGCTATGGGTGCTAGCCAAACAGGGCCTAGCAAGGTCACACCGGTCAGTTACAAACTGCCGGTGGAGTACAAAGATGGTCATCCTCTGGTATCGGATCAGTACAATGCTGCGACGAACTTTGAGATCCATGCGGCGATGCCTAACGATGTCCTGCTGGTCATCACCAGCGAAGGCGATAACGGTATTTTATTCGAGGGAACCGAAGGCCGATTCTTCGTCAACCGAGGCAAGATCACGGGCAAGCCGGTCGAAGAGCTCAAAGAGAAGCCACTACCTGATGGAGCGATCGAAGAGATTTATGGTGGTAAAGTCAGTGAGAATCACACCGAGAACTTCACGGCTGCGATGAAGACTCGCAAGCAACCGATTTCGGACGTATGGACTCACAATCGGATGCTTGAGATCTGTCACCTTTCGAACATTGCGATGCGACTAGGCCGCGCGGTGGCTTGGGATGCCGACAAGCGAGTGATTGTCGGAGATGATCAAGCCAACTCGTTCCTTGGTCGTGAGAGCCGCAAGGGATACGAAACTCAGGCTTAAGCATGCGGTAGCTTGGTCTGCTGAAGATTCATTGCCATCGGAAGCAAATCTCCGATGGCAACGGGCCCGATGAACTCTTTGGACTGCAGATCGCCAAGATAAATTTTCAGTTGTGGGGCCAATTCAAAGAGAAACTGTCGGCAGGTGCCGCAGGGACTCACTCGCGTTGGCGATACGATGTAGATCGCATCCCAAGTTCGTGATCCTTGTGCGATCGCTTGCGAGCCCGCAGTGCGTTCGGCGCAGAGGGTTACCGAGTACGAAGCGTTCTCGACGTTGCAACCTTCAAAGACGCGGCCTTGGGTATCGACCAGTACGCAACCGACGGTGAATTT
Organism: Pirellula sp.; assembly: GCA_040381975.1. GTDB lineage: Bacteria > Planctomycetota > Planctomycetia > Pirellulales > Pirellulaceae > JBKCUI01. The sequence continues at coordinate 51,537 of JBEIGI010000006.1, forward strand.
GCTGTAGGGGCAGTAAGCTCGCGCGGCCACCTGCCGAGCTTGTTCCAAGTACTCCAAGACTTGCTGGTCATTTCGTTTGGTCATCGACAGGTCCCGAGTCGCTGAAGTTTAGGGGATCAAGATGGATGCCAAGCATGCGGTCATATAGCAGGCGAGCAATCCGCCGATCATGGCCCGGACACCGAGTCGGACAAGATCTGCGCGGCGGTCGGGAGCAAGCGGTCCGAGTCCACCGAGTTGGATACCGATCGAGCCGACGTTTGCAAAGCCGCACAGGGCGTAGGTAAGGATCGTTTTGGTGCGTTCGGAAATAGATAGATCGGGATTGATTTTCGGATCGAGTTGCAGGTAGGCGATGAATTCGTTTCCTACGATGCGAGTTCCAAGGACTTGGCTCGCGTAGGGAATGTCCTTGCTTTCGATCCCCATGAGCATAGCAAAGGGTCGCGAGATCCATCCGATGATTTGTGTGAAGGTTAATCGGTAGCTCGTTCCGGTCGCTTTGAAAGTGATCCACTCGGTAAGCGTAGCCAGGGTCGTATCGAGCATATAGATCAGTCCCAGGAATGCGATGAGCATGGCTCCGACGTTGAGGGCTAGTTGCATTCCATCGCTGGCGCCTCTTGCTGCGGCATCGATTACATTGGTGGCTTCCATCGGTGGGGTCATCTCGACTTTGCCGAGTGTCAGAGGTTGGTCGACTTCTGGCTGCATGATTTTGGCGATGACCAGTGCGGCCGGGGCCGACATCAAACTGGCTGTGAGCAAGTGAACGGGGCTGATCCCCATCCCGACATAGGCGGCCATAACGCCACCGGCGATGGTGGCAAAACCACCGACCATAACGGCCATGAGTTCGGATCGAGTCATGGTGTTCAAATAAGGTTTCACGAGCAAGGGAGCTTCGGTTTGCCCGACAAAAATATTCCCTGCAGTCGAAAGCGTCTCGGCACCGCTTGTACCGAGAGTTTTCTGCATCACGAAGGAGATCGCACCGACGAGTTTTTGCATCACGCCGATGTAATAGAGAATCGACATCAGTGACGAGAAGAAGATGATTGTCGGGAGGACTTTGAAGGCCACGAAGTGGACTTTGTAGGCAGCGGTGTTGCCACCGGGGGTTGATACTTCGTTGTTGCCAAAGACGAATCCTGCACCTTGGTCAACACAATCGAGCAGATTGGTAAACAGGTTACCGATGGTTTTGAAGACCGAGTGCCCAAGATCCGAACGCAGCACTACCAGAGCCAATACAAATTGCATCAGGAGTCCACCGATGACAATTCGTGGAGAGATCCGGCGGCGATCGGAACTGAGTAACCACGCGATGCCCAATAGGACGCATAGACCTAGGACAGGGATAAGACGTTCCATAGAGTAGACCTTGTGAACTTAGGTTGCTTTGGCTTGGCGATTGTACAAGTAGGGATTGAGGCTTGGGTCGTTGTACATTTTCATTTGCCGGTAGGTTTTGTGGCGTTTGTGACCCGAGTAGATATCCGCGAGGAGTTCTTGGAGCGAGTTGGAGAGATCTGCAAATTGCAGACGGCAGACGGCCAATCGATGTGAGACTTTGTCGATGTGAGCTTGATCGATATCGGTGCGTTCGAGTTGTTCTTCGAGGTGATAGATGCGAAGCGACATGATCGAAAGGCGATCGATCGCCGAGCCGGGTGTTTCGGTATTGAGTTTGGCTTGTGAGGACGGCTCGATGTTTTTGCGGCCAAGATCGGTAGTGATCCAATCATCGACCTTTTCAATCCAGTCGTTGCGAGCTTGATTGTATTTATCGATGTTGCGTTTGACTTGCGCGATTTGAGCATCCGAGACATCCACCGAGCGAGCGATGTCTTCTTCGTGCCATAACAAGTAATTGAACTGGTGTTGCTGGCAGATGATTGCAAGAGGATCACCTGCGGTTTCGACGGCGACGAGCGGATCACCGTAGGGTTGATCCAGAGGCTCGCGGTGCCACCGAGCGACACTTGAAGTGTGAAATTGGTTGACGGCAGAGACATCGATCATGAGGTTTGTTTTTCCTGTTAGGGCTTTTCTTCAAGTGCACATGTGCAGACAAAGAGTTTGCAACCTGGACAACCTTGTCCGTACTTCTTCGTGATGGCTTGGGCAAGATCGATTTGTGCCACGTTGGCGATGGTGGTAAGCCAGGCAAGCACGTCCGCGAATTCTTCTTCAAGGTTCTCGCGGTCGGTTCCGGTTTGAAGGGCCGAGGCCAGTTCACCGATTTCTTCCATGAGCCACATGAAGGTTCCTGGGATGCCGCGTTGAAGATCCTTCTCGTAGTACATCTTGTGGATCAAGGCTTGGAAGTCCCGGAGGCTCACGCCCCCCGATGGCTCTTGGGTGCTCATAGTTTAAGAAGAATGACTCGGAAAACAGCTTGGATTGTGCGAGTGTTCGAGTATACCCGCAGGAGTTCCTGCAGGGACGCAGCTAGCAAAGTCGATTCGACCAATTTTTAAGGGACTTTCGATAAATTCGATTTTGTCGTGCTGCAGGCACAGTCCACTTGTGCCTTGCAAGGGGATTGGGCTTGGCAAGCCGCTATATTCCGTGGGTTTCGGAACACCCGCTTGAGCTTGCCCCGCTTGAGGCCACTGCAAGGAACGTTGCAGGCAAACTGACAATTCTCGAATCGAGATATTTGGAAAGTTCGATTATGATTACTGGTAAGAGAATCACACGTAGCTTGGCAAGTGCAACCAATGAGGTTGCCAGTCGGGCAGAAAAAAACAGCAAGCGAAACAAGTCTGTGACAAGCAAGAACCAAGGCGGCACTACAAAGGTTGATCATGCTCGTATTGAGAAAGCGGTACGAGAGATTCTCATTGCTGTTGGGGAGGATCCAGACCGTGAGGGGTTGCTTGAAACACCGGCTCGTGTCGCGCGGATGTATGCTGAGATTTTCTCGGGATTGCACAAGGATCCTCGAGTTCACCTCAAGCGAGTATTCACTGAGAATTACGACGAGATTGTGTTGGTCAAGGACATTGAATTCCACAGCATGTGCGAGCATCATTTATTGCCATTTACGGGCAAAGCGCATGTGGGGTATTTGCCCAATGGCAAAGTCGTGGGGCTTAGCAAATTGGCTCGCGTGGTCGATGAGGTAGCAAGGCGTCCGCAGGTTCAAGAGCGGATGACCGAGACGATTGCCAACATGGTCGAACAGGAGCTCGGGGCTCGCGGGGTGGTTGTCCTGATCGAGTCATCCCACTCTTGCATGTCGATGCGTGGAATTAGCAAGACTGGTGCGTCTTGTACGACCAGTGCCATGCGAGGTGTTTTCCGAGAGAATCTATCCTCCCGGGCCGAGATACTCGGGCTGATTCTCAACCAGAAGCGTTAGTTAGAGAAAGGCTCGCCGGAGGCGAACTCTGGGCCGGCTGGCCGTGTCTGACCTCGAAATCCCTCGAACCACGAAAACCCTGGGAAAATTCGCCTTGCGGGGACAGTGCCGATTTGTACACTAGTGCGACTCGGAAGATGGAAACCCAACAGCAGATGATGCCGGCGTAGCTCAATTGGCAGAGCAGCTGATTTGTAATCAGCAGGTTGCGGGTTCGAGTCCCATCGCCGGCTCTGTTGGATTGGTGCTGGTCAAAATCCTTGCGAAAAGTCTTGGATTGTTGGCTAGGCCGGTTGCACAAGTCGGGGGTAGATGGCCGAAAATGGCTTGAGTCAAATCGGGGGGAGGTTGCCCGAGCGGTTAAAGGGGACGGACTGTAAATCCGTTGGCTATGCCTACGTAGGTTCGAATCCTACACCTCCCATGGCTTGTCGCTTTTGTAAAATGGAGCGGTAGCAAAGTCGAAAAGTTGTGTGTAAAGCTCGGGCTTTACACGTAACCGGAAGAAAACACTGCGGGTGTAGCTCAATGGTAGAGCAGCAGCCTTCCAAGCTGAATACGAGGGTTCGATTCCCTTCACCCGCTCTCCTGACGGTGCTGCTGTAGCTCAGTGGTAGAGCACTTCCTTGGTAAGGAAGAGGTCATGGGTTCAAGTCCCATCAGCAGCTTTAGCTCAGCGAATGCCAAGGAGGTAGATCCGATTTAAGCATTGCATGTTTATAGGATTTGCTTATGCTTTTGGACTTCGGTTAGGAGAGTTGTTCCGAGAAATGTTGATTTTCTAGGAGTTTTTCGCAAGAAATGCTTCGGGAGAGAAAGCGTTGATGGGGCATCTGGGTCAGGAGACAGCGTACGAGTAGTAGTCGGCTTCAGAGCGACAGATTTCTGGGTTTTTTAATTTAGGTGTTGTGGAAAAAAATGGCCAAAGAGGTATTTGAACGCAAGAAACCCCACTGCAACGTTGGAACGATTGGACACATCGACCACGGCAAGACAACCACCACCGGTGCATTGCTGGCGGTGCAGGCAGCCAAGGGGCTGGCGACTCCCAAGACGTATGCGGATATCGCCAAGGGTGGTACAGTTCGGGATGCGACCAAGACGGTGACGATCGCCGCTTCGCACGTGGAGTACGAGACGGAGAACCGTCACTACGCACACATCGACTGCCCTGGTCACGCTGACTTTATCAAGAACATGATCACCGGTGCTGCCCAGATGGACGGCGCGATTCTGGTGGTAAGCGCTGCCGACGGCCCAATGCCACAGACCAAAGAGCACGTTCTGTTGGCTCGTCAGGTGGACGTTCCAGCGATCGTCGTGTTCCTCAACAAATGCGATTTGGTCGACGACGAAGAACTCTTGGAGTTGGTCGAATTGGAAATCAGAGAGTTGCTCTCCAAGTACGGCTTCCCAGGCGAAGAAACCCCGATCATCCGCGGCAATGCCAAGGCTGCTTACGACAAGCCAGCCGATCCAGTTGCTTCGAAGTGCATCTCGGATCTGCTCGCTGCCGTCGATTCGTTCATCCCACAACCAACCCGCGAAGAAGACAAGCCATTCTTGATGGCTATCGAAGACGTCTTCAGCATCGAAGGTCGCGGAACAGTAGCCACCGGTCGTATCGAGCGCGGTATGGTCAAGGTTGGTGAAGAAGTCGAGATCATCGGCTTGACCAAGGAAAAGCGCAAGACGACCGTAACCGGTGTCGAGCAGTTCCGCAAGGAAATGAAGGAAGGTCGTGCGGGCGACAACGTCGGTTGCTTGCTCCGCGGTGTTGCACGCGATGACATCGAGCGTGGTCAGGTTTTGGCCAAGCCAAACAGCATCACCCCACACTTGAAGTTCGAAGCCGAAGTCTATTGCTTGAGCAAAGACGAAGGTGGGCGTCACACCCCGTTCTTCAGTGGATACCGACCACAGTTCTACTTCCGAACAACCGACGTTACCGGAACTGCCGATTTGATCGGTGCAGAAATGTGCATGCCTGGCGACAACGTTCGCTTGGTCGTAACACTGCAAAAGACCGTTGCGATCGACGAAGGTGTTCGCTTTGCTATCCGCGAAGGTGGCAAGACTGTCGGTTCGGGTGTTGTGACCAAGATCGTTGAGTAATCAACGCCGGCAGATTGATGATTCGGGACAGTCGCGGGATGTTGCCCGCGACTTGTCGTAAAGGGGTGTAGCTCAATTGGCAGAGCACCGGTTTCCAAAACCGGGGGTTGCGGGTTCGATTCCTGCCGCCCCTGTTACTTCCAGGAGATGATTGCTCCAAGCATGGCAACGATTACAGACGATTCTCTCAACCGATCTTTCATAAGCGAGTTGTTCAACGGCTCGCGGTACAAGGTCAAGCAAGGCAGGCTTGTAAGGCAAGTGACCTGCTTGGCCATTTGGCTAGCATGCTGGTTGGGTGGTTGGCAGCTTTTTGAAGCCATGGGGGCTTGGGTCGCTCCGAGCGGTTCTGCCCAGGCAAACCCACTTTGGAGTTCTGCTCGCTACTGGCTACCCGGTGGGCTGACGGCTCTAGGGATGTGGCTAGGGTACAGGTTGATCAATTGGCCCCGTTTTGCCGATTTTTTGATCGCCGTTGAGGCAGAGATGGGAAAGGTTTCGTGGCCCAAGAAAAATGAGCTTTACAGGGCCTCGATGGTTGTTATATTCACCATGGCATTCCTAGCACTGTTGCTTTTCTGCTACGACGCAATTTGGCAACTGTTGTTTGACGCGTTAGGGGTGAGTTAGTTTTTATGGTAGCGTCGGCTTGATAAGAGTCAGGTCGGCCAACAGCCAGGAGATTGATCGGCGATTCCATGAGGGGTCGGTTGATGATTCGCGTGTACTGGCGCTAGGTTATCGAGTGAACAATTCCACGAACAATACGACAACTGACGGGCTCGCTCCGGCACCGCGTTGGTATATCCTCAAAGTCGCGTTTAATCGCGAGGATACCATCCGCGAGGCGCTCGAGAAGAGGATCAAGTTGTCGAGTCTAAAAGAATACTTCGGCGAGATTCTAGTTCCGACCGAAGATGTCGTGGTTTTTTCCCGGGACGGCAAGAAGCGCATTAAAAAGCAGAAGCTTTACCCGGGATATCTGATGATCCAAATGATCATTAATGATGACACTTGGTTCCTTGTGCGAGAGACACCGGGCATCGGCGATTTCACAGGAACGTATGGTAAACCCACGCCGATGACTGATGAGGATGCAGAGCGAATCATCAAGCTTGCGCATCCTGATGTGGATCAAGAACAAGGACCAAAGACCTCGATACCGTTTCGTTCAGGCGATCGCGTACGAGTCAAGGAAGGAAACTTCCAAAGTCTCGAAGGCGATGTCGATCGCATTGACGAAGCCAACGGTAGGGTCACGGTCATTATTAACATTTTCGGGCGAAGCACACCGGTCGAGCTAGATCACTGGCAGATCGAGTCGTTGTAAGTCCTGGCGAGACGGTGCTTGGGCAGAAATGCTCGTAGCACTAATTCGTCTGTCGTTTGGAATTTGTCATTTAGGTTTTTTCAAACATGGCTAAACAAGTCACAGGCAAGGCGGCATTTCAAGTGCCGGGAGGCAAAGCGACTCCAGCTCCTCCGGTCGGAACGTCGTTGGGCAAGTTTGGTATTAATCTCGGTCAGTTCGTCTCGCAATTCAACGAACGAACCAAAGAGTTCAACGGCACGCCGATTCCGGTGGTCGTCACCGTCTACTCGGATCGAAGCTTCGAGTTCATCACCAAAAGTCCTCCAGCGTCGGCCCTCCTGAAGATGGCTGCTGGGATCGCAAGTGGCTCGGGTGAACCGCACAAGACCAAGGTCGGTAAGGTGACTCGCGCTCAGGTCGATGATATCTGCAATAAAAAAATGGCGGACCTCAATGCCCGCGATCTTGAACATGCTCGTCGCATGATCGAAGGGACAGCAAGAAGCATGGGAATCGAGATCGTACAAGGCTAAGTCCAAGGGAACTTTCAAATGGTCAAACCAACAAAAGCAATGAAATCCATGCTTGCGAAGGCTCCGGGAAAGAATCCCATGCCTTTGCAACAAGCCGTTGATGTGCTCAAGCAATTCAGCGGACGCAAGTTCGATCAAACCGTCGAGATTCATATCAATCTCGGGATCGATCCGGCTCAGAACGATCAAATCGTTCGCGGCTCTTTGGTTCTTCCACATGGTATCGGAAAAACCCAACGAGTCATCGTCTTTGCGAAAGGCGACCTGGCAAAGGAAGCCGAGCAAGCCGGTGCAGATGCAGTCGGTTCGGATGATTTGTCCAAACGGATCAAAGACGGTTGGCTCGATTTCGATGTCTGTATCGCGTCCCCAGACATGATGGGGATCGTCGGACCGCTCGGTAAACTCCTTGGTCCACGAGGTTTGATGCCCTCGCCTCGTGCTGGCACGGTAACGAATGACGTCTCCCGGGTCGTTAAAGAATACAAAGCGGGTAAGGTCGAGTTTCGAAACGACAAAGGCTCAAACGTCCACGCGGTCGTTGGCAAGATGAGTTTCGATGCAAACAAACTAGTCGAGAACATCGGAGCATTCATCTCCTATGTGCAATCGATCAAACCCAACTCGGTCAAAGGTACTTACATCAAGTCGATCGCGATCTGCGCAACGATGACCCCTAGCGTCCGCGTGTCGGCTTAAGGAATGGTGAGCACATGAGCAAATTTGTAAAGAGACTAATCTCGCGCGATATCTCTGGCCGCCTCGATGGCGTCAACGATGCAATGGTCGCCAACATCGTTGGAATGACCGGCAACGAAAACTATGCGATCCGCAAAGCTCTCCGGGATCAAGGCTTGAGCTTGATGGTTGTCAAGCGAACGCTTGCTTCTATGGCGACCGAAGGCAGTTCCTTGCGTCCTGCGTTCGATGATCAGACCGGTAGTCTCGCGGTGATCTGGGGTGGCGAAGATTTCGTCTCCTTGGTCAAGTCCGTTACCAAGCTTGTTGATTCTGGAGCTTTCCCAAAGCTTGAGATCAAAGGCGGCGTCATGGATGGAGAAGCCATGGATGCCGCAATGGTCAAGAAGGTTGCCAAGTGGCCGAATCGCCAAGAGCAGATTGCAATGCTTTTGGGTCAGATTCTCTCACCAGGAAGCACCCTTTCGGGTCAACTCGTCGGCCCTGCTCGAAAGATCGCCGGTCAGGTCAAGAAGATGATCGAAGACCGAGAAGCCCCCGAGGGCTCCGAGGGTTCCGAGGGCTAAGAAAACAATCCCGGTCGCAAGACCTGGAGCAGGGAGCCTTCGGCGTGTGTCGGTTCCCTAAACAATTCGTTTGTCCGTTTTTACTATAGAGGAATGTTAGAATGTCCGAGTCAGCAACCGCTTACGCGGAAGATATCAAGAACCTAGGCGAAAAGATCGTTGGTCTGACGCTCAAGCAAGCCAAGGAACTCAGCGATTACCTAAAGGATGTCCATGGCATCGAAGCTGCCGCTGGTGGCGCTGTTGTCATGGCTGCTCCAGCCGACGGTGGCGGTGGTGCTGCCGCTGTGGTGGAGAAGACCGAATTCGATGTTGTTCTGACCTCCTTCGGGGATAAGAAGCTCGACGTCGTTAAGGTAGTCAAGAACTTGACCGGCTTGTCCTTGATCGATGCCAAGAAATTGGTCGAAGGTGTTCCTTCGAAGATCAAAGAGCAAGTCTCCAAGGACGATGCTGAGAAGATCAAGAAGGAACTCACCGAAGCCGGTGCGACTGTCGAACTTAAGTAGTTCGCAGTGTATTGACTTTGAGGGCTCGCCCCTCGGTGATTTTCGATCGCGGTTTACCATCGCGATGCTTTGATCCCTTGCATGCAGATCCTGCATACCTATTTGCACGCTGACTTACCGAGCGATCCTGAGGGATTGGCTCGGGATAGCAAGTTGCAAATTTTCGCAGGACTCAAGCACTACTTACCAAGATCCCCTGGCCAGCAGACCTTTGCGGCGTAGCAAAGAGTGCCGACTGAGCCCTCCTATTTTGTAGGAACTTCGCATGTCGCGATACACAGGACCCAAAGCCCGCGTCAACCGACGCTTTGGCGCGCTGCTCTACGAGAGCGCAGGTTGCGTCCGCGCGTTTGAAAAGCGGAAAGACAACCCGCCAGGTATGCACCCCCGTAGCCGCCGATCAGGCAACTACGGCACAGCCTTGGCCGAAAAACAAAAGATCAAATACTACTACGGGCTCGGCGAGCGACAGCTTCGCCGTTACTTCGATGATGCGGTTCGCAAGAAGGGTAACACCGGCGAGACGCTTTTGCTCATGTGCGAACGACGATTGGACAACGTCGTCCGCCGTCTTGGGCTGGCAAAGACTCGTCCGCAAGCACGCCAGGGGATCGTTCACGGTCACTTCAAAGTCAACGGGGTCAAGGTAACTAGCCCATCGTTCTCTTTGAGACCAGGAGATGTGATCGAGATCCGAAGTAGCGAAGCGGTTCGAAACCTTTATCGAGGGATCATCGCCAACAATCCACCAGCTCCGCTGGAGTGGGTGGCTCTCGATACCGAAGGGCTCAGAGCAACGATGTTGGGTACTCCCGGACCAAGCGACATTTCGTTGCCGGTGAATGCCAATATCGTGGTCGAATTCCTGTCGCGTTAACCACCGATTGGGTTTCCTCCCGATTATAATCTTGAGAGTGAATCTACGAGGCTCGTTCGATTCGTCGAACTGAGCCTCGTTCATTAATCCCCCCTTTCAAACCCTCTTATCTGATTTCAAATGCACGTTCCAATCGTCGTCCTAGGTGGTGGTCCTGGCGGATACGCGGCGGCTTTCCTTGCGTCCGATGAAGGTCAGCAAGTTGTCATCGTCGAGGCCGAGCCTAAGCTCGGCGGGACATGCCTGTTAAGGGGTTGCATTCCTAGCAAGGCACTGCTTCATGTCGCGAAGGTGATTGAAGAGGCGCACCAGCTTACCAACGGTTGGGGTGTAGAGTTCGGCTCTCCCAGGGTAGACATCAACAAGGTAAGGGCTCGGAAAGAAAAAGTCATCGACACCCTAACAGGGGGACTGGCACAACTGGCCAAGCGTCGCAACGTGCAAGTCATCCGCGCACGGGGTCGATTCGAGAACTCCACAACGCTCATCCTCGAGGGCTCCGATCCGAGCATCCCTGAGGGTGGCAAGTTGACGTTCGATTATTGCGTGCTTGCCACGGGCAGTATCCCAGCGATGCCACAGAATTTTCAGATCGGCTCGGAGCGAGTGATGGACTCGACCGGGGCGCTGAAGTTGGCCGACATACCCGGCAAGTTGCTTGTCATCGGTGGTGGATACATCGGCCTTGAAATGGGAACTGTCTATGCACATCTTGGCTCGCAAGTAAGCGTCGTCGAGTGGACCGATACACTATTGCCCGGCGCTGATCGTGACTTAGTTGCACCATTGCAAAGACGACTGAAACAGCTTTTTGACAATCGCATCTTTTTAAGCACCAAGGTTGGCTCGGTGGCCGAGGTTGATAACCAAGTCGAAGTGACTTTCGAGGGGCCGGGCAAGTTTGGGCATGAGCGATTTGATCGAGTTCTCGTGAGCGTCGGGCGTCGCCCAGCCAGCCATGGAATTGGTTTAGAGAACACCCATGTTCAAGTCAATCCGAAGGGGTTTGTGGTATGCGACAAGCAGCAGCGAACGGCCGATCCACACATCTTTGCCATTGGGGATATCGCTGGGGAACCGATGTTGGCACATAAAGCCAGTCATGAGGCCAAGGTGGCCATCGAGGTCATCCTTGGGCGCAATGTCTCGTTTGACAAGCAAGCGATCCCTGCGGTGGTCTTTACCGATCCAGAGATCGCGTGGGCTGGCCTGACGGAGGACAAAGCCAAGAAGGAAGGAATCGAGGTAGACATCGAGGTCTATCCGTGGGCTGCAAGTGGCCGAGCGCAGGCTTTAGGATGTACCGATGGGTTGACCAAGTGGTTGGTCGATCCCAAGACCCATCGGGTGCTCGGTTGTGGCATTGTCGGATCGGGAGCAGGGGAGTTGATCGCAGAAGCGGTGCTTGCCATCGAGATGGGATGTGAGGTACGAGATTTGACCGAATCGATCCATCCGCATCCGACATTGAGTGAGACGCTCATGAATGCAGGCGAAGTCCATTTCGGAACGGCAACCGAGATTTACAAGCCCAAGAAGCACGCAGCTCAATAGCCCTGGTGTCGCAGGTGACACCAGGAAACGATTGAGGATAATCGTTTAACAAACAGCAGCCTTATAGGCTCGAAGATAACGTTTCGACCGGATGCTCACGGCTCTCGAAAGATAATGCTCGATGAGCATAGCTGACATCCATCTCCCGCACGACTCGCTTCAAACCGTCCCGAGTTCCCCGCCCTTTTGGAACCCTACGGCGCCTCTTCCAATCCGGCTTCTTATCCCTCCGCTCATGGACCTCCTGGCGGTCAATGACCACCTCATCAGGTGCACTCACCGCTAAAACCACTCGGTTGTTAAAAATCCCCCGAACCTCAATGACAATGTCATCGCCAATCCGTATCCGCTCTCCAATTTTTCGACTTAATGCAAGCATCTTATCCTCCCTGGGTGCCTCGGTCCTCTCTTCGTGACTTCCACGAACTCAATGCTCCCAGTTTGCACGAGCCCAGTGACACCTCTGGTCACTGACTCCAACCAAAACAAAAATTTTTGAAATCTTGTTGGTATGCTAGCTAACGGAAATCTTGCTAAAATCCTCACCGCTCCCCAAATCCCGCTCCTCATTCTCCAAGCCCTCCCCGCCATGAAGAAAACCATTCAGACCTCGATCCTGCTCCTGGCTAGCATCGCTGCATCGATCGCTCCAAGCCTCTCGAAGACCACCCTGGCCGACGAACCTAAACGAATCGTCCTGGTCGCGGGCAAGCCCTCTCACCCACCTCGCATGCATGAATTCAATGCCGGTGTCCAACTGCTCTCTGGATGCTTAAACGAAAGCGGTCTACCGCTCAAAGTCGACATCTCGTTAAACGGATGGCCCAAGGATGAGTCGATTCTCGATCGAGCCGATGCGATCGTCTTCTACATGGATGGGGGTGGAGGTCATGAAGCTGTCGGAGAATCTGGACGACGTTTAAAAAAGATCGACGAACTTGCCGCCAAAGGTGTCGGCATCGGGTGCATGCACTATGCGGTTGAAATCGTTCCGGATCAAGCTGGCAAAGAGTTCAAAAAGTGGATCGGTGGCCATTACGAGCACATGTTTTCATGCAACCCCATCTGGTCACCAGAATTCAACCAGCTGCCTGAACATCCTATCACACGCGGTGTGAAACCCTTCTCGGTCAAAGACGAATGGTACTTCAACATGCGCTTTGTCAACGACATTCCCGGTGCTAGCCCAGCCCAAAGCGACAGTGGCAAGTTCGTACCGATCTTGGTGGCCGCTCCCTCTGACGCAGTCCGCAATGGACCTTATGTATATCCCCCCGGACCTTATAGCCACATTCAATCCAACAAGGGACGGGCTGAAGCCATGCTTTGGACGGTCGAACGTCCTGACTCAGGACGTGGTTTTGGTTTCACCGGCGGGCACTTTCATGATAACTGGGGAAACGATTCATTCCGCAAGTTGATCCTCAATGCTTGTCTGTGGTTGGCGAAAGCAGAAATTCCCGCCGATGGAGTCGCCTCGAAAGTCACCCAAGAACAACTCGATGCGAATCTTGATCCGAAGAAGAAGTAAAGGCTGTTCCGGTACGCATGCCGAAGCGTTTTTCGACTCACCGGGCAGCTTGGTCGTCGACACAAGTCGCGATTGCGATATCGCCGACAACGTTAACCGTCGTTCGCGACATATCCAATAGACGGTCAACTCCCATAATGATGCCGATCCCTTCAGCGGGCACATCGATCGTCTGCAAGACCAGTACCACCAAGGGTAACGATCCTCCAGGAACCCCAGCGGTACCAATCCCGGCTAGAACACTCAAGAGCACGACCTTGAACTGCTGGGCTAAATCTAAATTATGGCCAAAGACTTGGGCCAAGAACAACACGGTCATCCCTTCGTAAAGCGCTGTTCCGTTCTGATTGGCCGTCGAACCGATCGTGAGTACAAACCGACTTACCTTGGGATTCAAACCTAAATTTTTCTCGGCAACCCTAAGCGATGTCGGAAGCGTCGCATTGGAGCTCGATGTGGCAAACGCCGTCAAAATCACTTCGATGATGTCTCTAAAAAACTGCAGCGGCGATCGTTTAGCAATCAGCCAAACTGCCAACGAGTAGACCACAAACATGTGGATTCCAAGTCCAGCTAAAACAGCCACTACATAGCCCGAAAGGGCGACGAAGAACTGCATTCCAAGAACCGCAGAGATCGAGAATACCAACGCAGCTACCCCTATCGGTGCGAATTTCATCGCCGCCGAGATGATCACCATCACCGCCTCATACACTCCCTTGAGCACTTCAAGCACCGGGGCGGATCGCTCAGCAGGGATCATCGTCAATGCGATCCCAAAGCAAAGGGAAAAGAACATCACACCCAGCATCCCACTGCCTGGTGAGGAACCATCGAGGGCACCGACGGCTTCCTGAAGCGGGTTCTTCGGGATGATGTCCAAGATCGTATCGGTGATCGATTTGGCCTTACTTGCCGATTCGATACTCTCGCTGGCTTTCTTGGCATACTGCTGCTTGAGCAGTTCTTGATTCTCAGGAGATATCAAATTACCGGGCTTGATCGCATTGGCCAACGTCAAACCGATCAGCACCGAGGCGGTCGAAAAGATCAATGTCATGACCAGTGTTCGCATGCCGAGCTGACCGAGTTTCCGCACGTCTCCGATCTCGGCAACCCCAAGGGTCAATGCGCAAAAGACCAACGGCACGACGACCATGAAAATCAATCGCAGGAAGAGGTTCCCGATCGGGGCCGTAAAGGTCTCAGCAACCCACTTGAGGTTTTTAACCGCTTCGGGGCCTTGGCCCGCGACGACCAAATTGCAAACGATGCCGGTAATCGCACCGATGGCCATCCCGATGAGGATCTTCCAATGCAGACCTAAACCGGACTTGTATTCCGTACTCACGAAACCAGAACCCATATCAGCGACCATCCGGCGGACAATATTTTTTCAACCAAGCGAACACTTCATTGTGCCAAGCGATACTGTTCGCTGACTTGCTCACCCAGTGGCCTTCGTCTGGGAAATTCACAAAGCGGCTCGGTACCCCTTGTCGCTGCAACGCTTGAAATAGCTCATGCCCTTGGCCGATCGGACACCTGAAATCCAAATCGTTGTGAATCACCAGCATCGGTGTTTTGTATTTGCCCAGATTCCCCGCCAGAGTGTGCGGGCTGAACTCTCGATACTTACCTGGGATCTCCCAAGGTAAGCCGCCATGCTCGAACTCGTCAAACCATAGCTCGTCGGTCGTACCCCACATGCTCTCGAAGTTGTAGACGCTGCAGTGGCTGATCAAGCATCGGAAGTCTTTTGCAATCTCGTTGACAGCAAACCAATCTTGCATGTACCCTCCGAAGCTAGCTCCGGCCGAAGCGATTCGCGAAGGATCGACATAGGGGAGTTTCTTAACCGTCTCCAAACCCGCGACGAGGTCTCGATAGCACTCGCCACCCCAGTCACCGCTGATTTCATCGCAGAACTTCTGACCAAAACCGGTCGAGCCTCGAGGGTTCGGAAGAACCACGACATAGCCTTGGCCAGCCCACAACTGCGGGTTCCAACGAAAGCTCCAGCCGTCTTCCCAAGCTCCTTGCGGTCCACCGTGGATCAAATAAGCCACGGGCCATTTTTTCGCAGGATCGAAACCAGGCGGCTTGAGTATCCACATTTGCATCGGAATATCCCCCTCGACATCGACCGTTACCGACTCGGGGGCCGTCCTGATCAAACTTGCTGCAATTGCGTCATTGCCCTGGGTGATCTTCTTCAGTGGTGAAGTTCCCAGCTCCGATTTCTTGCCCACATAAAGTTCCGCAGGACCATTCATCGTCGCTCGGGCAAAGACCACATGCTCCGCAGCAGGGTGCATGGCAGTAATCTGGCCGGCTCGGCTCGCTCCACCTAGCTCATCTGCAAAACGCAAAGAAACTTGCTTGGGCGCTGCTTTGCCATCGACGGTAAACAAGGCAGTCGCACCGTTTTGCTCGGCAACAAACGCGATGCTCTCATCGCTAAGCCAACTGTAGTCGCTGACCGAACGATCGATGTCGGCGGTCCATACTTTTGGCTCTCCAGACCAACTCCCATCAGGCTTGCAATCGACAACCATCAAATTCCACTTGTCGGCTTCATAACCCGCGCGAGCTTGGGCTCGATAAGCCATCCGCTTTCCGTTGGGACTGAACTTGGGATTGCAATCGGCGGCGAGGTTCTTGGCCGTTAAGCTTTCCCATGTGCTCGATGGATTGCTCAAATCGATTCGGCAAAGATCGTAGTTGGTCGACCAGCTTTCCGCTTGGGACGGGACTGCAGTGATGATGAGGTATCGACCATCCGGGGAAAAACAAAAGTCATCACCCGCGCTGAAGGTCATGCTCGTAGGATACGCATCCCGATCCCCAGGAGTCACATCGCGGCAATCCGTTCCATCGGCATTGATCACGAACAAGTGCTGACGCTTGTCCTCGACGTAGGAATCCCAATGCCGATAGAAAAGCCGTGTGAAAATCTTGGCCTTGACCGGACTTGAGGCAGCATGGTCGTCGGCTTCTTTATTCTTGGCATCCGACTGATCAAAAGGCAGATCGCTGAATTCAGGACGGATCGTCGATACGAATGCAACCCGTTTGCCATCAGGAGACCAGATGCCTGTCGATGCTCCTGTCGAGATACGGGTCAGTTGTTTGGCTTCAGCAAACGAGGAGGAATCGAGGATATACAACTGAGGCGAGCCATCGCGCGTCGATTCAAAGAGCAGCCGTTTCCCGTCCGGTGAAAACCTTGCGTGCGTATCGGACTTGGCCGATGTCGTGACCTGTTGGGTCGCACCGCTTTCTAGATCGACTCGGTAGAGGTTCGTCGACTTGGCGTTTTTCGCAGGGTCTGTGAACTTGGTCGCTTGATAGACCAACGATTTGCCATCGGGGCTCAGTTGCGGCTCGGCATACCGCAGATACTTGAACATATCCTCGATCTGCACGGCATGGGGCCCTTTCGTTTGGCTGGCGGATCCAGAAGCGGTCGATTGTCCGAGGGTCGCTTGGATGCTGTTTGCAATCAAAACAGAGCCCAGGGCCAGACCCAGTAACCGCGCAGAATGCATGCCCAAGAGCATGCCCATGGTAGGGAACTTCATTATTAGTGACTCAAATAGAACGGTGTTGATCCAGTGCTCGGTTGGGCGATAACGGCAGGGCCATCCATCATAGCCAAAACGACATCGATTGTATGCTAGCAAATCAAAGAGTCCTCCTATTTTATCCAGGCGTTACAGGGGGGTAGCCTGTTTGGGAATACTGGGCGAATTCGGGTCAGAGTGTTTTCATGGCAGAGGGGCAGAAGGTCGAAAACCTAACGACGAGGGACGAAATCAAACGCTCCGCGACACCAGTAGTGGAGGTGTCGGTTTGGAGGCCACGGCATTTGAGCCGTCCCAGGGGATTCACGGATGACGATGCGGTCTAAAAAGGGTGTCAGTGGGTGGGTCTTTGCACTCTTGGCAACCCTCGTTGCGTCGGTCTTGGTCCTCTTCGGACAAGATCTTGTTGGATCGAAGTCCAAAAGGGTCAAGTTCCCAGAGCGGACCCTGGTGGTTGAAACGGTCGACACGCCGGTGTCCAAGCCGAAAATAGTCTCTGAACCGATTGCCTCTGAGAATAACTCCGATCGGGAGCTTATCGTTCGCTCGGAACTGAGCACCTTTCGGTCTCCCTCACCGAGCGCCTTGGCGATGATCGAGCCGACGAGTTCGGTTCGGATCACGGCCCCCTTGGCTCGCGAGTTTACCAATCCATTCGAGTCCACGAGCGCATCGTCGTTGCTTGCAGCCAAGGCGGCATCGAATTCAAGTGGGACGGTTTCCAGCGCCACTGTCTCGGCGACAATTTCATCGAGTCAGCAAGACTCGGCTTCGATCGCTTCGCGTAGCGACCCGTTGTTCCAACGTCGTCAATTACCTGCGGCAACGGTGAGCAATCGCAATTGGCCTTTGGCATCGAGTTTGCTAACCCAATCAAACAACCTTACTGAAACATCGAAAACCACAAGCTTCGATGGTTTGGACGGTTGGTCTTCCGAAGTAAGCCAACTCTTCGAATCCCTTTCGCAAGTGCCGATCCAATCGGATCGATCAAGCGAACTATTAGGAAAAGCTAGGGAGCTGGCCGCACAAGGTTTTGCGTGGGCAGAGGCGAATTTAGAGAACGCGACGTCCCAAGCGTTCTGCGTGTCGCAAGTTGCCCACGGGATCCAGCGTCGTGCGATTGTCTGGGATCGCGTCTACCAATGCATCGGCTTGGACACAGCGGTCTCAGATTCCGAGAAATTTGTATCGCTGCGTCGCTCCGAACTCGATTACAGCAAGCTTGCTGAGGACCTCGAAATGGTTCGCAGCGCCCTTGAAGCAACTGCGGATTCCGCGAATTGGTCTGAATTTTTGATGCTTGACCAAATCGAAAAACTCGCAAGCGGAAGCCTTGCGAATCAAGAACAACAGATTCAGGTAGCCCAAGAGTTCCTCGGTCGATTGACCTTTAGCCGCGTGAGCGATGAACAAAAGAAAGTTCTCGCGAGCCGTGAAATACAAACATTGGCCGAAGATGTGCGTCCCTTGACGGTCATCCCGGTCGATTACCGCAAGCTTTTGCTCGACATCGAATCGATTGAGGAAAGCTCGGTGCATCGAAACTGTGAGGACGTAGCTCAAGCGATCCAGTCTCTGAGATTTGCTGATTCCCAGACTCAGTATGCCATCGCCAACGCTTTGAATCAGCAGTACCGCAATTCGAATATTCGCTTGAGTGTGTCCGAGGATTTCGTCAATCGACTTATGCCCAAAGATCAAGTCTCTACACGACCGGTTCAGCAGCGAATTTTGGGTGCCGACACACAAGGTGCCAGCAAGATTCAGACGAATCTACAAGTCGACTTCCTGCCCGACACAAGCGGATGGAAAGTCGCCTTGAATCTCGATGGCAACATCCAATCCAATACACGTAGCAGTCGAAGCGGTGCGACCTTCTACAATTCGAGCAACGCCAAGGTGCAATCGGTTCGAGAGATCCGGATCGATCCGGCGTCGCTCTCGATCAACGGTCAACCTGCCAATGTGCAATCACAAGAGTCACTTCGCAAGTTCTCGACCAACTGGGATCAAATGCCGATCATCGGTGATATGGTGCGTTACGTCGCCAAGCAAGAGTTCAATGAGAAAAAGCCGATCGCCAAACGCATCTCTCAGCGGATGATCGCCAAACAGACCGACGATGAGTTCAACAAGCAACTTCAAACCAACATCGATCGGGCACAAGAGCAGTTCGACAAGCGGCTTATCGGCCCCCTCCATTCGTTGGATCTTCAGCCGATGATTCTCGATATGCAGTCGACCGATTCGAGGTTGGTTGCAAGATATCGCGTCGCTGGAGTCAATCAAATCGCAGCCTTTACACCAAGACCCCTGGCACCTACGGAGAGCTTGTTGTCGGTACAGTTGCATCAATCAGCGATCAACAATTTGATCGCTCAAGCGATTCCGACCGACCGCGACTGGACCATTCGCCAACTTGCCGACAAGATCGCTCAGATACTTCAGCAACCACCTTTCGCGTTGCCTGAGGATACCCCGGAAGATGTGATGATCCGGTTTATGGATGTCCATCCGATGACGATCGAATTTGCTGAGGGACGAATGTGGCTGACGCTTCGGATCGCTTCGCTCGAACAACCAGATCGAATCCAACTGAAGAACTTCACGGTTCGCACTTCGTACATCCCGACCGTCGCAGGTTTGCGAGCCTCGCTGGAGCGGGATCCGCTGATCAGTGTCGATGGACATCGCTTGGGATCCAAGGATCGCTTTCCGATCCGAGCGATCTTCACCAAGGTGTTCGCGGGCAATTCGGCTATTCCGATGGTTGCTGAATCGTTGATCAGCAATCCGCTTGCTCAAGGGATGCAAGTTTCCCAGCTTCAAATGGAGCAAGGCTGGCTAGCGATTGCCGTCTCGGATTCGAAGGAGAAGGTGCAACCGAGTTTGCCACCGATCGTCGATCCCATCGCCGCCGGAGCTAGTAAGAAAGTTCGCTGATCTGTCCGATCCGTCCGATCCGTCTACAGAATCTCGCTTAGATCCCTAGAGCCTGGGATATCTTCAGGCCAGCGAGTCCAGATCGGCGTTAGGTCTTGAATCTTCTTTTTGTATTCGTTTTCCTGCAGGGTTCTTTTCGTCTTTAGGATCGACTCTTTGATCTCGCCTTGCGCCTGAGGAAAGGTCATTTGATAAGCGTTTTGGCGCTCGAGGACTTCGACAACATGGAAGCCTTCGGTGTCTTCGATGACTTGGCTCAAGGCTCGAACTGGGATCGAGAAGACGACTTCGTCGATCGGTTTGCTCTTGAGCGCTCCTTGTCGGGTCCAATCGAAGTTGCCTCCTTCGTCGGCAGAGAAACCTGTCGAGAGTTTTTTCGCAACAGCTTCGAATGGGGCACCACCAAAGTAGACTTGATTCCACATCTCAGCGATGGCTTGATAAGCCGACTGACGATCGGGGTACTTGCTAAAGACCGCCGACATGATCCGGAACCTAGCGCGCGATGGACGCTGCCACTGATCGGGATGTTTGTCGTAGTAATCTTGCATCTCATCGAGGAATACGGTCGGCTTCTCCTTGACACCCTCCCGGAGTGCTTGATCGGCCCATACCTGTTCTGCGAAAGATCGCATCATCGAAGCAAGCGATGTACCTTGGGATTCGAGCAGTTCGATAAACTCGGCTTCGGTTTCGAGCTTTGCCTTCTTGACTTGCTCGGGTAGCACCTTGGTTCTAAAGATCTCAGCGGTTTTGGACATCATCTTTGAGCGGATATCGTCCCGCTCTTTCTTGGGCTTGCCCGTTGCCTGCGAATTGACGAAGTACTGGGCCAAGCACTTTTGCTGGATCGACATTTTAAGGGATTTGCGCAAGTGCAATTGGAACTCAGGGTTGTTGAGCATTTCGACGGTGACTTTTTCAGCCGGAAAAAGATCACCTACAAGCACCCGCTCTTCGCCCACCACGGCCACGATGGAACTTGCGGCAAACAACTCTCCAGGGCCTGAAGGGCGTAAGTTTTCAATCGGTTCGTTTGCCGATGCCGTCTCGACCTGAGCCCAACACAAACCGCTTGTCGCGATGAGCAAACCAAGCCACAGCGATGCTGTAGCGTATCGAATCACCGAGTATCGAAGATATCTGTTTGTACGATCCATTTGCGAATGGAGCATCCGCGATCCCATCCCGATAAAACCTTGTTCAAAACACGCTTACCCGACGGTAAGGGTCGCCCAAGGGTAGATGATTCGGGTCTACCAGTGCAAGATCGTCTGAAGGACTGCTAGCAAATCGATTTTCGCTAGCAATTCGGCCACGTTTGGTTCACTTGGTTCGCCTCGTGTGGCTTGGGCCAAAGACCAAAAGGCCTGCATGTCTCGTTCGACGAGCCTGAGTTTACCAGCATGTTTTTGGGCCAATTGGGAGATTCGGCGATGATCGCTGTAGGTAAAGCACAGGTAATGGTGTTGGACCTCGATGGATTTGATCGACCAGAGGGTTGCATCCATTTTGAGTTGGGCGATTTCTAAGAGGCGTTCGACGGGCCGTGGGATTTGTCCGAATCGGTCTTCGAGCTCTTGTCGCATTTGGCTGATTGCCTGGATATCCTGCAGGCGGCTGATGCGGCGGTAAACGTCTATTTTGTGCCGCATGTCCTGAATGTATTCGGGAGGCAGATAGGCTTCGACGGGCAATTGGATATCGACATCGAGACTGAGTTTCAGCGGGGACTTGGTCATCTGCCGGACGGCTTGGTCGAGCAGTTGACAGTAAAGTTCGTATCCAACGGCGGCGATATGGCCGCTTTGCTGTGTTCCTAACAAGTTGCCTGCGCCACGGATTTCTAGGTCTCGCATGGCGATTCCAAAACCGGCTCCGAGTTGCGAGAACTCTTCGATCGCATGGAGCCTACGGGCCGCATCGGGGTTGAGGTGTTTGTTGCGATCGACGAGCAAATAGCAGTGGGCTTGGTTTCGGTACCGACCGACGCGTCCTCGCAACTGATGCAACTCGGATAAGCCATAACGATCGGCTTCGTCGATGAACATCGTGTTGGCATTCGAGATGTCCAAGCCGCTTTCGATAATCGTGGTTGACAAGAGAATATCGGCACGATGTTCGATGAAGTCGAGCATGACTTGTTCGAGTCCATTTTCGGCCATTTGACCGTGTCCGATCACGATGCGGGCTTCGGGTGCAATCCGCTGTAGCCTTGCCGCCACGCTGTGCATGTCTTCGATTCGATTATGGACGAAGTAGATTTGTCCATCGCGATTGAGTTCGCGCAGAATCGCATTGCGGATCATCGCGTCGTTCCATCGAACCACGCGGGTTTCGATCGACATGCGATCCTCTGGTGGTGTTTCGAGGTTCGAGATATCTCGAATACCCACAAGTGACATATGCAAGGTTCGTGGGATCGGGGTGGCCGAGAGGGTCAGCACATCGACCTTGCTTGCGGTCTTCTTAAGACGTTCTTTGAGTTCGACTCCAAACTTTTGCTCTTCGTCGATGACCAGCAGACCGAGGTTAAAGTACTTGACGTCCGAGGACGCGATGCGATGGGTTCCGATGACGATATCGATTTGCCCTTTGGCGAGCTTGTTCAAGGTTTCGTTTTGCTCGGCGTTGGTTTCAAAGCGACTGAGCTTGGCGATTTCGAATGGGAACTCAGCCATCCGTTTTCTGAACGTTTTGAAGTGCTGCTCGGCAAGGACGGTCGTCGGCACGAGGACGGCAACTTGGTAACCACTCTCGACGGCCTTGAACGCGGCCCGCATGGCGACTTCGGTTTTTCCGAATCCCACATCACCGCAGATCAGTCGTTCCATGGGACGCGTCGAGATCATGTCCTTCTTGGTCGCCTCGATGGCCGTCAATTGATCGGGTGTTTCTTCGTAAGGGAACGAGGCTTCGAATTGCTTTTGCCAGATCGAGTCGGGTTTAAAGCAGATGCCTGTCAGGGCGCGTCGTTGGGCCTGGAGTTCTAGAAGTTCGGCAGCCATGTCTTGCACGGCACTTTGGGCTGCTTGCTTTTGACGCGCCCAAGCTTGGCCGCCGATCTTTGCCAATTTCGGTCGAGTCTTGGTGCCGCCGATATATCGCTGGACAAGATCGATATTGGCGGTTGGTACATACAGTTTGGTTCCTGCGTCGAACTCGAGCATCAAGTGCTCGACCTTTTGGCCCTCTTTGCTGATGATCTCCATCCCCAGATAGATCGCTATGCCGTGCGAGAGGTGGACGACCAAATCCCCAGGCTTGAGGTCCAAAAAAGTGTCGATGGCTCGGGATGCATGCTTGCGACTCGATCGCTTGAGCATCGCGCGGCGGAGGATTTGATTGACCGTCAGGACAAACGCCCCGTTGGGGATTTCAAACCCGCTGCTCAGGAGTCCCACGACCAGAACAACCCGACCTGATTGGGCCGCTTGGCAAGTCTCGACGATCTCTTTCATCCGGGCCAGTTCGCCGTCGTTGATGCAGACGATCACTGCGCGGCGATCGGGACCCAAGCATGCGTCGATCTCCTTAGGGATGTTATCGAGTTCCCCTCCGATGCGTTGTACGTCGCTGATCGGGATGCGGACTAAGTCTGCGGCGTAACCTTCGGCAGCGAGTTGGCCGATTTGAGCAAACGGATATTTTTGCAACTGCTGATAGACTTCGATCGGATCTCGAAATCGCTCTGGAAAAGGGATTCTTGCGCGAAAGGCGGCTGCATGGTGAAGTCCTGCAGTTGGTTCGCTGAACAAGACCATCCAGTCTTCATTGCAGTAGTCCAGCAGGATCGCTTCCTCGCGAGTCGCATCGCTTGCCGCAAGCAGATCGACTCGATCGAGACGCTGGATCGATCGCTGCGAAACGGTATCAAACGAACGGATCGATTCGATCTCGTTATCAAAGAACTCGATGCGATAAGGTTCAGGTGCATCGGGTGGAAACACATCGAGGATCCCGCCGCGTGCGGTGAACTCACCGGCCAACTGCACTGCGGTCGTTACCTTGTAGCCCGATGCCGCTAGCCATTGCTTAAGCTCGGCAAGATCGACGGTCTTACCGACTTGCAAAACCCGTCGGTCGTTGCGAAGTTGATCGGGACTCGGGACGCTGCCCATGAGGGCATGGAGAGTCGTGATCACGATCGGAGGCGCGCTGTGCGAGCCTGAGGATTGGCGCTGGATCTCGGCTAGAACTTGCAAACGTTGGATGACTTCCTGTTGTTGCAGCGAGTCCTCCTGAGGATCTTCGGAGGCTGGGGGAAAAACAAGGCAGCTGTTGTCGTGAAAGAACTCGATATCGCGAGCTAGTGTCTCGGCGTCCTGATGGTGGGCTACGAGGATCAGCAAAGGCCGCTTGAGGATTCTTTGCGCACTGCAGGCCAGGGGACCGACCGCACCGAGCCATGCTCCATCCCAGTAGAACGTCTCTTGCTTGACCCAACGGTCAAGACAGTTTCGAAAGTCCGCGAGGTCGGCAATCGCATCGAGAAATGCGGGTGCAGGGTTGGCAAGTGTCGGAAGCTGCTCGTCGCCGGCAGGCGTTGGACTAGGGGCTTGGGAGGGAGGTTCTTTTGGAGCCAATCCGGTTTTGGTTGGCTTGGTTGATTTGGGCGGAGACTTCTTCTTTTTCGCGGGCTTTTTGGTTTCGCTTTGCGGAGGCTGGCTTGGCACTGCCGCAGGCTCATCGAGCGACAATTCGGCGAAATCTTCGGAGTTATCGACGGGGTTTCCGCGAATAAAATCAGCGAGAGTTCGTTTGGCTTTCGTGGGTCGAGACTTCATCGTATCGATTAGAATCTAAAATCCTCTGAGCCTTTCGGGGGGTAGATCCCTGAGGCTGCAATAACCCTTTGAATGAAAGCCAAGTTTGCAATGATATCGAGCAAGCAGTGTAATCTATACCGGCACTTTCGAGCCACTTGTCTTGTCGCGATTTGGGCGTGTGTTTTCTCGGTAGTATTGCTCGATGGACAGTCCAGGGCCCAATTGGACAACAAACCGCAGACCGATCCAAGGGCCGAGTACATCCGAGCCAACTACACGAAGTCCGAGGTTCGGATCCGGATGCGTGATGGAGTCGAGCTTTTTACCAGCATCTACGCTCCGAACGATCCTGACCCTTCTAAAAAATATCCTATCCTGCTGAGCCGCACACCCTATAGCGTCGGGCCTTATGGTTTGAGCTCCTATAAAACTCGACTTGGCCCAAGTCCCGAGTTTGAGAGAAACCGATACATCTTTGTTTTTCAAGACGTGCGAGGTCGGTACATGAGTGGTGGCGAGTTTGTCAATATGCGACCTCATGTACCCAAGGTGGCCGGATCGATTGGCGGTATCGACGAGAGCACCGACACTTACGACACGATCGAGTACTTGGTCAAGTCGCTGCCAGGAAACAACGGACACGTCGGCCAATGGGGAATTTCGTACCCAGGTTTTTATACTTCAGCAGGCGCGATCGATTCGCATCCGGCACTCAAGGCCGTATCGCCTCAGGCTCCGATCGCCGATTGGTTCTTTGATGACTTCCATCGCAATGGAGCTTTTGTATTGCCGATGGGTTTTAGTTTCTTTTCGTCGTTTGGGAAAGCAAGACCGGTACCGACGACCGAATCGGCTAGTGGATTTCAGTTTCCCACACGCGATGGTTATCAGTTCTATTTGGACTTGGGACCACTGAGCAATGTCGACGCTCGGTACTTCAAAGATGAGATCGGTTTTTGGAACGACATTGAAGCGCATCCAAACTACGACGCCTTTTGGCAAGCCCGAAATATTCTGCCTCATCTGAAGAACATCAAGGCGGCGGTATTGACCGTCGGTGGATGGTATGACACGGAGGATCTCTATGGCCCGTTGGCGACCTACGACGCTATTGAGAAACAGAACCCAGGAATCTCAAACGGTTTGGTCATGGGACCTTGGTATCACGGCCAATGGGCTGGTGATGATGGATCCAAACTTGGGCAAGCTGAGTTTGGATTTCCAACATCACTGTGGTATCAGCAGAACGTCTTGTTGCCTTTTTTCGAGCACCACTTGCGTGGGGTTGGCAATGGGTACATGCCTGAGATGACAGCTTTCGAAACCGGTGCCAACCGATGGAGACAGTTTGCCACTTGGCCACCTGCCGAGGTCGTATCGACCAGTTACTACTTTGGCCAAGATGGCATGCTAACGACCGACGCGGCAAAGCTGACCAAGGGTGCAGATAGTTATCCGAGCGATCCTCGCAAACCAGTTCCCTACACGATGGAGATCACCAACAACTGGGCCAGGGATTATGTCACCGAGGATCAGCGTTTTGCGAGTTGGCGTCCAGATGTTTTGGTTTATCGCAGTGAGGTGCTCAAGGACTCCGTGACTTTAGCAGGCCCAATTCCTGTCGAGCTTTGGGTTACTTCGACTCAAAGCGATGCCGATTGGGTTGTGAAGATCGTCGATGAGTATCCTGGTGTTCTCGGATCGACAGGGCGGAATCGGGATTTGCGCGAGAACATCAATTCCGGAAGGCAAGAGCTTGTACGAGCCGGCGTGATTCGTGGACGATTTCGGGACGGATTCCAGGAGCCCAAGCCGATGGTGCCCGGAGAGGCGACGCGGGTAAGTTTTGAACTGAGTGATGTTTTTCACACATTTCAGCCTGGCCATCGGATCTTGATCCAAGTTCAGAGCAGTTGGTTTCCGTTTATTGACCGCAATCCGCAAAAGTATGTAGACAATATCTTCTTGGCCAAAGAAGAAGACTTTCAGAGCGCCATCCACAGTTTGCTTCGCGGTCCGAACTTTCCTAGCCGCATTGCGTTGCCGATTCTGCGTTGATCATCAATGATCCTTTGCCTTGCAGATCGCAAGCACCCCCGGGTGCTTGATCCTACGCTCGATCGAAACGGCAAAGAACTGTTCTTGGATCCCATCAATGCGTCCGATGGAGATAAGCCCATAGAGTTTTCTGATCTCCTCTTCGACAATCGAAGGTACGGCAAAGAGTCCGAGTCCATTGCGTCCGGCGATTTTTAGCATCGCACTATCGGCAAACTCACCTCGAATCATCGGAACAATTTCGGTCTCTGTAAACCATCGCTCTAGTTGTCGCCTTAGCACCGTCTCTTTCGTTGGTAGCAAAAATGGAGCGCCATGGAGTGAGTTCGGGAATCCGCTACGATGACGCTTGACCAAATCCGGAATGCCCACAATGCTGACCTCGGAACTCCCAAGCTTGTACGAGTGAGCTTGTACCCTGTAGAGCGGATCAAGTGCGGTATCCGAGAGAACCACATCGAGCTTATGAATCGCAAGATCGGCTATCAAGTCAGCCATCTTTCCCTCGTGGCAGATAAGTCGCATCGATTCATCGCCGGCGATTGCCGGTTGGAGCAATTGATAAGCTACCAGCTTGGGCATCACATCACGGATTCCAACACGCAATTCCAATGGCCTGCCAATGGGCTTACCCTTGACCATGTCGAGCAACTCTCGGCCAGTGCTGAAAATCTCTTCTGCGTATTCAAGCACCTCTCGACCCATCTCGGTCAACACCAAACCTCGACCCTGTTTGGCAAAAAGCTGTACCCCGAGAGACCTTTCCAACTGCCGCACCTGCACGCTGACACTCGCTGGCGTTACGCTTAGCATTTCGCTGGCCCGCTGAACACTTCCTTCCCGGGCAACCATCCAAAAATTCAGCAAGTGATGGTAGTTGAGCCAGTCCATTTGTTCACCTAAAGGTTTAGAGTTATTAAACTATCGATGTCGTAAAATTAAAGGTTTTAATCCCACCCTCTGCGTTAGCTTACGGCAACGAAAACCGACGGTTCAGAGCATGATTAGCGATTGTTAATTATTCGCAAGTTGTCCCCAAATCTTGTCTAATGCTTAGGTTTCTGTAAACCTTTGAGGGAACCGGCTTTTAGTCAGGCGACTCCTGATACCGGCGGCTCTGCGGTAGAATGCCCATTCAAGGAATTTCCCCAACTTTTCCCGCACACCAATCTTTCGAGTTTATGATCCGATTCTTGCACCGAACTGTATTGGCAACCTGCGTTTTTTGGTGTCAAGCGAACATCCAGGCCCAGCCCCCCAATACGATCTACCACGCTGGTCCCATCCTGACTATGGCCGGTAGCCAACCGAACTACGTCGAGGCCCTAACCGTTACCGATGGAAAAATCACCTTTGCCGGCACTCTCGATGAAGCGTTGAAACTCCGAGGAAGCGAGACGAAACTCATCGATCTAGGTGGCAAAATGCTCTTGCCCGGATTTATCGATGCTCACAGTCACTACATCAATTCGCTCTTGGTAGCCAATCAGTGCAAGCTCTACGCTCCTCCGTCGGGGCCAGGTAAAGATGTCCCTAGCATCCTCGAAACCCTCAAGCAGTATGCATCGGCAAGACAAATTCCAAAGGGCGAACTTATCATCGGATACGGATACGATGACACAGTTATGCCCGACGGCAGACTCCTGAATCGCGATGATCTCGATGAAGCGTTTCCTGATAATCCAGTGCGAATCGACCACGTATCGATGCACGGCTTTCCATGTCGAAGGGGATCGATTGGACTTGATGAGAGGTTCCCAGGTCGTTGCAGTCTTTAAGTCTGATCAACCCTAAGTCACAAAACCATGGATCCACTCGATAACTTTCTTGCGGCCAAGTCCTTTGCTTTGGCCGGGGCCTCGCGCGATCCTGACAAATACGGCAATCGTATTTTAAGAGCTTTGATCGCCTCGGGCCGTAAGGTCTATCCCCTCAATCCCAACGCTACGCAGATTGAAGGTATTCAAGCCTACGACTCAATCGCTAGTCTACCCGAGGTCCCCGAATCGCTCTCGATCGTTACACCTCCACATGTAACACGCTTGGTCGTGGAGCAAGCGATCCGAGCAGGTGTCAAGAACCTCTGGATGCAACCTGGCGCTGAAGACTTCCAATCAAGCAAACAGGCTCGAGAATCTGGCCTGAATGTGATCGATGATGGAAGCTGCATCCTAGTGCGACTTGCTATCGAAAACAAAGCCAACCGACCATAGACTATTTCAAAGTCCGAAAAGCAAGCGAAGCGCCCGTTTGGGAGTCCTCTATAAAACCCGCCATTTGGCCCTCCTGATTGATCCCTTGGATGATCCCATACCAAGAGTCGCTCGGTGCCAATTTGTGGACTGCTTTGTCCTTGCTCCAAAAACATGGTTCCGGGCCTCCGTCCCCTCCTGGTGGATCGTCCGAGAAACCGATGATCATCGACGAACTGTTAATCCCTTTGGCCTCTCCAGAGACGTCGCCTGGAAGCAGTTTGAGGATCTGAAATTCTCCCTGCGGTGAAACATAACATGGCTGCCTTTCACCGGTCTTGCCACGGATCGATCCGGCCATCTCACCTTGATCGTTGATCCCTCGAAGATAGAGTTGTTCTCGCGATAGTTTTTTGCGATCCCAGGTTCCTGGTTTCGATTCCGTCCATCGATACAAAGCGCTATCGACCGTCCCATCGGGCATGAATGCCTCGGTACAACTGCCAGCAATCTGCTTCCCATCGGGCGAGATCATCAATGCACCAGACATCAAGTAAGGGTTGTTCTCGAACTCGGTCGATAGAACTGTAACCGTCCAGTTTTGCGAATCCTCCTGCCACTGCCAAAGAACAGGTCGCAATCGATCCGGCCCAGTGGAGTACCCAGTGACCCGTTTCCCATCTGCACTGATCGCTTGTGGCTGATTGATAATATCGCCAGGCGCCTTGGGCAAGACAACCAAGGAATCGTCTTTGGCATTCCAAACGACCCCTCCTAAAGAGCCCTCTTTGCTTCCAGGCGGACGGGTTGCATAAGCGATAACTAGCTCGCTATCACTGATCGCAATAGGTTCGAGGTTCGAAAAGGTCGCTGGGGTCGGGATGTCTTTGGTACCGTGCTTGCCGACATAGAAAGGGATCGACCGTAGTACCCCCGCCTTGTTATCAGAAATCTCTCGCGTTCCCAAGATCGATCCGTGGTTATTGATCGCGACGACTTGGGAAAGCGTTTCGGAGTTCAACAGGAGCTCTAGCTCGCCACCGTTGTACTTGAGTTTGCGTATCGAGGTCTCTTGGGCTTGAAGATCTCCAACGAAAAAGATCATTGCAATTACGGCGAGCACAGCCACAAGTCGGTTCATAACTAGGATTCCAGTGAACTGTTATCAATCAAGAGACCATACTCCGTCGATGCAACGATACGTTTTACCCGTCGGGTTTGCATCCCTGAGGACACTCGGCAAGCGATTCTCGCGAACCGCATCGTAGCAAGTGAGTTTTCCAAATCGGAGCATGCTCGAAGGAATCCCCACGGCTGTAAACCCGGGATGACTCGTGGCCGGATACGGGCCACCATGATTCATCGCCGCTGAGACAGCCACCCCTGTAGGCATCTTGTCGTTAAGAAGCCTACCGACTTTTTGCTGCAATGCATCAGCAATTCCGGCATAAACACCGTCGTCGGCACCTTGGGTATCGCTGTAAATACAACCCGTCAGGTTTCCTTCGAGAGATTCGATCACGTGAATAATCTCGTCGAGCGAATTACACACCGTGATCAGTACAGCGTTTCCAAAAGCCTCCGTTTGGAACACATGCGGATCGCTGAGAAACTGCTGGCCTGTTATCTGCAGCACAGTATTTGAAACCGCACAGCGTGTTCCAGGCAATTTGCTACCACCAGTGAGGCACTTAGCTCCAGCTTGATTCAAAATGCCTAAGCTTTTGACCAGCGATTTTTCGACCGAATCTGATAGCAACGTGCCTGCCGGTGCGGCAGTGTATTTGGATACCACACCCTGTATGAACGCATCGGTGTTGGGTCCTTTGACCATCAGCAGTAATCCAGGATTGGTGCAAAACTGACCGGCGCCCATGAGCCCACTTGTGACGTACTCATCGATAAGCTTCTCGCACCGCTCTTGGAGTGCACCAGGTAAAAAGACGACCGGATTGACACTCGATAGTTCAGCATAGAAGGGCTTACCGACCCGATCAGCCACGGCCTTGAGTTGCAAGCCTGCACCCCTTGCCCCTGTATAGCCGACGGCAGCCAGGCGCAGATCGGCCACGAGCCGCTCGCCATCCTCGTGCGATGTTCGGTAAAGCAATTGAACCAGGCCACTAGGCATCCCGGTAGCTTGCATGGCTTGAGCAACCAACTGACCAAAACGTTGGGTTGTAGCCGGATGGGACGAGTTGGCTTTGGCGATCACCGGATTGCCTGCCGCGATGGCTGCGGCGAAGTCACCACCGGAGATGCCGTTAAACGCGAATGGAAAATTGTTGGGGCCAAAGACCGCCACGGGACCGAGCGCCGTGTAACACGACCGAATGTTGGCTTTGCGATCGATGATCGGCATTCGCCAAGATTCATTGCGGGCCGCTTCTGCAGCAAGCCTTAGTTGATTGACCGTCCTAGGCAATTCGACATCGGCCAGCCTTGGAGACTTGGGCAAGGCTGTCTCGCGATTTGCAATCTCGACCAACTCCTGCGAATCGGCTTGGATCCTCGATGCATAGTCTTCCAGAAAATCCGCGATCTTGGCCGGTGCAAGGTTTCGAGAGATTTCGAAAGCGCGATGGGCTGCTTCCAAGACCCGATCACAAGTCTCCCACGAACTTACTGGATAGACACGATCGATCTGCTCGGAGGTGGATGGATCCTTGGAGCTAAACGTCTTCGATGCGTTCTCGATGACCCATTGGCCGTCGACTAGAATGGGCTCAGTGGTATTGGTCGTTGTCATGTTGACGTTATCCTTGGACGATCGTGTTGGTCAGGGTTCCGATGCCGCTAATGGTGATATCGACAATATCGCCACGCTTGAGTGTAAAATCGCTATCGGGCACAACCCCGGTACCAGTAAGCAGAAACGCACCTTGATGCATGTCGTTGTCTCTAAGGAGCCAACTGACGAGATCCTCGAATTGCCGAGCCATCTGCGCCACAGATGTCTTGCCTTCAAAGACGATCTGATCATCGCGATGGATCGCTAGAGAGATCGCGATGCTTTGTCGCTCTGGCATCTGGCTAGCAAGACTGATCCAGGGTCCAAGTCCGCAGCATTGGTTGTAGAGCTTGGCCTGCGGCAAATACAGAGGGTTATCCCCTTCAATGTCGCGGCTACTCATATCGTTCCCGATTGTATAGCCGACGATCTTGCCGCTGCTTGCGATCACCAGAGCCAGTTCAGGTTCAGGAACGTTCCAATGCGCGTCTTCGCGAATACGGAGCATCCCCAGATGCCCACTGCATCGACCTGGAGTCGCCTTGAAAAATATCTCAGGCCGTGCGGCTGTATAGACGCGATCGTAGCAACTGGCTGCCGCTTCGCTCTCTTCCATTCGTGCCGTCTGAGAACGTTTATAGGTCACACCGGCGGCCCACACTTCTTGATCGTCGATCGGTGGTAGCCAATTGACTTGATCGAGTGGAATCCCCGGCCCATCTGCCGGAAGCGTTGTGGATAATTCCTCCAGGTCTGGATGGGATAGCAGCTGCGAGAGACTCGATAGTCCTGCAACCTTGAGATCCAAAGGAGTCGCGAGTGCTGAAGTGCCTTTGTCCAGATCCACGCGTGCAGCTTGGATCCCTTTTGCCGTCAGTATTCTAGCCAATGCCATTGCGTTTTTTCCTCAGTGAATGCGTTCTTTCAGACTCCATTATCGCCTCAAACATGCGAAGTGCCAAGCTCAGGGGCGGTTGCTTGCCGAAATGATTGAATCGTTCGAGGGACTCCACAAAAACATCTCTCCACCGGCGCAGCCGATGGCGATGCAGAGCTCCTGCTGGCCGTTGATCTGCGAGACGGAACCTTGCAGGCTAATTGGCAAGAGCCTTCGCGCGGGATCCTGTGGATCGGTCAATCGGATTCCAGGTTTCTCATCAAAATAAAACTCGGTCTTCTTCTTTTTCTTCTTCTCTTCCTTTTTATCGTCGTCCTTTTTTTCCTTGTCTGGTTCTTCGGGCACCTCGATCTCTTCACGCCTGACTCGAAAGTGTTTGATTCGATCTGCATCGATGACGAAGAAATCATCGTTGTAAGCGATCAGCTTATGCGTCTGTTGCGCGAATCCACCCCACTTGGTTCGGGCGTTGGGGGTCGTCGCGTTTGGGTAAAACCGAACCGTTCCGGCTTCGTCAAACGCCACTACACCCTTTGTTAAAGCAACGATCGAAGCGACCGTCCGTTCGTTGTCGACGAAACTCGAAAGCATCGTTCCGTCTTGAGCTTGAAACGATTTGGCCATACGATCGCGAGACGACGACAAAAGTGTCTTGCTATCGCGAGACCAATCGACGCTGGTGACTGCTGCCGCATGGGCCGGAGTCTTCCAACGCACGCTGTTGCTATAGGTATCGACCACCACGATGGTTCCATCCGCATTGCCGATGGCAACAAGCTCCCCGCTGGGACTTACGCTAATGTCTAAAGGGGTATCGCGACTGATCCATGCAATGCGTCTGGCTTTAGGATTCGTATCAGGCTTGGAATCTCGAAAGGGGATCGACTCGACATATCCGATTCGCCCGGGTTCGCCCGAGACGATCCACAAGCACGATTGCACCGGATCCCAGTGCAGATCGCTGATCGATCGGCCGGGTGTTGCGATGCGTCCAATCAACTCGATCTTATCGGACCATCGCCAAAGGAGGACTTCGTGGTACCCGCTCGTGAACAGAGTTTTATTCGTCGCATCTAGAGCGATCGATTGGACAGTGTGCGGACGAGGGTAAGAAGCCATCTTCGGCTCGCTTGGTATGAACAGCGGTCTAAAGGACTCGATCGGGGCATCCATGCTGCCATCGACCTTCGCACCGGTGACAATCCAATTTCGAATCTCCTCGATTTGATCGGGATCCAGAGCATCGGAATCCTTGGGCATTCTCAGCGAGGGATCATTGGTGCTGATACGTTCCCATAGTTCGCCGAGTCCGTTTGGAAAGGCGACGATCTGACCTTCGGAGTCGACGCTCACAGCGCCCAAGACCACGCGTTTGGATTCGCCTGGCGTAAGCATCATCGCTGGCGTTGTCATTGAATACCCCCCTTGAGCGTCCTGGGCATCATGACATCCGACACATCGATCGACCAAGATGTTTGCAATGCGGCCAAGTCGCGGTTGGAGGGATTCGGGCGGTTGGACAAGCAGAGGCACATCCCAAGGCCGTTCATCTGCGATTTGCGCAAAGACCATTGGATGTGGGCAGCAGACGATCGTTAAGAGTGCCATGAGACAAGAAATCTTAAGAAATAAAAGCCCTTTCCGTCCCATAAGTTCTATTGTCCTTTCCTCGAATCACTCGAGCGAGTTGACGACCAGACCTGAGGCAAGTTTAGGATAAAAATAAGTGCTCTTGGCTGGCATGCGCTCATTGCCTATCGATACGTTTTCGATTTGAGCGACGCTTGCAGGCATCACCATCGCAGCGAGCGAATAATCCTGTGGGCAACTACCTTGGCCAGAGAGTCCGTCGATGACTTCTTGGACTTGGTGCACATAGGTCGGTTTAGGCATATCCTTTAAGCCGAGCGCGTCTTGAAGAACCAGCGTGTGCAGGACGGCGACACCAA
The DNA here is from genome assembly GCA_040381975.1 of Pirellula sp. Lineage (GTDB taxonomy): Bacteria > Planctomycetota > Planctomycetia > Pirellulales > Pirellulaceae > JBKCUI01. Next base: position 85,733 of record JBEIGI010000006.1, read on the forward strand.
GTTCGCGCCAATCCGAGGAATGTTCGGGAGCCAACTGAGCCATTCGGTCCATAGCGGCCTCTTTGGCGCTGATCCTTGTCCACTCTTTCGACTCAGCCGAGTAGAGAGCCAGAATCAGTTGTTCGTCCAAGCGATCGAGTTCTGCCCAAACAGCTCCGGCACTTTCGGGGCCTTTGGCGACCAGTTCACAGTCAAAGTATTTACCGAGTTTTTCGTGCAACTGCTGGGTCGTGAATCTTGGGGTGCCATGGATGAGTCGATGCGTTGGCAGAACGACCAAGCCTGGGTCGCTCATGCTCACGAGTGCAGTGAGAACATAGTTGGCAGGGTGCTCGTCGGTCAGAGTTCCTGCTGCGGCGAGTTGGTCTCGATAGTTGCAAGCCGTTTCGTAGCGATGGTGCCCATCGGCGACGAACATCGGTAGGTTCGCGATCAGCGCAGAGACTTCCTGGATTAGACTAAGATCGCTGATAGGCCAGATCGTATGACGCACGCCTAGGTGATCGAGGGCTTCGGTACCCAGCACCCCCATGATCTTGGATTCGAGCAGCTCTTGGATCTCGTTGTTGGAGTCAGGGTAGAGGCCGAAGATTTGGGATAGGTTCGCGCGGCAAGCGCGGAGCATTTGCAGTCGATCCTCTTTGGCTTGTGCGTGGGTGTGTTCGTGCGGATAGATGTTGCCTTCACCGAAGCGTTCGAGGCGGACGTTGGCCATCAAACCGCGGCGGACTAGGTGTTGGCCTAGCCACTCGAATTGCTGGTGATAGACGTAGATCGCTGGGTCGGGTTCGGGTTGAAAGATTTTCTCGCTTAGCCAACTGCGAAGGGTGCGGCCGGCACGTTCGTAGATTGCACCAGGAGATTCGTTTGGATCGGTCTTGGGGTATTCCAAGCGAACGAAGTTGTAGGGGGACAGGTCGTAGAGTTGTTGCTGAAGCTTTGCATCGATCACATCGTAAGGTGGAGCGATGCACTCGGAGAGCGAACCCACTTGAGCGAGGTTATAACGCAGGCCTCGGAAGGCTTGGATGACAGGCATATAGAAAGGTCGTTCGGGGAGAAATGGTTCAAAAGTTGGCAACTGGCCATTATCGTCTCGATACTCGTTGGAGCAATCTCAAAAAGGGCTATCTTAGAGAACCACTTTGCGACAGACCCTGAATTTTACCGGTTGAAGAGCGTAGATGATTTCTCCGAAATCATCTACGAGCGCTCGAGTACGGCCCGATACAACGAAGTAAACCATACCCTATGTTGCCAGTCGCGCCGGGTGCAATTCATTTGGCCAAAGGCCAAATTCACCATAGCCAAGGCCATCGCCCCTGGGAAACTTCGTGTTATTCAATGATGATACCTAAGCAATAGTAAAAGATCGTTCACCGCAGGATCATTCATACTAAGCGTCGTTTTGCCGACCGATGTGCCAAGTATTGTGTCGTGAAACTCAACGCCTTTAGATACTCTCTTTCGTTCTTCAATTTTCAGCCGTCGAATGTCGCACGAATGGATCGCTAAAGGCCAAGGAAAAAATCCATTCCGAACGTGGCAATTGTAGAAGCTTACGGCTTGATTTTGATGGTCGATGATGATTGCTGCGTCTGTGAAGTAGAAATGTCTAGGCATGATCGTAATGCGATCGCCGAATCTTGGCATGCCTGGCAAGTCCAATAGATCCTCATAGTCGTCGATCAGCATTCGACATCGCGTGATAAGAAACAGACCCAGCCAAAACGGAACTGCTCCCAACGCGATCAAAAATGATGAACAACCAATAATTAGCCAAATCACTAAGTCTAGGTCATTCGGAGGATTATCCTGCGCAGCTGATTGGGAAAAGATAAAATATGGAGCGGCCACACCCATCGCGATTGGCGTGAGCCCAACGATTGCAAAGACCGATCCATAGGTGAGCAACCTAAGCATCTTCGGCAATGCATTGATGCACGGGATCGCAAAGAGCACTACAGCGATGATCATCGAGAGGACTGATAGAGAATATCCGCTAGAGTTGCGATTGCTGATCGCAATTCTTGACGTCGTGGGATCTGACCTCAGATATTCAATCTCGATCGGTGACGTGTTGGAAGGACGTATTCCGGAATAGCTTACAGGCTTGTCCTTCCAAGTGTCGACGATATCTCGACCAGAAAAAAGTCTATTGTCCTCGGTGACAAAATTGTAGTCGATGATTTGGGTTGTGTAGGTTTTCTTCCGTCCACGTGGACCTCCTCTCTTTGTCGTGGTTTCGGTTTTCCAATTGTTCAGTTTTGATTTACCGTTTGGCGATCGTTGATTGTCAACGATCCGAGATCGTTGTCATGGCCTTCGCAGTGTAGATGCCCAATCATATTCCATCCTAACGTCGCAGTCATCGAATGACCTAACCGACTCGCTTTGCCCCCTGCAAGTCCCCTCGAGAGACTTCCGGTGAATATTCGAGGCCGGAGACACAGCGGTGTGTCTGCGACTAAATGTCCAATTCGATAGATACTCGTACAACACCCCTTTTTCTTGAATTGCTAGCAATTTTTCGATGCTGGCCCTCTTTAGATTCAGGAAAAAAATATTTCGTTCTCCCCAGAAAACCTTGTGGGAACTTAAACCACCCAGCACGCCTCCCATTGGGGTTGGGTTTCTCGCTCTAGCTCGATCCGAACCAAAGAGGGGTTGGCCCTGTCTGGTTCTTTCCAAGAATGACCTAGCCAGCCGTAACGGGCTGACTAAGATCCTGACGATATCCTCAACTCGAGTTAACCCGCCAGAGACCTTGCGGGAAACCAGTTGGAAGCACCCCTGGCCCCCAACTACCTGTCAGTCTCAAGCCCGTTTTTATTCACCCGTCGATTTAACCGATCATGTCTACCCATTTTCACAACGAGCCGAACTCCGATGCCCAGCGACGGCTTGCTGCGAAATCACCGCTGAGCAAGGCCAACCGCGTCTACTTCAAGTTCCTAGGGCTTCAAACCGCCGAAAGCAGCGAAGAAGCCATTCTCGAAGCTGCCAAGAAGATGGCTACCCTGGTCCAAGAACGCGAAGCGTTTAATCCTCCCGAGACGATCCATCGCTCGAGGCTTGAGATCGCTCTGGCAACCTACAGGCTTCTGGATCCTCGTCGGCGAAAATCGCAGTGGGAACGGGTTCAACTGACTCGCCCGCTGGGTCGCGAAGACCGCGAGTACCAACTGCCCGAGCCCGGAACTTTGATCCGATTTATGGATCATACTTCCGACGCGACCAGTCCAGAACTGATGCTTGAACCTCTCATCGATCGAGCACTTGAAGAGTCGGCAGGCCAAGCTTTGGCCGTCGACTCCAAAAGCGATTCTCGGTCTTGGTTAGAAGAACGACGCGAGATCATCCGAACCGTGCGTGGAGAAGCGGCCCAAGAACCAAACCAGTCCAACCGTTGGGATAAATATGGATTAAACTGGTTGCTGTCGGTCTTCGGACTCTAAGCCCTCCTTCTTTGAAACCTCCGCTCGCTTCGCAAACCCATCTTGGCACCTCGCATTCTCGTTACAGGTTATGGTGGGTTCCTAGGAGCGGCCATCTGCCAACAACTGACGCAAGGCGGTTACCGAGTCCGAGGCTTAGCACGAGGCAACTATCCCAAACTCGCAAACCTCGGTATTGAGTGCATCCAAGGTTCGATCACCGATCCCCATAGCGTCGAAGCTTCCTTGCAGGATGTCGACGCCGTCATCCACACGGCAGCCATCGCAGGCGTATGGGGCAAGACCTCTGACTACCAATCGATCAATGTCGATGCAACCGACCTGCTCCTTAAAATTTCTCAATCCGCCGGCATCCGAGCCTTTGTTTACACCTCATCCCCCTCGGTTACCTTCGATGGACAACCCCAATCGGGAATCGACGAGCAGGTCCCCTATCCGACCAAATGGTTGTGCGATTACCCGCGCACCAAGGCGATCGCCGAACAACGGGTACTTGAAGCCAATGATCCAACAAGCTTCGCGACTTGTTCGCTCAGGCCGCATCTGATTTGGGGCGTGGGTGACCCTCATCTCATCCCACGTGTCATCGAGCGCTGTCGACAAGGCCGATTGCGCCGCGTTGGCTCCGGTCAAAACCTGATCGATACGGTCCATGTCGATCATGCTGCCCAAGCCCATGTGCTTGCTCTCAAGAAGATGCTCGCGGGTGATCCATACGCCTCTGGCCGAGCCTACTTCATCACCGACGGACAACCGGTTCGCTGCTGGGACTGGATTACAACTATCCTAGACTGTGCGGGCCTTAAACCTCCCAGTCGATCAATAAGTCTCCAAAACGCCTATCGAATCGGCCGAGTCTTGGAAACCCTCTACGGATGGATGGGCAAAACGAAAGAGCCCCCGATGACTCGTTTCGTCGCACTCCAACTGGGCGTAGATCACTACTTTGACATCTCGGCTGCCAAAGATCGTCTCGGCTATGCGCCAAATCTTAACCGCCGAGCAAAGATTGAGGAAATGCGCCGCTGGCTCATGCCAGTTTCTTAACGGTTCGATTATAAATGGAGGTCACGACCCCTGTTCCCCATTCTTTTGCTCCCGCATCTCGAACCCATCATGCATGACTGTATCGATTCTGTGATCCGATTGCCACGTCTGTTGGTTCTGTCGCTGACCCTCCTGACGCTTAGTGCTGGCTACTTTGAAAGTGGTGTCCAAGCCCAAGAGGCCCAATTGATCCGTGATACTTGGGGCGTTCCTCACGTAGTCTCCGAAGATGAAACGGCTGCAATGTATGCGTTTGGATACGCACAAGCCGAAGACCGGCTCGCAGATATCTATCTAGCTGTCCGCACCGGGATTGGACGCATGGCAGAGGTCGAAGGCCCCTCGGCCCTCGAACAAGACTACATGATGCGACTGGCCCACAACGATACCCTTCATGCCCAATACCTAAAGACGGCACCCGAGCAAGTTCGCAAGAACCTCGAAGCCTTCACCGCAGGGATCAAAGCGTATATCGCCGAGCATCCTCAAGAAGCCTCAAACGTTGCAATCGATATCGAGCCTTGGCATCCACTTGCTGTCGGACGCGCAATGATCCTGCGCTGGCCTCTTGGAACTATCCGAGATGATCTTGGCAAAGCTCCCGTGCGTCCCAAACCCGCTGCGGGTTCGAACCAATGGGCTGTCTCCCCACAGCGCTCTGCCGACAAGTCTGCAATCCTACTGTCGGATCCTCACCTGACTTGGGAAGGACTAGCAGTTCTTTACGAAGCTCGCTTCCATGGAGGCAACCTCCACATGAACGGCTACTACCTCATCGGCTCGCCGATGCTCGCGATCGGTCATAATCAACATGTCGGTTGGGCACTGACGACCGGTGGTCCAGACACCTCCGATGTCTACGAGATCAAGTTCCGCGCCAATCCACTCCCCGAGTACCTCTACGATGACCAATGGCGCAAGATCCGCATCGAGAAGTTCAAGATTCCCGTTAAGGATAGCGAGCCGATCGAAAAGACGGCCCTCTACACGCATCTAGGTCCAGTGGTCTCTGAGCCAGATCTTGCCAACGGCATCGCTTTTGTAGGCGCGTCTCCCTACCTCGAACAAACCGGACTTTACCAACAGTTCTATGCGATGGCCCAAGCCAAGGACATTCATGAGTTCAACAAGGCGCTTAGCCAACATCAATACAACGAACAGAATGTCATGTCGGCAGATATCGAAGGGAACATCTCTTATGTTCGCAACGGTGCCACACCTATCCGGCCTGAAGGCTACGATTGGACCCGGCCTGTCGACGGAACCACCAGCAAGACCGCATGGAAAGGAATCCATCCACAGTCCGATCTGGTCTGCTTGATCAATCCTGCCAAAGGTTACATGCAGAACTGCAATATCAGTCCCGCGAACATGATCGTCGACTCACCGCTGACTCCTGAAAAGTATCCGCCCTACATCTACAACGTGTCTTGGGATCAAAACAACCCTCGTGGACGTCGTACCATTGAACTGCTCGAAGCCGACCGATCGATCACGCTCGAAGATGCCATGAACATCGTCTTGGATATCTACGACCGCTTGGCAACACGCTGGCAAGCTGAACTCAAAGAGGCCTTCAAAGAGCACGGCAAAAAGTACAAAGATAACCGAACTTTTGTGGCCGCCGTCGAAGGCATCTTGGCCTGGGACGGAAACTACACCATCGATGCAACCTCTTCGGCACTGTTTAAATTTTGGCGGCTCAAATGTGGCGAGAAACTCAACTTGACCCCATTGGGTGAGTCCAAGCCGCTGACTGCCCAGACCCGCGAGCAGATGCTCGAACTCCTTGCTCAAACGATTGATGAGATGAAAGCCAAGTACGGGCAGTGGGATGTCCCTTGGGGAGCGGTGCATGTTGTCGGCAGAGGCGGAGCTTACTTCCCCGCTCCAGGGGCCGACTACAACTCCGGAGACAAAGAAGCCAACTTCTCGGAAACCCTGTTGGATGTACGAAGCACGGAGCTCAAGGGAGCTCCAGGGATCCAAGTCGCCAATTCTGGATCGATGGCCATGATCCTGATGTTCCTCGATAAAGACAACGGAGTGCGATCCTATACCTGCACACCTTGGGGGCAATCGGGACATCCCGAATCGAGTCATTACGTCGATCAAGCAGCCGGTTTGTATTCGTTGCGAACCATGAAGCCGACTTGGTGGAACCTCGATGAGCTCAAACAAAACACCGAATCGACCAAAACCTTGCAGTATGCCAAGTAACGAATCCAAACAAATATGAATAAGTCACTGCTCCTGAGTTTATTGGCCCTGGCAATCCTCGGGGTCTGTGCTTGGTGGCTCACCCAAAGAAAGAGTCAGCCAACGACCAAGGATCTCGATCAACTCATCGCCGAGTCGAAAGAAAACTCCACAGATCCAATATCCAAAGCCTCTTCGAAATCGAAAGTGGCAAGCAACGACCCAAGGCTCACTTATTCCACGATTTTTAGGAACGTTAAACCCGATATCGCTTATGTCGGCGATAGCAACTGCGCTCAGTGCCATCAAGAACTCTGCACGACGTTTCATCAGCATCCCATGGGACGCTCAGCGATCATCGCCGGCGGAGATGATCTGGAAAAACTCGACCCTCAGTCGATGAATCCTTGCCAAGTCGGCCCGTACGAATTGAGCGTGCGAATCGAAGACGGAAAAATGATTCATTCACTCAGTGCAAAGACTGCCGATGGCGAGGTCCTTCCGTCGGTTGAATTTCCAACTGCGATCGCCATCGGTTCAGGAACCCGAGGCCGATCCTATTTGGTCTACGATGCCGACTCAGTCTGGCAATCGCCAGTGAGTTGGTTTTCGACCAAGAGCCGTTGGGATGTTTCCCCAGGCTTTGATCTTGGAACCGCTACCCAACGTCCCACAGTCACCGAATGCTTGTACTGTCACGTCAATGAGCATGAAACGATCACCGATACGGTCAACCGTTACAAGTTACCCTTGAGCAAACTGCAACTATCGATCGGTTGCGAGCGTTGCCATGGCCCAGGCCAATTACACTCTCAGGAACGTACTGAAGAAAAACCACTCGATCCGAGCCATCCGGGTATCGATACTTCGATCGTCAACCCGAAACACCTGTCGGACGATCTGCAACTATCGATTTGCGGCCAATGCCATTTGAGCGGTAAGGCTCGGGTAACCCGGAAAGACCGTTTAGAACATGACTTTCGACCAGGCTTGCCATTGGAGTTGTTTATCAATGCATTCTTGACGCATCCTGAGGCCAAGTTCAAGAACAAAGCAGTCGGGCATTTTGATCAGATGCTCCAAGCCAAATGCAAGACAGCGACCGGTGGCAAGCTCCTGTGTACAACTTGCCATGATCCCCATCAGTCATTTGATCCGCAAGAAGCCCAGCGCCGCTACATCAGCGACTGCAAGTCCTGCCATCAAACGCTTGTCTGCAGTGAGACTCAAGAAACTCGGGACAAGCAGCAAGACAACTGCATCGATTGCCACATGCCAACAAATCGCAACACCAACATCGCCCATACGAGTCTAACTGACCATCGAATTTTAAGACGCCCTGGCGATTCGGTCGCTTCCAACGATGCACCGTTGGACCAGGCGGTTTTGGTTCCTTATTTCCAAAACGATGTGCTCTCTGCGGACGAGCAAGATCGCGATTTAGGAATTGCTTTGGCGGGTTTTTCGGAGAAAATGCCTCCCAATCTTCCGATCAAAAGGCCGACAGTCGAACAAGCCCGAGGGCGGCTCAAAGCCGCCGTTGAGAAGCATCCGGATGACATCGACGCGTGGATCGCTTTGAGCACGGTTGAACTCGGGAGCGGGAATCCCGATGCGGCCTTGGCCGCGATGCAATCGGCAATGCGAGCAGCACCTAGGAATGAAAAAGTGCTTGCGCAGCTTTCTTTTGTGGCTGAGATCGCAGGCAAACTCGATTTGGCGATCGGTGCATTGAATGATTTGGTCGCCATCAATCCATCGTCGACCGATTACAGGCTCAAGCGGATGGTGATGCAGGTTGCCAATGGCGATTTTTATGAGGCCCAAGCCGAGAGTCAGGAACTCTTGCGGATCAATCCATTGCAGCCAACGGCTCGACTCATTATGGGCATGTGTTTGTACGGCCAAGGGGACAAGACCGCTGGACGTCGCGAGGTCGATATCGCCATGAATTTAGCCACTAGCCAACAGCAAAAAGCGACGATCCAAACTTGGTTCAATCGGTTCGTCGCGTTCCAATCGAAATCTGAATAGTCTGCATGTGGATGTTTGCACCGCTTGCCCAAATTGAAATAACAGCCGACCAATACCCATCTAGTCAGCCGTACATACTCCCTGATATTCCCTGCTCCAGTTCCCAAGTTAGGATCAACCATGGATCAAAACGCCGGTATTGATTTCGAAGATCAGCATTGGAACGCCATCGAAAACGTGCATCAAATCGAGTCGGATGAACTATGGGACAGTGTATTTGCGCTGCGAAAAATCGCGAGCAAACGCACCCTTGATCGGGCTTTGGATTGGTCCAAGCGTCCTGAAGCATTCCATCGATCGATCGGTGTCTCGATTCTGGCTCAACTCGGGCCCGATGGAAAAGCTTTTCACGAGGAATCAACCCAAATGATTCTCTCGATGCTTTCAACCGAGACCGACGATGAAGTCATCACCTCGCTGATCAGTGCCGTGAATTTTCGGAAAATGTCCCAAGCTACACCGTGGCTCCTGGCCTTGGCCGACCACCCTTCGGAAGATATCCGCTGGCGGGTCGCTTGGGCTCTGCCAATCCCCGGCATCAACAACCCTGAAATCTTCCAAGCATCCATTCAAACACTCCTGAAACTCATGCAAGATCCGGAACCAAAGGTTCGGGAATGGGCGACCTTCTCACTTTCAATCACCGATGAAGATTCACCGGTGATTCGAAGCGCACTGCTTGAGCGTTTGAGCGACAAGGATTTTCAAACACGATCCGAGGCTGCAGTCGGTCTGGCTAATCGCAAAGAACTAGCAGCGATCGATCTACTGATCGAACATCTAGCATCCGACCGAGTCGGCCAGTTGTACGTCGAAGCCGCAGAAATCTTTGCCGACAGCCGTCTAAAGCCCGCGCTGCTTTCACTCAAAAAGTGGTGGGATATCGACCCAGAGCTTCTCGAAAAAGCTCTGGCTGCCTGCTCTTAATATTAAGCGAAAATCTTCTCGATCGGATTGCCTGTCGAGATCGCAAGCGGACGTCCTTGGGTGTCGATGACCTCGGAGTGAGGATCGATCCCCAGCCCCCAGTATAGAGTTGCTGCGATGTCTTCTGGGCCTACGGGATCGGCGGCAGGATAAGCTCCTTTAGCATCGCTTGCACCGTAGATCGCTCCACCTTGTACTCCCCCCCCGGCCATCATCACGGTGTAGCAATCGGGCCAATGCCCCCGGCCCTTGCCGTCCCTATCGCCCACTTGCGGACTTCGCCCGAATTCACCCATCCAAATCACCAACGTGTCGTCCAGTAGCCCATGCGTGCGAAGATCCTCGATGAGCGTCGGTACGGTCTGGTCCGTTAGAGGTAAGAGTCTTTCTCGCAGGTCTTTAAAGTTCTCTTGATGGGTGTCCCAGCCTTCGCTCCCTTTGCCTCCAATGCTCTGCGAAAAATAGACGGTTACAAATCGCACGCCGGCTTGCACGAGCCTTCTTGCGAGCAAGCAAGACTGTCCGTAGGTGGTACGCCCGTATGCATCTCGGAGTGACGAAGATTCTTGACCTAGATTCAATGCATCGCGCAGACCCGTCGACGAGAGGATCTTCAGGGCCTGTTGCTGAAGTTGATCCAATCCTCGCGCATCGGTCGATTGCTCAATCAGCCGCCTCTCTTGATCGATCAGTTCGACTAGATCCCGACGGCGTTCGAGCCTCGCAAGATCGATGTTCGCAGGAAGCTGTAGTTCCGGTAGACCGAACTCCGGCGAATTTGGGTCCGCTTGAAAAAAATACGGGTCGTACTGCTTGCCCAAAAAACTTGCGTGCTGACCTGGAGCAATCGCTCCGTCTCGAAGCACGTGTGGGTAAGCGACAAAGGTTGGCACACCTTGCACTGGCTGCGAAAAGCGTGCGACGCTTGAACCATATGCAGGGAAAAGTTCCAGAGTGTCTCGGAGTCGGATGTCATCGGTCGCAGGTCGCTTGCCCGTGAGGGAGTAATAGCAAGCTGGGTTGTGATTCTTCATGTCGTGATGGACACTGCGGATCTGTGCCCAGCGATCGAGCTGTGCTCCCCATCGAGGCAGATACTCGCATACGGGCGAGCCAGCCAGAGACGACGAGATCGGTTTGAACTCACCTCGGATCCCGTCGGGCGCGTTGGGCTTCATATCGAACGTGTCGATATGACTCGGACCGCCGTACTGATGGAGAAAGATGACGCTCTTGGCTCGAACTTTCGGAGCTACCTTGTCGGAGGATCGCGCAAGGTTATTGGATCCCGTAAGTCCCGCGAGCAATCCACCCAGGCCAAATTGACTGGCTCGCAGCAGGCATTGCCTGCGCGAGAGCGAGTGCTGGAATTCAAGACATCCTTTTGCCATGGTGGAACCCTTTCTCAGCGAAGCATCATGAATTCTTTGCTATTGAGCAGCGCCCAGAGGATATCCTCAAGAGCGATTCGGGGATCTTGAGCACTGCCCAGCACCTCGAGGGTCGATTGCAGTTCCCTGGCCGATGGCTTTCGGCACAAGGCTCGCAGGAACAGTTCCTCGATGATCTTCTCAGGACTCATCGCAGAGTTGTCCCCTGCTTTGTGGGCTTGTAGTTGCTCTAGGTATCCTGAGAGTCGATTGCTCCCGGAAGCGATTTTGTCACGGATCTCGACCCCGTTAGTCATCGCGAGCGATTGCCCTAAAGAGATTTGATTCGAGCGTTCGCATTCGCACACGAGCAACCGATTGGGTTTTCCAAATGTGGTAAGGAAACCGGGTTTCTTGGGGATTCCGGGCATTCGCATCGCACTATAAACGGTCGAATTCTCGGAATCCCCGGTCTTCATCGGACTGGTTACTCCGGTCACTTCGCTGATCGCATCCATCAGAGGTTCAGCGGCCAATCGCCTCAGTGGATACGAGGCAAAATAGGGAGCGGTCGGCAAAATATTTTCATCGGCTAGGTCCCCTTGGCTTGATCGAGCAAACGCAGAGCTTGAAAGGATATTCCTCGATAGCTTTTTGAGGGAATAGCCATCGGCACGGAAATCGTTTGCGAGTTGACTGAGCAATTCGGGATTGCTCGGTGGGTTGGACTCACGAAAGTCATCCGGCGGGTCAACGATTCCGCGACCGAAGTATTGGTACCAAATGCGGTTGGCTAGGTTCGCATCAAAGTTAGGGTTGTTTTCGGTAAGCCAAGTTGCCAAGTCCTGCAAGACGCTTCGCGATGGACCTGCAGGAGCTGACGCATCGCTTGGAGTAGCGACGAACTGCAACCCCGCAGGTCCGACCATCTTCGAACGTCCGGGATGATTGATCTGAGGCTTCTTGTCCGAGAGCGATATGATCTCATCGCCGGTGATCACATGCTTATCGAGCGCGTCGCTGGGTTTGTTATCGATCTGTTTTCGATCGAGAGTTGTGAAGTGGGCTGCAAGTCCGTAGTAGTCGTCTTGTTTCCAACGATCGAAGGGGTGGTTGTGGCATTTCGCGCACCCGATACGCACTCCGAGGAATACTTGTGCGGTCGATTCGGCTGCGACTTCTGGGTCGCGATGCGTTCGATAAAAAGAAGCGGGAGGATTTTCGTAGGTGCTCCCGGTGCTCGAAACAAGCTGGGCGATCCATTGGTTCATCGGACGATCTGCGGAGGCTTGTTCTCGTAGCCATTCGTGCAGCAGGTTCGCCCCGCGCGAGCTCATCACCTTGTCCTCATTGCGGATCAGATCGCTCCAGCGCATGGCCCAAGCGTAGTCGAAACCTGGATCGGCAAGAAGCTGATCGATGCGCTGCTCGGTTCGCATCGGACTTGTGTCTTGAATGTACGCCAAGGTTTCTTCGGGCGAAGGAAGACGCCCGATAGTTACCAGAAAGAGTCTGCGCAGGAATGTGCCTTCATCGGCTCGTCCTGCAAGTTCGATTCGAAGCTGATCGCACTGCTTGGCGATGGTTCGGTCTATAGTATTGTTCGCTATTTGCGAATCGCGTCCGTTTGGTTCGCGAGGCGTCGGGTCGGATTGACCGAGAAACACCAATCGGGCTGCGGCTCGACCGTTGAGGTAGGTCGCTCCGATCGATACGTCCATCGCGTGCTGTGTCTGGACAATCCCGTCTTGGGAAACCTCAAGCCCTGATGGAAGGCTCGGTTCGAGCCTCGACCAGCGCGTCACATCGCGGATCGAACCGTCGGCGTAACGAGCTTGAACAATCACCCTGGCCGATCGGTTGCCTGGTGCAATCCGTTGGTAAGCGGGTAGGACTTCGATGGCAATAAGCATCGATGCACTTGATTCCGGAGCACCTTGTTCGATCCAGCTTTTGATCGCTTCGTATTCGAAGCTGTCGTTAGTAAATCGCTTTCCGCCTTGGTGTGACTGCTGCGCGGTAGCCTTGAGCAACAGCAGGCTTTTGCCCGGATCGAACAGATCGATCCGACGCTGCGAGAATTCGACGGCCAATCGGTAGTAATCAAAATGAGGGTCGTCACCCCGAAGACTCAATCGAAAGCCACCCTTGCCGTGTAGGTTGCCATGGCATGTCCCCAGATTGCAGCCGCTGCGCGTGAGGGTCGAGATGACTTCGCGATCGAAAGCAACCGGAGGGTCCGAGGCGATTATCAAAGGTGCTTGGGCCGATAGCTCACCTTTATCCAAAGGGTATCGAGCGATGATGGTCGTTGAACCTGGCTTGATCGCTACGACTCGTCCGTTTTCCAATTGCGCTGTTTCCGAGGATTGCAGCTCGATCGAGAGTTTCGGATCGCTTGTCAGGTCGATCGCAGAGCCGTCGGGTTGGATTCCCAGGACGCTCAGTTGCGCGGGGTATCGGGTTGTAGCGGTTGGGCTTTCGGGGAGGATTTTGAGAGCAACGGTTTGTCCCAACGAAGATTCTTGTGCTCGTGCTGCAAGATTTGCGATGCACAGCAGGGCGTAGGCACCGAAAGTGATCAGCCAGGTTCGTGGCACGATTTAGTATTGTATTTCCGGAGCGGAAAGGGAGGCAAGGGAGTTGGAGGATCAGTAAGTATAGCTAAAGTTAGTCGTCCTCGCAGTGCAAACTTTTAGCGAAACCAGATTCCCGAAAGGTTAGACCGGTGATCGATGACCCAAGACGCATATGATCGATTTTCCGACGCGCCCGTATCGCGACTGATTGGATTCAAGGTCGCACAGGGGAGTCAAGAGGACAGGGAGTTGGGCCGAGCTGTCGTCGAGCTTGATGTCGATGAGCGTTTCCACAACCCCATGGGCAGGGTTCATGGGGGGATTCTTTCGGCCCTTGCCGACGCTGCCACAGGAATCGCGTTTGGTCGGATGCTCGACCAAGGTCAGGACTTTTCGACAGTCGATTTGCAGATCCAGTACATGCGGCCAGTCAAAAGTCGACAGTTGATCGCAAAGGCCTGGGTCACGCAGAGGGGGTTGCGGATCGGGTTTGTCCAGTGCGAGATCCGCGACAACCGAGATCGTCTAATTGCCTCGGCAACCTGCACTTGTACGACGATCGAGCTCTAGCAAGGATCGGTATTCAACGCCATTTGGGTCAATAGGAAATGGAAAACGGTTTTACGGAAGAATCGAATTTCCGGGAGTTATCCATTTTTTCATCCTAAGAAACACCGGTTGGGATCGTTAAGTCTATCGGAAATCCATCTATTTCTTGCCAAGCCTGTCGCCCCAGGAGCCAAGCGATCTAAGATGGATTTGATCCTAGTCACGCCTGGGCTCCTCCATCAAATCACTGCAGCCATGAATCCGACTTTTCTCTGGGCTATTTTCGCTACTTTTTTTGTTATGGCACTATCGATCCAGAATGGGAAAGTCCAAGCCCAATCTGGACCGGTTTCGAGTGTACCCGAACCCCTTGGCTTCCTCGAACGCTTCGCTCTTAGCGATGAGCGTGAACAGACCCTCGCCGAGCTGATACCCAACACACCTGACTATTTTTTCTTCCATGTTTTGCACGCACAGAATCAGGGAAGCGTCGCTCAAGCTCGCGCGCTGCTCGATGAGTGGATTGCCAAGCACGGGTCGAACGATCTGACGAAGCGAATGCAAACACGGCAATCGATCCTTGAGTACGCGTCGAACCCCAACGCGACAGCGGAATTTCTGCAGCGCGAATTCCAAATCGCCATATCCCATCCCGCTCCTAAAAAGAACGAGGCTGCTGAGTTGGATACAAAACTCGATCCAAACTTTTTGGATTGGAAAAAAATCCTTCAAGACACCATCAAGACGCAGGGGATAGATACGCTCGAAGACAGTGTCTTGGGCGATGCTCTGAGCGACATTCCTAATATCGACGAGCTTCGCAAGTGGTTCTCTCGTTCCCATAGGATCGATACACCCAAACTCATTGATCGCATGGTCGAAGAGCTCACGACGATCCATTCTCGCGGGTTTGGATGGGCACCGATCCACCGCGAACTGACCCTCGAGCAACTTCAGGAACTTCAAAAGCGAATCCCTACCCTCAATCAAGACGGCAACTATGTTGTGGAAGTCCTCAGGCACTTGCTTCCCTCGGATGACGAGTCACTCCAAGACCCGGCGGTAAGACGTAAGCAGCTCGATCAAGCAGAAGCCTATGTCACATCGCTTCCGGAAGTGCACAACAGCCTGATTGCTGCAGTTTTGCATCAACGATTGGTCTTTGATCTTGAACAAGGAACCCCAGATCGGGAACGCTTCAAGCGTTATCTGCGATTGCCTTATCTACGAGCCATCTGCGCATCGGAATTTCGCGACGCGGCCCGTGCGAGAACACAAGTTGACCCCAACGCAACCTTTGCTGCAGCCTACTTGCCTCGTCCCATCGGTGATGATACGGCCCTGATTGAAAAATATCTCGATATCTTCTTCCAAACCGATGCCAACGTGGATGATTTTGCCAAGTCTCTCGAGCGAGGTTACTTGCAACGCTTCTTTGCCATCACCAAGATTCTCCATGGGCTTGGTGATCCAAAGATTTACTATGCACAGCTTTCGCCCGAGGATCAAAAAGAGCTCTCGCAGCGCATCGAAGTACGTTTCGCACCTACGAATCCAGTGATATTCAAGACCGATCAGCGAGTCAGCTTGATTATCGACCTGAAGAACACGCCGGAACTGCTGGTCCGAATCTATCGACTCAACGCTCGGAATGTTCTGAGCAAGCAGCAGGTTGCGATCTCGACGGCATTGGATCTCGATGGCGTCGTTCCAAACGTGCAACGCAAATTATCCTATTCCCAAAAGAGCGATCTGCGCCATCGCGAATCGATTGAGCTGCCAGAACTCGATGGGCAAGGGGTATGGATCGTAGAGCTCCTGGCCGGAGGCCAACGCAGTCGCGCCTTGGTTCAAAAAGGTCAACTCTCTTCGATCCTTGCGATCAGCGATGCAGGACAACTGGTTCGGGTTGTCAATGCCGAAGGTGAGCATGTACCGACGGCCCGAGTCGTGCTCGGTGAGCGACAGTTCGATCCCGACAAAGACGGTTGGATTCTGATCCCTTTCGAACAGTCGACCCAGCTCAAGAACATGCTGCTGGTCGATGGCACCTTCGCAGTGCTCGAGCCCTTCAATCATCTCGGGGAAGCTTATGAGCTCCGAGCGGATTTCCTGATCAATCCCCAATCGGTTCTCTCTGGCAATCGTTCGGCTGTGGTCGTACGGTCGCAGTTGCTGACCCATAATCAACCGATCCCGTTGAAGAACCTCACCGATATCGAGCTTCATGCTACAAGCACGGACCTTGATGGGATATCCAACACGCAGGTTTTCAAGGATCTTAAGCTCGATGAAAACGAGGAGCTTACGCAAGAGTTCAACGTGCCTCCGAGGCTCTCGCATGTCGATTGGAAGCTTCAAGCGAAGATCAAGCAGATGCGGACCGACACGCAGCAGTTGCTCGTCGCCACGCACCGAACGAACGTCAACGAGTTTACTCGTAGCACTTGGGTGCATGATTCGTTTCTGAATCGGACCACCGAAGGCTATCGGCTCGAACTACGTGGTCGCAATGGCGAGCCGGTCGGTAGGATCGCCTTGCAACTGGAATTCAAGCTCTATGGATTGGGTCAAGTCCGTTCGATACGGTTAGCAACCGACGCGCAGGGTGAAATCGACCTTGGAAGGCTCGCAGGGGTCGAACGTTTTTGGGTCAGCGGAGGTCAAATGCCAAAACGCGAATATACGCTACATCGTACGGCTTTGGATTGGCCGGTTTCGATCCATATCGCCAAAGGTGAATCACTGCGTGTGGCTGGGCCTGTGGCATCGGACCAACTCCCGTCGAAGATCCTAGGGATCGAGGCAGTCGATCGAGGGATGCGGCGTTTCTCTTTGTTCGAGCAACGTGGCAATGTGATTGCAATCGATCATACCGACAAACTCAAAGTTATGTCGGGACAACTGGAGATTGCTGGGCTCGAACCAGGAGGCTACTTCCTAATCGATCATGAGCATTCGACTCGCTGTGACATTCAAGTCACGGCAGGAGAACGCCGAGACGATTGGATTGTGGGTAAAAACCGGACGCTTGCCAGAACTCCGACAAGTGCTCTCGGGATCGAGCGTGTAACGCTCGCTGATGGCAAGCTCCAAGTGGATTTGATCGGTGCAGGTGAATCGACCCGGTTGCTGGTCATTGCATCCCCGTTTGCACATGGGGAATCCGATCAATGGTTGCGTCGCACTCAGCGAAATTTCGCACCGACACTGCGTCGCGAACGCGTCCCGAGTTTCTATGTCGATTCGATGAAGCTCGATGAAGAGTACCAATATGTTTTAGCGCGCCAGCAAGCCGAAAGTTTCTTGGGTAGCACACTGGCCCATCCGACCATCCTACTGAATCCTTGGGAATTGGCTGTCACTCGCAATGAGAGCCAGTTGGCTCAGGCTGGCGATGCGATCGCTGAAAAGCGAGCGGCGCCCAAGTCGGCTGCTCCTGCCCCGTCTGCGAGTGATCCAGCAGGTTTGCAAGCGGCAGCAGGAAATTCCCGCGACTATGGCTTCCTGGCCCAAGGGACAAGAATCTTGGCCAATATTCCTGCCGATGCCCAAGGTCGCATTGTGCTCGACGCGAAGGATTTTGAGGGGCTGACCGATGTAGCGCTCGTGGCGATCACTCCTGGCTCGAGCGCACAGGCTCGCATCGCCCTGCCTTGGACTCCCCCTCGCAAGCTTGCCGATCGGCGATTGCACAAGTCGTTCGAATCAGAAAAGCACTTCATCCAAAAAGAATCGGTTTTGACGGTGCAAGCCGACCAATCGAGCGACTTGGGGGATGTCGGTGCCACACGTATCCGGATTTATAACTCGATCGGTGAATTGATCCCAATGCTCGATGGGATTTTGCAGGACCACGATCGATTTAGGAAGTTTGATTTCTTGAAGAACTGGAGTTCGCTCAGCGATCAAGACAAGGAGTCCAAGTACAGCCAGTCGGCTTGCCACGAGCTTCATCTGTTCTTGTACAAGCATGATCCGGAATTTACTAAGCGAGTAGTGATCCCGCATCTGATGAACAAGTCCCCTCGGCAACTCGTTGACGATTGGGTCTTGGATCAGAATCTCAATGAATACTTAGCGCCTTGGAGATACGCGCAGCTCAATACGCTCGAGCGTGTCCTATTGGCGAAGCGATTCCCTCAAAAGCAAGCCGGGTTGGTTCGACTGCTGGGCGATTCGCTCAAGGCCCAGCCGATCTCGATCGATCAGCAGACCCAGTGGTTCACGCAATCGTTAAGAACAAGTTCATTGGAGCTTGAAGATCTAGCCGTGGCATTTTATGCAGACGAACTCCGACTCAGGGAGTCTGAGTCGCTATCGAGAAGTGCCGGTCAAGCGGGTGAGCAAGCAGCCGGTGGGAAATGGGAATTGCAAAGGGGTGCCTTGGGTGTGCCGGGAGCCCCAGGTCCAGGGGGCTTTGGCGGCGGCATGGGCGGCATGGGTGGTGGGGGTAGCGGTCGGGCGCTTGGCGAAGGCAAAAGCGCTAACATGAATATGGCGCGCAAGGCCAATCGTGACGAGGGTCGCGGAATCGATATGGCCAAGGACAAATCGGGCGCGGATCAACCAAGTTTGGGTATCGAGCTCGCACTGAGCGACGCAGAAACCAACAAGCCTGCAGATGGCGCAGAGCAAGTCGCCGAAAATTTCGGTCGTTTCTCGCGAAGATCTCTCGGTCGTAGTTTGGGCAAAGAGTTGCAGATGTACGAACCACTTGGAGCCACACGCAAGTGGGCCGAGTCTCAGTTCGAACAGGTTCTTTTGGCGAATCAGAATCCTAGCTTGGTCACGCCAAGTCCTTTTTGGATCGATGTGCTGAAGAATCAGGAAAACCTTTTATCAGAGCATTTGCATCTGGCGGCTCGCAATGCCAACGAAGCCCTGTTGGCACTTGCCTTCGTCGACCTGCCATTGGCGGCCAAGCCCGGTAGTCTTGCGATTGAAAACGGGAGATGGATTTACAAGAGTTCCTCGAAGGGTTTGGTTTATTCGCAAGGTATCGTAGCGATTGCAGAAGAGAATAACGGTGTCGATCAAGCCGGGGATTCAAAAGTACTGCTTAGCGAAAACATGTATCTAGCGAGCGCTGACACGACTGCCAAGCCGGTCAATCGCCAAGAGCTTGTGATTGCAACTCCCTATCGGAATCGAGTTGTACTGACCAACCCGACGGGCAATCCGATGCGGGTTCAAATACTCATGCAAATTCCTCAGGGAGCCATTCCTCTGGAGGCAGGGCGCAATGTGACGGTTCGCGAGTTCCAGTTGGCACCTTTTTCGACCCAGGAAACCTCGCATGTTTTCTACTTCCCGGCTGCTGGGGATTTTCAGCAATACGGAGCACGGGCTTCGAGCTTGGGTAAGTACCTAGCTCACGTCAACTCGACTCCTGTACGAGTGCTTGATGCTCCATTGAGCGTGGATGATACTTCTTGGGAATACATCGCTGCTTGGGGTAGCAACGAGCAAGTCCTTGCGGCCCTCGAGAAGGCCAACGTCTCTAAGGTCGATCTGGGACTGATCGCATGGCGGATGCAGGATAAGAGTTTTTGGGATCAAGTGATCGAGAGGCTCGATAGCATCGGAGTCTATCACCCGACCCTTTGGGGTTATGCGCTGGTGCATCGCGATGAGGCTCGGTTAAAGGAATTGCTTGAAGCCCAAGAGCCGATTGTCCAAAGAGTTTCTCCTTACTTTGATACCAAGTGGATGCACGTCGATTTGGAGTCGCGACTTGGGTATGAGCATCTAGATTTCCGTCCTATCGTCGTGGCTCGAGCCCATCGACTAGGACCGCAATGGAAGATCCTCAATGATGGCCTTGCTACCCAGTATCGGGATCTGCTGAATTTGCTTTCGTACCAACCAAAGATTTTGCCCCGACAGCGACTGTCGCTTGCATACTATCAATTGATCCAGAACCGTACCCAAGAGGCTCTTGCTCAGTTCAAGAAAGTCGAGCGGGCAAGTTTGATAGGTGAGAGCAAGACGAACGAAGCTCAAATGCAGTACGATTACTTTGATGCCTACTTTGCCATGCGAACCGGGGAGTTTGATCGAGCCGGTGTGATTGCAAAGAAGTACGAGAGCTATCCGGTGCCTCGATGGAACGAGTGGTTCAAGACCGTAGGCGATCAGATCCGTGAGCGCGAGGCGATTCAAAAAGGATTGCTTGCAACGGCCCCGGATCAAAACGATCCCGGAAGCATCGGTTCCTTTGAGAGCGATGCTCAGCGCGAGTTGGAAGGTGGTCGAGAGTCAGCCCTCGATGAGGCTTCAGCAAAACTACCAGGGCTCGAACTGGTTCAAAAGGATGGCCAATTGTGGATCCAGCATCGCAATCTGCGCGAGGTTCAAGTCCATTATTACTTTGTCGATGTCGAGTTGATGTTCAGCCGCAATCCGTTCCTTGGCAAGAGCCAAAGTCGCTTGGCGGTCATCGAACCGAATGTGAAGACCTCGATCGATGTGGAGTCCAAGGCAACTTGGGAGCGAACCGAGTGGAAGGTTCCAGACGAGCTCAAGAACCGCAATATGATTTTGGAAGTGGTTTCCGGAGGGATCGTCCGTAGCGTTCCGCTGTACTCGAACTCACTGAGCGTGAATCTTTCGGTACCCTTTGGGCGTTTGCAAGTGCTTGGGGCTGCCAACAAGCATCCGATCGAAGGGGCTTATGTGAAAGTCTACGCCAAGCACAACGATGGTAGCGTGCGATTTTACAAGGATGGCTATACCGACCTGCGAGGCGTCATGGATTATGCATCGTTGAGCACTTCGGATTTGACGAGTGTATCGCGGTTTTCGATCTTGGTCATGCATCCGGATTACGGAGCATGGATCCAAGAGTGCGATCCACCTACGCGATGATCCATCGTTGCGGTTCTCTTTACGCCAGTGGCGTTGAATTAGAAGCGGAACGGCGCGAGCCGTCCGGTGACGGTCGTTTTGCGACGACGAAACTTCAGAAGGACTGCCCGGATCCCGGGTAGTAACCCGATGAGTGTTACAAGTTTTGCCGGCCAATCGCCCCAATAACTCCAGTAGCCTACTCGGCCATCTGGGAGAGGTTGGGCGAGGATCCAGCCGGGATCCATTTTTGCAAGACGCTCGACAACCTTTCCGTCCCCATCGATCCAAGCGGTGATGCCTGTGTTGGAGGCGACCAAGACTGGAATACGGTTCTCGACGGCCGCGACGATGGCGCTGTTGAAGTGGTGATCCAAGATACTCGAACCACGGAACCAACCGTCGTTCGAGATGTTGATCATCACATCCGGTGAATTGCCCGTCTGTGTCAAGCGATTGACTTGCCAGCGGATCAAGTGAGGTACCGTGTCTTCAAAGCAGACATTGGTCATCACACGACGCCCCGAGGCCAACTGCCAGGCTTTGGGTTCTTTGCCGGAACTCAAGGTCGCAAGACCGATGCGCTGCATGATCGATGGAAACCAAGAGAGGATTGGGATATACTCGCCGAACATGACCAAGTGTGATTTCGCGTAGTAATCAAGATCGACCGAGTCGCATGAGGGTTGGCTTGAGCCGATCCAAAGGGCGCTGTTGTATCGATCGATGGCACCGTTGCGAATATCGATCACATCCGTACCGACAAGCAGATTCGGTAGCGGGGATCCAAGGGCACTTCGCAAACTTCGAAGTTTAAACTCATTGGCACGATCAAGGTTTTCAAAGGTAATTTCGAGTTGGTCGCGATCCATCTGCAAAGCTTCGGGCACTGCATCGCCTTGATCCCAGATCATGGTTGGAGCAAGGCCTGAGTAGACACTTTCTGGCCAAACGATCAAATCGAGCTTGGCCGAATCGGGATTACCTTCACTTTTGATTTGTTGGCGGATCGATTCGACAGCTTTGCGGGTTGTGCTTTCATAACTAAGCCATCCTTGTTCGATCGATTCGCGCGTAGCATCGAACATCGTAGGCATGTGGTCTTGGATTAACAGGAATCTTCCAAGAGGTTTGATCGGTTGGATCTGAGCAAGATAATTTTGGTGCGCGTACCACATGCCGTAGCTCAGGATCGCCCAGAATAGGATCGAGGTTCGAATCAGCGATCGAAGGCTCGCAAGGAGCCAGTGAGCTCGCTCAGTTTGAGGCTGTTTCGCGCGCTGGACTGCTTCGACGATCCATGCCGAAGTGAGCATCATCATGAAACCTACGCCGTAGCCGCCGAAGTGGCTAGCGATCTGAAGAACAATAGGCCAAGGTGTTTGGGAATGGACTAAGGCGCAGGGTGCAAAACCTGTGATGATGTAGGATCGAAGCAGTTCGCAACTGGTCCAACCGATCGCGCAAGACAGCGATAGAGGAAGACCGTAGCGATGGCACAAGCTTCTGGAGATCGCAAGCGAGATTGGAAAGTAGACGGCTAAGTACAACGACAGCGCGATCCAACCGGCGGTCAATGGCCAGAACGCCAAACGGATGCCTTGCAAAAGCATCAACCACATCAGGCTGGCAGATAACCAAGTGATCCACCATTGACGGCGCGACCAAGGTCCTTTTTGAGAGACGATCCAAGCGAAAACGCCACAGGCAAGCCAGGCAAAGATGGGTAGATGCACTGGCGGTTGGGCCAGATAAAGCAGCAAGCAACATCCGAGACAGATCCCAAGGAATCGCCAAGAAGTTTCTTTCGGCTCCAATGCCCACCCCCAAAATCGCAATTGCTGGGTCCAGTGATCGAACAATTTTTGCAGGTTCGATCCTAGACGTAATTCATGAGCAATTGAAGGTGGGTTTAGGCAAAAAGAAACCGCAGCGGGTGAAACCAGCTGAAAGTCCTCTCCCTCTTCCAGCCAATCCCAGTCCACTGCGGATTCTTATCGATTCGTCTCTGAGCTTTCCTCAGACCGACGCACAATGGTTGCACTTAGCGTGCCAATTGAAGTTGCCTTTCTGTGAAAATTTTGTTTCTTTGGAAATGGGGTTTGATTTCGCGTTTTCGCGATGGAATTTTTTTGTTCGAGTGCGGATCGTTTTTTGAGGTTCTGAATTCCTGCCAAAAAAATTTCCAAGTTGCATTCGCCAGTAGCTTATCTTTGCACGGTTTTTACGCATCGATCGCAGGGATGTCGTTTGGTAAGTCCCAGTCCCTACCTTTACGGAAGCCTCGACCTTGGGCATACTGTGCGACTGATGAGCTAACCTGTTCGCACTGCTGTTTTTTGGACTTTAATTGCGCTCGGTATATGGGCAAGCGAAACGGAAAAGCGTGATGGAAAAGCCTTGGAGCCAGCGTTTATCGGTTCTTGAACTTTCGACGATGCGTTGGAGTTTTGAGGATGACGTGGTTCGATATCGAGATCATGGATATCGAGCCATCGGAATTTGGCGAGAGAAGTTGGCTGACTTTGGTGAGACCAAAGGCCGAGAGCTTCTGGATGAACTTGGAATGAGCGTATCGTCGCTTCACTGGGCTGGTGGGTTTACTGGATTCGAGGGTCGATCGCATACCGAATCGTTGTGCGATGCGCTCGATGCGGTTCACACTGCTGCGGAACTTCAAGCCGACTGTTTGGTCATCCTGGCAGGATCTCGGGCCGGACACACTCGCAGCCATGTGCGACGGCTTCTGGTATCAGCATTGAAAGAAGTTGCCCAAGCCGCATCGGTTCTAGGCGTTGAGTTAGCGATCGAGCCAATGCACTCGGGTTGTGCTCGCGATTTTTCGTTTTTGACCGACATCCCTGAGACGCTCGAGGTGCTTGCTCAAATCGATCAAAACAATCTAGGAATCGTCTTTGATTGCTATCACATGGCACAGGACACTAGGGTCATTCAAAGGCTCCCAGAAATTATCCCACACATCCGACTCGTGCAGTGCGGTGATTCCAAGGCGGCCCCTAGCGGTTCGCAGAACCGATGTTTGCTGGGTCATGGACGCGTTCCGATCGCTCCTATCATTCAAACCATTGAAAAGGGTGGTTACCAAGGTTACTACGAAGTCGAGCTTATCGGGGAGGATGTCGAGGATTATGA
The DNA here is from genome assembly GCA_040381975.1 of Pirellula sp. GTDB lineage: Bacteria > Planctomycetota > Planctomycetia > Pirellulales > Pirellulaceae > JBKCUI01. Next base: position 109,898 of record JBEIGI010000006.1, read on the forward strand.
TTATGACCAACTCCTTGAGTCCTCGCACCAGACCCTTTTGAGGCTCACGTGCTAAGCGGTTTGGACGTCGACTTTTTGCTGACCAACGACGACGGGATCGAGGCCGAAGGCTTAACGTCTCTGGTTCGGGCAGTCTCGAAAATCGGTTCGGTTGCTGTCGTAGCCCCCGATACGGTTCGCAGTTGTTGTTCGCACGCAGTCACGACGGCTGAGGCTCTTTCGATTCAGCAAGTCGATGCCAAGAGCTGGAAGGTATCAGGGACACCCGCCGATTGCGTTCGCGTTGCGATCAAGTATTTGCAGATTCGTCCCAAATGGGTTCTATCGGGAGTCAATGAGGGAGGGAATCTGGGTGTCGATATCCATTACAGCGGGACGGTGGCTGGAGCTCGGGAAGCAACCTTGATGGGCTTTCGAGCGATGGCCGTATCGCAATACCTGCGCAGAGACCGGCCACGGGATTGGCCCCTTTCAGCCCGAAGAGCGATCCATGCTTGGACACAGTTGCATTTGATCGAGCTTCAAACGGATAATTTTTGGAACGTCAATCTTCCGGTGGTCGATCACACCGAAGTCGAGCTGGCGATCGCTCCTTGCGAGCCTGAACCGCAGATGCTTGCGTATGATTTTGCAGCGATTGAAGATCAAGCTCAGGCGGGTGTTTCGAGCGACATGCAAATCATCAAGTATCGCAGCAACTACCAACTGCGTCCTAGGCTCGATTCGTATGATGTCGAGAGATGCTTTGCCGGCAATATCACAGCTAGCCGCTTGAGCGTTCGGTTGCCTTAGGCCACCTTTTGGAGTTCGAAAGCATCGGTCAAGATGATCGGCTGAGTGAGCGGTTGATCGTCGATCACCACGACCTGGACCGCCAATCGACGCGTCGAGTTCAGGATCACGGGACTTTTGAGATTGGTCGTCCAGTTGTTGCCGTTTTTGCTCAGTACCGACAAGACATAGACTTGATCCTTCGCGTGCATTTGCAGCACGTCGAGATCCCGTCGGTTGACCTGGAGTCGATAGTTCGGGACGAAGCGACGGGGGCTGATCATCGGCAGGGCGACTGCCGGCAGAGCGACACTCTGCATCCATGCTAGTTCTTCGGTCTCACGAGATGCTAGCAAAACCCAGTGACGGTAGTCTTCGAATCCGATCAGGCCGTGCGGCATGAAAATCAGATCGGAGTGACTGATTTCGAGTTGGCCGAAGCGTGTTGATTGGATTTGCATGGCTGTGGAGTTGTTAAGCTGCGTAGGTTGACCAGATCATCGTTTTATTCGGCACGATTTGCCAAGGGTTTAAGTAGATCGTCAAAAAAAGCCCGAATTTGGGGGCTTAAGGGGATCTGTTAAGCAGCTTTGTTCTCGCGGCGGATGACGTTGCCGCGGTCATCGACTTCTTCAAATTTCACCGAGACTTGTCTGGAGACACCACTTTCCTGCATGGTGATGCCATAGATCATATCTGCGGCCGTCATGGTCTTTTTGCTGTGCGTCACGACGATGAACTTGGTGGTATCGAGGAACTCGTTGAGGACATTGACGAATCGTCCGATATTGGCTTCATCGAAGGGTGCATCGACTTCGTCCAAGACGCAGAAAGGACTGGGTCGATGTTGAAAGAAAGCCATGATGAGCGAGACGGCCGTGAGGGCTTTTTCTCCGCCGCTTAGAAGGTTATTGCTGAAGGTTGTTTTGCCTGGTGGTGTTGCGAGGATCTCGATGCCGCTTTCGGGGTCATCAGGGTTTTCTAAGACGATGTCTGCATGTCCACCGCCGAAGGATTTACGGTAGAGTTTTTGAAAGTTGGCTCGGATTTTTTCGAGCGTATCGACAAAGAGGGTTTGCGAATCGGCATCGATCTTTTGCATCGTCTTGAGGAGCGTCGATTTGGCTTCCAGCAAATCCTTCTCATGAGCAAATAGGGTATCGTAACGGGTCTGGAGTTGCTCGAGTTCATCGAGGGCTTCGAGGTTCACACTCCCTGCTGTTTGGATTTCATGTCGCAGGGAGTTGATTTGGGACTCGAGCGCATAGCGATCGGACGACTCAAGGAGTTGCGGATCGGACTGTGGATCCTTCTCATCGAGATCGATCTGGTAGTCGCTTAGGTAGCGACTGACGAACGATTGGATTTGCTCAGCGATTCGGCTTTGTTCCTGCTGGTAATTGGTTAATCGATCTGTCCATTTATCAATCTGCCTTTGGAGTCCATCTCGGTTTTGCAGGACACTTTGCAGTTCAAATTGCTTGGCTTCGAGCGTCGATGTAGCCTCCAGGCGGGTTTGCTGTAATTGGACCAATTGTTCATCTTCGCTTGTCAAATGAGTCCTTAGATTCTCGATCGAAGCGGTGATCTCGACGATACGATGGGCTAGGTTTGCAAGACTCTCCTCGGCAGCCTCGACGTGATGGTTGCGTTCATTGGTATCGTTAAGAAGTTGTTCGAGTGTTGTACGAAGGCCATCGATGCGTTGTTCGAGGCGGGCCGTCGCCACTCGGCTATCGACCAACTGGTTATTTGTCACGCGGGCTTGTTTATCGAGGGTCTCAAATTCGTTTTCTGTTTGCGTCAGCGAATCTTGCAGAGCATGGGCTTGTTCGTTGAGTCGATCCAATAGTAACTGGCACTCGCCGACAGATCCTTCGAGTGTGGATCGGTTCGTGTGATGTTGGGAAATCTCCCGTTCTTTGGCTTGGTATTCATGGTCGAGTTCTACGGATCGGCTCGACAGTGCAGAGAGTCGGGTTTCGATCGAGTCGGCAATCGTTTGAGTGCTGTAGACCTGTTGCTCTGCCAATCGGACTTGTTCGGTTGCGCTTCGATGCTCGGATTGCGTTTGTTCGAGAGTTGTTTTAGCCTTGATGAATTGGTTTTGTAGATGCTCGATCTGTTCTTGGGCCGCTTGCATCTCACTGCGTCTTGAAACCAATCCGAGTCCAGCCTGCAGAGAACCGATGGTGATGCTTCCATCGCTATCGATCAGTTGGCACTCGGCTGTGACGAACCGTAAGCCTGCCCCCCGAAGATGGCTTAGTTCCAGGGCGACGGCGAGCGATTCGACAAACCAAGTAGTCCCGAGCAACGAACGGACAAGAGGTTCATGTGCCAGTTCGTATCGTACCAATCGATCGGCTCGACCGAGTACACCACGAAGCCCATCGAGTTGGATTTTCTCACCCGTCCTTCGGGCAGGGAGTCGATCGAGCCTCAAGAGTGTCACTCTCCCCTCAGGCTGAAGTTTACCTTCTTGAAGCCAATCGATCAGTTGTCCGTCGGCCAATACCACTGCATCGGCATGGGAGCCTAGAGCCACGTCGACCAATGGAGCAAGGTGCAGTTCTGATCGGATCAAGTCTGCGACGATACCTTGGATGCTCTTTGCAGTTCGTTCGACGAGATTGGTTTCTAGCGAATAAGCGTGTTCTTTGGATTTGCGATCGACCAAGTCCGCAGCGGCCCGAATGAGTTGCTGGCCCCCTTTTCCTGCCGTTGCAAACTGCACTTCTAGTTCTTCGAGTACCTTTGCGCGCTCGCGCAGGCCCTGAATCTGAGACTGCAAATCGAGAACTTCTTGAAGTTGCTCGTCTTGCAACCTTGTGATTTGCTCGAGCGATTTCTGGGCCGAATCTCGATGAGCGATCGCTTGGATGTGCTGTTCGTAAGCTTGCTGCTTTTCGGCGGTTAATCGCTGCGATTCGGACTGCAACAACTGGATCTGTTGTGCGATCGATTCGGCTTCGAGTCTTCTTCTTTGGATGGTTTCGGAAAGCTGCTCGAGTTGCGATTCATAGAGGGACGAATCATAACGGCACTTAGATATTTCTTCACGTAGGTTCTGTTGATCGAGTCGGAGTTGGTCCAATGCGATCCGATGGGCTCCGAGTTGCTCGTCTTGGGCTTTGCACTGCAGATCGAGTTGGGCGAGCGATTCGACCATCGCTTGTCGCTGGGAATGGAGTTGCTCCATTTCACTGTTTCGCTGCGTGATTTCTTCTTGGCTGATCGAGACCCGCCGCTGTAACGACGCGATTCGATCCTCGAGGTTTGCTTGTTCGGTGAGCCATTCGGAATGCCTTTGTCGGGCAGCGCTTAATTCGCTGGTTTTTTGTGCTCCTTGAGTCTGCATCTGAACAATCTGCCGATTGCAAGCATCAAGAGCTTGCTGGCTTTGATCCACGGACTCGTTTGCTTGCTGAATGTGTTTTTCCAGGAGTGCAAGCTGTGTTTCAAAGGAGTCTTTTTGCTCGAGAGACTGATTTATTTGCTCGTTGGTTTTGGCCAACTGGCTTTCTAGCTCTTTGCGTTCCAAGAGTCCGAGCAAACGGCGTTGGGAGAGCATTTTCGCATTGAGTTCTCGAAAGCGCTGGGCCCGGGTTGCCTGACTCTTGAGCGATTCGAGTCGCGTTCGAACTTCCTCGACAATATCGTGTAGCCTAATGAGATTTTGATCGACCCGAGCCATCCGCTTTTCGGCATCTAGCTTGCGTGCCTTGAATCGAGAGATACCTGCGGCCTCTTCAAAGATCGCCCTGCGATCCTTGGCCGAGGACTGCAGGAGTCGATCCACTTTACCTTGCTCGATCAGGCTATAGGCATCGAATCCGACCCCAGTTCCTCGAAAGAGTTCTCGAACATCTTTGAGCCTGCATGGGCGACCATTGATTGCATATTCACCTTCGCCGCTTCGATACACCCGACGGCTCACCTGGACTTCGTCTAAGTCCGCTGGCAATATTCGCTTGCGGTTATCGAGAACCAACGTGACCTCAGCGCTGTTGGCGGGCTTACGGCCACCTTGTGCCGAGCCTTTGAAGATCACGTCGGTCATATCCGCACCGCGGAGAGCTTTTGCGCTCTGGGCACCTAGCACCCATTTGATGGCATCGACGACATTGGATTTTCCGGAACCATTAGGCCCAACGACCACGGTAATCCCGTCGGGGAATTCAAACCGCGTTCGATCCGCGAAGCTTTTGAAGCCTGAGAGTTCCAGCGCTTGTAACATGCGTTCCCTCAGTCAGAGGATTTTGTAAACGGCATGCGGCGATACCAAGGAGTCTTCGAGGTGCTGTACGACTTGATCGCACTTTCGGTCGCATCGACACCCGAGCCCACTTTTTCTTGGCTATCGGAATCCTCACTGCTTGAGCCTTCGGTCTCAGTCTCAGGCGACTCGGCTGGCTGTGCGTCGATCTCTGTCTTTTGGCCATAGAGCCGGCCAGAGCGAGGCAATGGGTGCAATGCGATGGGTGCCGAGCATCCCCCGGTTTGCTCGATCGCATCGAGCGTGTGGACAATATCTCCATAGTTGCCTTCCACGGCGAGCATCGCTTTGACCAAAGAGACAAAATCCGCAGTGATGATCGTTTGGAGAACCTCTCCGCTTAAGGTCCGTTTGGCCACTCGGATCAAGCCGCTAGGCATCGGAGTGATTCGAAGATAGGGAGTTGGCTCGAGGGTTTTTGTGAGCGAGAGTTTTGGGTTTGAACCAAAGAGAATCACCTCGGAGCGTCGTTCCATCGATACGCAAACCTGCGCATGATCGCTTGGGATACGTACCAAACGGAAGGCTTCTCCGATCGGCTCTCCTGCGATCATCGGATTGCGTGCATCGCGATGATGAAGATACCAATACGCGCCGAAACGGACTTCGGCTTCAGGATCCTGCAAAAGCGATTCGAGAGATTCGCGGGCTGAAGGATGTTCGTTGATACTTAGTCCAATCAAGCAGTGGGCTCGGTACTGCGGTGAGGTCCTTGCTAGACTCTCAAGTATTGGAACGGATTCGGGTTGATCCATGTAAGCCAGCGAGTGGGCTGCATAGAATCGGACTTGTTCGTTCTCGTTGGCCAAGGCTACTTTGAGAGCATCGATGGCTTCGCTGTTTCCGATGGCTTCGAGCTCCCAGGCAGCCCGGCGTGCAAGTTGAGGATCACCCAGCATCTGCCGACAGAACACCAACCGCTCAGAGACCTGTTTTTCCGTTTCAGCAAAACCCAATAGAAGAATCGTTCCGAGATAATGGGTCGGATCGAGTCGGTACTTGGGAAGAGATGCGATACGAATCTCTCGATCATTCCTTCCCTTTGCCACCGTGACCTGCTTGCCTGCATCCTGGTAGTAGAAGCGGCGATTGATCGCACTCTCCATGGCTTTGATCCAATGGACATGCCGATAATCTTTCGAGACCAAGATCGCCATCCGCGATTCATCCTTGATCTTACCACCGCTTAAGATCACCCCTTGGAGCGGATTGATTTGATTTGTCTTTGAATAGGAAGCCGGATAGACCAATAAGTCCCCCTTGGCTGTCGCGCGCTCGTGGCTCTTGCGAAGTTGGCTATCGCTGAGGCTGAAGTACTCAAACAAATGCGACTCCATCAGATGCCCTTCGCGAAGATCGGTAGCTTCGCATTCGGCTGAGCACTCGACAAGGACATCGGCCATATCCCCTTTATCGTCGCAGGGATTGGCAATTAGACTGATTTTGGCTGTAGCTGTTGTCGGAGCATCGAGCACCCGCTGAGCGTCGAGGATATCGTTGCGACGGATTTCCTGGAGCATCATCTCGCGCTGCGGACTGGGTTTGACGACCCCTCCGGTACCAGGCAGATTCGTGATCAGGCCCAAGGACTCGAAGCGTCGTGGAGTTGCACCCGACACACGAGCCACCTCGTTAATCAATCGCAAACGATCCGGATCGGCCAAGGTTTCCTTGAGTTTAGCATTCGCGATATCCAGCTCGTCGGGCTTTTCTCGCGTTAAGAGCTTGCAACCGCTGACGAGCCACATCGAGAGGCCTGCAATCAACACACGACGCCGCGAGATGCCAGTCCGCTCTATAGGTTTCCATACCATCAGACGCACAGCCTTGTGAATGACCAGGGTATTCGGAAGATTCCAGAAATCCCCTGGTTACCTAAATTCACACGCTTGAGTCAAGATGACTCGGAAATCCACTGGAGTCTACTGGATGATGATTTCTCCAGGAGCCAATTCAATGCCTTGGTCCAAGGATCCCTCGATCAGAATATCTTCGGGCAAAGCGACCATGTCGTGATTTGCGTTTTGATACGCCGACTCGCTAAAGACCGATCCTACGCGACCTTGACTCATATTGGTCCTGGGAGTTTTTGTCCCATAGGTTCCATAGTCGTAATCGTAGGGTGAGGGGCAGATCGAACAACCGGCAAAGCAGACCCAAAGCGATGCCAGGAACGCCAAACGGCTCGGACGATGAAACCTGTCTTGAATTGCTAGCATGAGACTCCCTTGTCGGTTGTGGCTTTGGTAAAATATTCGGATTGATGCGATCTTTCTGATGAGTCAAAAAGAACCGAAAGAAGAGATAAAACATGTCGGAGACCGTTTTCTCGAAAATCATCCGTAAGGAGATACCGGCCAAGATTGTTTATGAGGATCAGTGGTCATTGGCCTTCGAGGACATTCACCCTCAGGCACCGACGCATGTTCTGGTGATCCCTAAGCAACCGATCCGATCGCTGGCCGATGCAACGCAAGAGGACAAGGAGTTGCTAGGCCATTTGCAATGGGTCGTCGCCCATGTGGCCCAATTGGAAGGCCTGAGCGAATCGGGCTATCGTGTGGTGACAAACATTGGGAGCGATGGTGGTCAATCGGTCCCCCATCTTCATTATCACATCCTCGGTGGCCGCCCGCTGGATTGGCCCCCTGGATAAAGCCTAACGATCGATCCTGTTCGGTTCACTCTGGGTGGTTTTGGTAATCTAGAGAAAGTCATCCTTGTGGGGTGATTGTTAACACGTTTTTGATCTGCATCATGCCCGACAAGCGGAAGATCCGATGCTAACGGCGTCGTCGAAACTGGCGGTGGGACCCGCAATTCCTGCATAGCTAGACGTCGAAGTTGCACACATTCTCCGCGAGAAAGACCTTCTCCGGAGAAGTATCCCCGAGCAGAAACCCGGGCCCAGAATGAGCTTTCGTTTTTCAATCACAAGCCTATCGCTACTGCGCCTGACATGTGTGGCGGTCGGTTTGAGCCTCTCGGTCGGATCAGTTTCGGCACAAGCTACGGATCCAAGTTCCAGGGTTAGTCCGATCGTGCGCGCCATCCAACGCGCAGAAGCAGCGGTCGTGAGTATCCAAGGGAACAAAGTCATTTCCACAGCGTCTTCCAGTGGTGCTGGATCCAAGCAGGAAGTCAATGGGATGGGAACCGGTGTGATCATCGATCGCCGAGGTTACATCATCACCAACCTTCACGTCGTTGAAGATGTTGGTCGAATCGAAGTAACCCTCGCGGATGGTTCGACTGCGATTGCCAAGTTGCTTAACTATGACCCAGAGACCGACTTGGCATTGATCAAGATCCCTGCAGTCAAAGAACTTCCCACCATCCAGTTCGGCACCTCTTCGGATCTCATGCGAGGTGAAACCGTCGTCGCGATTGGAAACCCCTTCGGCTACCAAAACACCGTGACTCAGGGGATCATCAGCGCTTTGCACCGCGATATTCCAGTCAACGGAACGCAAGAGTACAAAGATCTGATTCAGACCAATGCCGACATCAACCCGGGCAACTCTGGCGGGCCTCTTTTGAATCTCGATGGCGATGTTATCGGGATCAATGTGGCAGTGAGGGTCGGAGCCCAAGGGATCGGTTTTGCCATCCCCATCGATTCGGCGCTGGAGATCATGGCCAATCTGGTCGCCTCCGTTCGCCGTGAACCGATCGAACATGGGCTAGAGATAACCCGATCGTTCGAGAAGGGCCAAGGCCGACTCATGCTCCGAAGCGAACGGCCTGAGGAGTCCAACTCTCAAGCCCTTCATGCCTGCGACATCATCGAAAAGATCAACGGCCAACCGGTTCAAACGCGTTTGGATATCGAGTTGGCTCTGCTTGAAAGCCGTCCTGGGGACATGGCCGAAGTCTCGCTCGTCCGCGGTGATTCTCGAACCACCCAAACTTTGCAACTCAAAGGATCTGGTGCGAGCCAATCCGAATTGACTGTTGCGAAAATGGCTTGGGAGCAAATTGGCATTCGGGTCGCACCGGCAGCACTCTCGGAGGTTTCCAGTATAAGCGAAGATTATCGAGGGGGGCTTAGGATTACCGAAGTTCGGCCTGGGAGTCCTGCGGCCAGGAACCGGCTGATGGTGGGCGACATTATTGTAGGGATCATGGAGTGGCAGACGGTGAGCATGGAAAATCTGCAGTGGATTTTAGCGAGCCCGAATTTCAAGCAGGGGTCACCGTCGAAATACTATGTGATTCGCAAGCGACAGCAGCTTATGGTGGCCATGACCCCAGAGCTTGCGCGGGTTCGTTGATTTAGCTTGGTTTCCGGTTGCCACATCTGGCTCAGGTGGCTACACTTTTGCGACTTCATTTGCCTTGCCCCGTGGTGTAATTGGCAACACAAGGGATTTTGGTTCCTTTATTCTAGGTTCGAGTCCTAGCGGGGTAGTTTCTTTTGTGGCCTCAGCGACCGGTTGTGCCGGCTGACAATCTATCGGCCGAATGTTCCGGATTCGCTCTTTGCGTCTTTGGAACGATTCATCATGTATCCATCCCAAGCGTTGATGTTTCTCTTGTCGATGGTTGGTGCCTGTGCGGTTTTCTCGCAGGAGCCTGACAAGACGGCACCGAATGTGGTGGCGGTCGAGCCTGGGGTCAAGGTGACGCTGCTGGCTGAGCATCCGGATTTGGTCACACCTACGGGGATCGATTTGGATCCGGAAGGCAATCTTTGGGTCGTCGCTTGTCATACCCATTTCAGGCCTGCGAGCTATCAAGGTCCCGAGAGCGATGAGATTTTGGTTTTTGATCCGCAAGGTAAAAACCGTCGCGTTTATTACAACAACACCAAAACGACCATGCAGCTTTTGGCTGGTCCCGAGGGTTGGCTTTACGTCGCCCAGCGCGATCGGATTTTGCGTATCAAAGACGCTGACAACGATGGGGTTGGAGATACCCAGGAGTTGATCGCTCGTTTGGATACCGAGGCAGACTATCCCCACAACGGACTTAGCGGGATGACATGGCACAACGATGGCGGGCTGATTTTTTCCCTCGGTGAGAATTTTGGTAAGGATTGGGCGCTCTACGGTAGCGATTCGAATATCTTGCGGGGACGCGGTGAGGGAGGTGTTTTCTACTGCAGCAAGGATGGCAAGGGACTGCGAAGGATTGCCAAGGGCTTTTGGAATCCCTTCGGTTTATGGATGCGGGGCGATGGAGTTCTGTTCGCTGCGGAGAACGATCCGGGCAGTCGACCACCCTGTCGACTGCTGCACGTCGTCGAAGGTGGCGACTATGGGTTTCAGTATGTCTATGGTAGTGCACCGGTTCACCCTTTTGTTTGCTGGAATGGGGAACTGCGGGGAACACTTGGGATGATCCATTCGAGTGGAGAAGGACCCTGTGCGGTAGTGGGTCTTGGTTCGGGAGTGATGGTTCCCTCCTGGAGCAATCACTGCATCGATTACTATCCATTGAAATGGCAAGGTGCAACGCTTGGTGCCAAGAGGATCGAACTGCTTCGGGGTAGTGATATGTTTCGCCCTACCGGAATGGTTCGCAAGAGCGATACAGAGTACTACTTTGTCGATTGGGTTTCGCCATCCTATGAACTGCATGGACTTGGCCGACTCTGGAAACTCGAAATTGATCCTGACAAGGCTCACTGGCTCGACCGATCCGATTCGACGATGCCTCCTGAGGCGAAACTGGCAGATCGTCTGCGGTCAGGTAAGGGTTTGAGCCAAGAGGAACTCTCTGAGGAAACTCTCTTTGCATGGATCGAAGGGAGCGACAAGTACTTGTCTGATGCGGCGCAAACGGCACTTGCAAGCGTTGCAAAAGCCTGGAGCAAAGACCACTGGCAAGCATTGCCAATCCGTCGAAAGCTTGCTGCGTTTGTCGCCATGCGCAAAGAGAATCTAGAGGATCCACGCTGGGTCAAGCTCATGTGGCCACAGGAGGATCCAGAGATTCGCTTCGAGGCACTTCGATGGATCGCTGATGCTCTTTGGAAGGACTACTTGCCCGATATCCAAGCGATGCTCGATGACCCCAAGCTCGACTACAGGCTTTTTGAAGCCGCCCTTGCGGCGATCAACACTCTCCAGGGCAAACCTAGCCAAGGTGTCACCGACACAAAGATGCTCGTCGATCGGATCACCAACCCACAAACCCCGCCTCGGATCGCAGCTTATGCTTTGCGTTTAGCACCTGTTGGCAACGAGAGCCTCAGTCTCGATGCATTGAAAGTTTTGCTCGATCGAAACAACGCGGAATTGACCCAAGAGGTTGTCCGCAGTTTGGCCATGCGAAAAGATCAAGATTCGCAAAAGGTATTGAGCCAGATCCTCACAAACGAATCGATTCAGGAGCCGACAAGACTCGATGCCTTGGCCGGTCTGATCGGCACTGCCGATGATGAAATCCAACACATGATCAAGCAACTGGCGGCAAACCCATCGAATGCTTTGGGGCTTGAGGCCCAGAGGGTCGCGCGCCAGAGCGGTTGGATCCCAAATCCACATATCTCGGATCCATCGAAATCAACTAGAAGCCTCGATCAATGGCTCAGCCGTCTCGATGCGATCGAGGGAACACCCGACGCCGAGGCAGGCCGGCGGATTTTCTTCCATGTCGCCGGTGCCTCTTGCTCGCAATGCCATCGCTACGACGGGCGAGGCAATGTGGTAGGACCGGACTTGAGTTTGATCTCCAAACAAGGCAACCGTAGAGAGATTCTTGCATCGATCCTCGAGCCGAACCGTGAAGTTGCACCGCAGTTCTATACGACTCTCTTGCAATTAGCCGATGGTACCGAGTTTACGGGGATACTGCTTCGATCCTCAAGCAACGAAGTTTACCGAAACAACTATGGCCAAGAGGTCACGTTTCAAAAACGCGATATTGAGAATCGCAAAGAGCTTCGATCCTCCCTAATGCCAAGCGGTTTGCTCGATACACTGAGCGACCAGGAGGTACGCGATTTGCTTGAGTTCCTCGTCAGTGGATCTTGAGATTATCGCGGCGTTTCACTAAGGGATCGTGTGAGCATCGAGCCACTTTTGAACGTCTTGCCACTCTGGGATCCCTTGCTCCTGTGCCGCACTTCCCGAGGGACGGTCTTTTGCTGTCTCGTAGATCGCTTTGCGTTTTTGAACCAGCCGGTGGATCTCGGTCAGGAGTTCCTTTTCAAAGGTATCGGGTGAACCCCGGTACCCCTCAGCGAACCTTAGTGTCTCTGGGATTTCATTGTAGAGCTGCCCGATAGCCATCGATTGAATCAGCGGCCAAAGGACTAAAGCAAGCTTGGGATGGCCCTTTGACCAACCGTTCCAATAGGGATTCCAATCGGGGTCGTTTCGGCTGAGTGCATTGAGGAGCAAACTGGCAGGAAAGAAGTCGCCACCGTAGGAGTTGGATTTGAAGACATGCCAAGTCTGGGCAGACGCATTTGTTTTTAGGTTTCTGAGAACCTCTGCAGGGATGGGTGTTGTGGTGGGTTGTCGAAAAGTCGGCAGAAATTGCAAATTGGTTCCTGGGATGCGATAGACCAAGAAGCTACGTGTCTGAAAGCTCGCCGGGTTGATTTCCTCACCGCTGGTGTAACAGAATTGGACAATCACGACCAAGCTCATGATCAGCGACACGAGGATGAACAAGTACGTAATGGCTCGCCCGGTCTTTCTTGGATTCTTAGCCGGTTTGGCACTTGGCGATGTCGACACGGCAGATTGCCCGCTTGCAGTGCTCATAAAAAAAGAAAGCCCCTTGTGACTTTGCCAACCCATCTTGGTTCGACCCATGCTCGAATGCTATTGTAAAGGGGAGTCTGGCCGATCGCGAGCTTATCGTTTCATTAACAAGGGTAATCCGGTGGTTTGGTGGAAACGCAAGAAAGAGCCTCTTAAGGAGTCTTTTGGTGAGAAATCCTCTCCGGGTAGTTCTGGCGACTTGCGACTTCTCGAAGCGGTCTTGATGGTGATCAACGAACCGATTTCGGCAAAGCAGCTTGGGATACTGACAGGTTTTCCCGACCCGACAGCGGTGCGAACTGCCGTTTCGCAGATGAATCAAGACTACGATCGTCAGGGCCGTGCCTACCGGGTCGAAGAGGTCGCTGGTGGACTGCAACTGCTTACCAGAAAACAGTTTGCGCTATGGATCAGAAGGTCCGATGAGGTTCCTTCGGAGCAACTCTTGAGCCCAGCGATGCTCGAAACACTCTCGATCGTCGCTTACCGCCAACCGGTCATTCGTGCCGAGATCGAGTCGATCCGCGGGGTGGCCTGCGACGAAGTGCTACGGCAATTGATTCAGCGGGATTTGGTCAGGATTTCCGGTCGAGAGGAGGATCTCGGCAGGCCGTTTCTTTACGAGACAACCAAGACTTTTTTGAAGTTATTTGGTTTGAAAGCGATCGACAATCTTCCTCGATTCCAGAAAATTCTTCAGCAAGAGTCGGAAATTGCTTCCAGGATCCGGAACACTTTGACCGACGAACCGTCTGAGAGGTAATTTCAATCTGCGGGCATTTTTCCGTCGGATTTTTTACCTATCAGATATTGAAGTTCGATGCTTTGATGGATAGATTGCCCCATCGAATCGGAAGTTACAATTAGTCGGTCAGATCAAACCGCGAAGCATAACGCTTCGCGAAAAGAACAACCCTCGAAAAGAACAACAAGGTGTCCCCGTGAGAAAGACAATCACCGTGAAAGAAACGATCACTGTGAAAGAGACAAACACCGCCAAGCTGACAGCCGTTGGGGTCGCATCGCGGAATGTTGATTGGCTTGACTTCCATTGGTCGGATTTAGATTCCCAGATCGTCATGGCTGATGATGAAGACGACATCGAAGACGAAGAAGACGAGGACTACGAAGAGGACGAAGAATTCGAGGACGAAGAGGAGTTTGAAGACGACGAAGAGGAAGATGAAGAGGACGACGAAGAGTTCGAGGAGGATGAAGAGCTAGAGGACGACGAATGGGAGGAAGTCGAAGGAGACGACGACGAGGACGAGGACGAAGAGGATGAAGAAGATGAGTGGGACGACGAAGAAGATGATTGGGATGATGACGACGATGATGAAGAGGAAGAGGACGAAGAAGAAGACTGGGATTGATCGGTCTTTGGCGGGCGACTAGGTTTTTCGCTTACTGGCGATCAACGATCCCTGTGCAAGACAAGCACGGGGATTTTTTTTGCGACCAGCCGTTTCCGAGGAGTTTCCCAAGATGCCTAATGCGACCTGCTTCCTAATTGCTTACCTGCTGGTTCTGATTCTGGAAACTCTTCGCTTCGCCTCCTCGAGCGACTTGACACGCAGGTGGGTGGTCAGGGTGTCGGTGGGCATGTTTCTCCTTGCGTGGCTAACCCACACGCTCTACTTGGTCGACTTGGTCATTCAAAGTGCTTTGCAAGAATTGGGAATACGGTATCTAAAGACTTGGGCCGATTGGTCGATTGTCGCAGCTTGGGTTATCGCCCTCGCCTACTGTGTGATGCTTTGGCGACGATCGGATAAACAGATCGGGTTGTTTCTATTGCCCTTGATTCTGATCCTCGTTGGCTTGGCAGTGGTTTTTCCATCGGAAAGTCCGATGGGTCGAGCAACATCGACGGTTTCCTTTTGGCGCATGGTTCATTCGATGGCCATGCTCCTTGGAACGATTCTAGTTGCCTTGGGTTTTGCTTCGGCGGTGATGTACTTTGTGCATGCTTGGAAGCTCAAACGCGCCCCAGCGATGGGCTGGAACTTTAGGTTGCCCTCTTTGGAATATTTGCAGCAAATGGGTCGAACCTGCATTCTTGGCAGCGCCGCAGCGATCGGTTTTGGTGTGGTATCCGGAGCCATCATGAATTTCACCCGCGATGGCTTTGTCGCTTGGACCGATCGCGGCATTCTCCTGACTACGGCTCTATTCATTTGGTTATGCATCGCGGCAGTCGCGCAGAAGATATCCTCGACACGGGGTAAAGGTGAATGGACTGCCGCCTTGAATATCCTCTCGTTTGCCATCGTCGTAGCAGCATTAGCAGCCGTCGTAACGGCTCCTCATGGGGCAATCAAGACCGATCCGAAGCCATCGCAACTACCTGTCGTGAATCGGGGGGCTGCATGAAGCTGCGAATGATCGGCTGCAGCCACCACGAAACGCCCCTAGAGATTCGTGAACAAGTTGCCTTTACATCCGAGCAAGTCACCGAAGTTTTAGCGATGCTCAAGGAACGCTACTCCGAGGGCGAGGCCGTTTTGATCAACACTTGCAATCGAGTTGAACTCTACTGCGGCTCGCACGAACACGACAAGATAGCAACAGGTGGGGAGCTCGAAGCTTTAGTTTCCGATTTTCACAACATCCCACTCCGGACCGTCCAAGATCACTTCCGAGTCCGAGAGGATCGGCTAGCCATCGAGCACCTATTTAGTGTCGTCAGCAGTATCGATTCGCTGGTAGTGGGTGAATCTCAGATCCCGGCCCAAGTCCGGGATGCTTACGATCGATCCAAACTTCAAGGGGCCGCTGGGCCCGTGATGCATTCCCTATTTCAGCATGCCAACCAAGTCTCCAAAAGGGTTACAAGCGAAACGGAAATCCACCGCAGAAGAGTCAGTATTCCAAGCGTTGCTGTTAGCGAAGTCGCCTCCGAGTTCTACGAGCGGTTCGACGACAAGAAAGTCGTCGTGATCGGTAGTGGCGAAATGGGAGTCGAAACCCTTCAGTATCTGATCGATGCCAATGCAAAGAATGTCGACATCGTCAATCGATCCTTCGAGCGCGCGGAATCGGTTGCCAAAAATTACCAACTCAGAGCCCAACCTTGGGAGTCCTTGGATAATCTTCTGGTCGAAGCCGACTTGGTCGTCAGCACCACCGGTGCACCCGAACCGATCCTTACTGAGTCGCGCATGCGATCGATCCTGAGCAAGCGTACAAGAGGCAATCTGCTGATCCTCGATCTTGCTGTTCCTCGGGACTTTGAAGCCTCCATCGGGAGACTGCCGAGTGTTTATCTCTATTCGGTCGATGATCTCCAAAGCGTCTGCCAACGCAACGAAGCCTTCCGCAGACAACAACTCCCCAAAGCCAGAAAGATCATCGACGAAGAAGTCCAGCGACTCCTTGCCGACTGGGATCTGCGACAATCCTCAGACACCATCCGTGCCTTGAAAGACCAAGCCGTTGCGATTCGGGATTCCGAACTGCAAAGACTCTTTGGAAAACAAGCTCTGCAGGAGCTAAGCCCACAGGTGCAACAGGAAATCCAACAGTCGGTCGATCGTGTGATCAATAAGCTCCTCCATGGCCCCTTGCAATCGCTCCGCGAAGCTCCCCACGAAGATCACCGAGAGTCGTTAGCCAAGTCGATTCGTCGGCTCTTTAAGCTCGGGGGCTAGTTCCTAGCGCAGATAGATAAAGGCTCTTCAGGAATTATGGTGGGTAGACGTATGCGCTGCTGGCTTTATCGTACTTGTACTCGAAAAGAAGCGTTATCCACCCAAGCTGTATTTGTAGACCGTCTCGATGGTTTCAAATCCGACCGACTCATAGAGTTCGATAGCTCGAAAATTATGCGTCGTGACCTCTAATGTCACCATGCGGCAACCCGTCAAGTAAAAGCCTCGCAAGGCCCTTCGAATCAGTTCTTTACCGACCCCTCGGCCACGCCAAGCCTCGACTACGCCGATGTTCTGAATCGCTCCATGTACCGGTCCGGAACGCAATCCCTGAATCGTACCGACCCCCATCTCCTTGCCCAACGACTCGCTGCTACAAGCCAACCAGGTCGCCTCAGGCACAAAGGTATTTTTGACCGAGAGTTCTCGCATCAATTGTCTGCAACCCTCACGACTGGCCAAACTTGGGAATACATTTCCATCCATCTCCTGACGAAAACTCTCCCACTTGACCTGAGCATGATGACCAGCGAGTTTCGGATGCCATGAATGCCACACCAGCGAATCCGATTCCCGCGATGAGTCAGAAATCCAAGGCAGGTGCACAGCCAGTTCAATCTGCATCCGATAGCGTTTGATAAATACCGATCTCGAAATACCCATCGGTCGCAAATGGCTCCGTCTAAGGTTCCCTAGTTCGACCGTTGCCCGCAGAGGATTGCCTCGCAGGCGTGCCGATGTAAGTGGTCCCGGCAGGAACATCCCGGACGACCGTCGAATTGGCTCCAAGGATCGCCCAAGCCCCAATGTGACGCTCAGGAATCACGCACGTGCCTATCCCAAGCATCGCACCTTGTTCCACCCGAACATTGCCAGCCAAATGGCAACCCGGAGCCACATGCACAAAGTCACCGATGTCGACATCGTGATCGACCGAGCTGGCCGTATTGAGCACAACTCCTTGGCCTATCTTGGCCGATGCCCCAACGACTACTTTGGGCATAATCACCGTACCCGAACCGACGATTGCCGATGGGGAGACGTAGGCGCTCTGTGCGATCGCCGTGGCAAAGGAAAAACCAAGCTCCTGTAGCTTCAAAGTCACTCGCTGACGAAGCTTGTTGTCTCCTAAGGCGACCAATGCGTGGGCTTTGGCATCAAGCAACGTCGCTAGCGTCTGAGGATTCTCAGGGAAGATCGGGAAACCCAAAAGTTTCTCGGACGTCGACGCGGTATCCAAGCATCCGTAGAGCTCGTAGCGATCCATCGAGACAAGGGTCTCGATGACCATCTTGGCATGCCCGCCGGCGCCTAGCACAAAAACCAAGGGTTTTACTACCATCGTCTCCAACCGATCTCCGCAAACAAAACACCTTTGTCGAGCGCTTCTTGAGAGTCCCTATTGTATCTCCCAATCCCCTCTCGCGTGACGGGCTTTCTATGGGCCTATTGGCTAGCTTTATGAAGATTTCTTAGGATTTCCAGGCTGGAAAAAAACCGACTACAATGAATCAATCCGGAGCAAACCGGTGCAAATCATCCGTCAAGAGTTGGATTGCACACCTCAAATTGGTTAAAATCCAGCAGCCAATGGCGGTTTTCACCACTACCCAGGACGATCCGTTGCCGGAGGACAGCCGATGAGCGACAGCTCTTCATTAGATTGCAGTGTGTTGGTACTGAACCGGTTTTACATGGCCATCCGTGTGGTCGATGTGCGTCGGGCAATGACCCTGTTGTACCGGGGTTGCGCAGAAGTTATCACCATCGAAGAAGACCAGTACGTCAATTACGATTTTGAAAATTGGTGTGAACTCTCGGACCTGCACTCGATGGAAAAGCAGCCCGGCGAAGACTACATCAAAACACCGACGCGCGAGTTGCAAGTCCCCCGAATCGTTCGATTGGTTCTCTACGATCGCGTTCCAAAATCAACCGTTCGCTTCAATCGCAAAACCCTCTTTGCTCGCGATTCGCATCGGTGCCAGTACTGCGGCCAAGCTCGACCGATGAGCCAACTGAGCCTCGATCACGTGGTTCCTCGTTCCCAAGGTGGTAAGACGACTTGGGAAAATGTCGTTTGCTCATGCGTCGGTTGCAACAGCAAGAAAGGTGGCCGCACCCCCGTCCAAGCAGGTATGAAACTCCTGAGCGATCCGATTCGCCCATCGGCAAATCCAGGCATCTCCGTGACACTCAAAGACCCACGTTACAGTTCCTGGAAGACATTCCTTGCTGCGGCCGGTACGATCAGCTAGGTCACCCTTCATGGGTCACCACCCGGCTTCACGCCGGTGGGGCCATGGTATTAGTGGAAGCGGTAGTGCGCAAGCACTCCGGTAAGTGATGGAATGTCAGCGAATTTAAATGGTTTTTACCGGACGGCTCGCGCCGTACCGCTTTTAATTCAACTCCACTGGCATAAAGCCGAATGGCGTTGGATTAGTGGAAGCGGTAGTGCGCAAGCACTCCGGTAAGTGCTGGAATGTCAGCGAATTTGCATGGTTTTTACCGGACGGCTCGCGCCGTACCGCTTTTAATTCAACTCCACTGGCATAAAGCCAGTGGTAGGCTTTTTGATTAAAATGCAATCCAGATCACCCACAAAAATACTTGAAGTACCAAATAACTTTAATCCTCTCTGAGCCCCACATGAGTTCTGCTGTGCATCGAATTGAATCCTCTCGGCGTCGTTTTCTTACCTTAAGTGCCATCGGGGCAGCGGGGCTTGCTGTCGCTCCAAAGGCAAAGAGTTTCGCATCTGCCAACGAAGAAATACGTCTAGGTTTCCTCAGTTGCGGTGGCCGAGCCAATGAACTCATGGGGAGCTTTTCCAAAGTACCCGGTATTAAGATCGTCGGTTTGTGCGATCCTGATTCGAGTCGGGTCGCGAAGGCCAAAACGCGATTCCCCGATGCCAAAACCGCAAACGATCTGCGTCGGCTCATCGAAGACCCGAACATCGATGCTCTCGTGGTCGCAACCTGCAACCATTGGCACTGCTTGGCATCGATCTGGGCCATGCAGGCAGGCAAAGACGTCTATGTGGAAAAACCACTATCGCACTCGCAATGGGAAGGACTCCAGACGATCGCTGCTGCTCGAAAGCATCAAAGAATCTGCCAAGTAGGAACCCAACAGCGCTCCGATCCCATGCAGGCAGAGCTCAAGAAATTCTTACACGAACAAAAAGCGCTGGGCGATATCCAACGTGTTCAAGTCAACCGCTTTGGTGTTCGAGGTCCGATCGGTAAGCGTAGCGAGCCTCTTGCGAAAGACCCAAACGTCGACTGGGATCTGTGGCTAGGGCCCGCTGCCGATGTGCCCGTTTTTAGAAATTCCTGGCACTACGATTGGCACTGGGATTGGAACACCGGTTCGGGTGAGATGGGCAACTGGGGCGTTCACGTTCTCGACGATGTCCGCAACGTCGTGTTTCAAGATTCAGTACAAGTCCCACGCCGAATCCTCGGGGGTGGCGGTCGTGTCGCTTGGAACGATGCAGGGCAATCACCGAATGTTCATGTCGTGGCCTTCGACACCGGTTCGATCCCCGTGGTGATCGGTCTGAGCAACTTGCCCGATCAGCCCGATGGCAAGAAATCCCCAAACATGCCCGGACCCGGCAGCGGCTATGTCGTCTACTGCCAAGCCGGCCGGTTGGAAGGTCAACGAGGATCCGCAAGAGCCTATGACAAAGATGGCAAACTCATCAAAGAGTTTAAAGGCAATGGTGGAGGCGGCCATCAAGCGAACTTCATCGAAGCGGTTCGAAATAGAAAACCAGATTCGCTCAATGCCGAGGTCCAAGTCGGCCACGACTCGACCGGATGGTGCAATTTTGCGAATATTTGCTTCCGCGCCGGAGATCACAAGGATCTCCGTGAAAAGGTAGAATCGGCTCGGACTCATCCAGGTTGGGAACAGCTCATCGAGAAGATGATTGAGCACCTTGGTGCCAATGGCGTTGATCCATCGGATCCATCCATCGCGATGAGCCATTGGATGGATCTGGATCCCAAGACAGGTCGTTTCGTTGGCCAGTATGCAGATCAAGGCAACGCGCTGCTAAAGCGTCAGTACCGCAGCGGTTACGAAGTCCCTCAGATCGATTGACCCATCGGCTCGAAGTGTATTTTATTTAATGAGCCTACCACTGGCTTTATGCCGAATGGCGTTGAATTAAAAGCGGAACGGCGCGAGCCGTCCGGTGAAAAACCTGCGAATTCGCGGAATATCCATCACACACCCGAGTGCTTGCGCAATTCCGCTTCCACTAATGCAACTGCCCAACCGGCATGAAGCCGGTTGGTGGCCACTGAAGTTTTACCCGCAATGATTCCCGACAAACCGATTTCTTATTGGCCGGTCATGGTTTGCTCGGTTCACTGCTTGGGACATCGGACTTCTCTGAACCAGCTTTGAAGTTCTCCAGTGCTTTTTTCAGTTGAAGTTCGTTGTTTTCTTTTTGTTTTTGACGATTTGCTTCCCGCATCCTGCGGACAGCATCGACTGGATCGCATCCGGTTATCATTAGGAGAAGGAGGCAGAGAATGATTGGGATGCAGCGCATTTTGAGTTTCTAAGGTGGCGGTTAGGTGGGATTCGCTCGACGATGGGTCAGATCGAGAAACTATCCTACCTTGGGCCTGGCCACGACATCCGCAATATCGTTCAGCGATTCGGTTGGGACGAACGTTGCGTTGTTGGGCAACCCTTGTTTGATCGGTTCTGGCAAGGAACCTGCAAGTACCCGCATGTCGACCCCATGCCCAGCGAGCTTCCCAGCACAACCTACACTCATCCGGCAATGCACGATGCAAAGTTCATCTTGATAGTGTTTCGATAGAACTTCCGCATGCGTCGCAAGCCACGCGATCGTCTTTCCATCACTGACCGAGAGTCGAAGTTCCAATTCGACGAAGCTTGCCGTCAAAGAGTCGCTTACAGCCATCGCCAATTTCTGCATACCTAAGCCGTTTCGGGCCGAGATCGATATTGCGTTGGGATAACGCTCTTGGACAAGCGAAATTCGATCTTCAGCACCTTGGCAATCGGCTTTGTTGAGAACTAACAGCGTATCCTTCTCCTGGATCCCGAGTTCCTTAAGAACTTTATAAACCGAGGAGATCTGTTGAAAGACCGAAGGGTTGCTCGCATCGGCAACGTGCATCAGCAAATCGGCTTGACGAGCCTCCTCGAGCGTCGCTCGGAAACTTGCGATCAAGTGGTGAGGCAGATCACGGATAAACCCGACGGTGTCGCTAAGTAAAATTGGACCCCATCCAGGTAGCATCCAACGGCGCGTGCGAGTGTCGAGGGTTGCAAAGAGTTTATCAGCAGCCTCGACACCAGCCCCTGTGAGAATATTCATCAACGTGCTTTTGCCTGCGTTGGTATATCCGACGAGCGAAACGCAGAACGTGCCATCGCGCGACGCGACCTCGCGAGCCTTACGCTTTTCGACCTTCGATAAATCGGTCTTAAGATCGTGGATTCGCTTCTCTGCCAACCGACGATCCACTTCGAGTTGTTTCTCCCCAGGCCCTCGCATCCCAACACCCATGGTCTGTCGCGATAGGTGCGTCCACATACGCTTGAGTCTAGGAAGGGAGTACTCAAGCTGCGCCAATTCGACTGCTAAGCGAGCTTCATGTGTCCTTGCGTTGGTCGCAAAGATATCGAGGATCAGCTCGGACCGGTCGATGACTTTTGTGTTGAGGGCTTTTTCGAGATTCCTAGTTTGCGCAGGAGTTAGATCGTTATCAAAGAGGACTACATCGGCGTGGATATGTTCGACGAAACTCGCCAGTTCCTCGACCTTACCTTTTCCCAAATAGGTCGATTGGTCTGGGTGCTCTCGTTTTTGAAAGATGGTTCCACAAACGTCGATTCCCGCCGTTTGGGCTAGTCCTTTCAGTTCGTCAAACGGATCGTCTGATACAAAGTCGTTTGGCAGTATCAATCGAGCCAGGATGCCTTTTTCACTGGCGAGGCTTTGGGATCGGTCGTGCGTGCGCACTAGTTTTGGAAACTCCTAAAATTGAATTCGTTGAACATTCGATTTGCCGGCGATCGTATCGCGAAGAACGACGCTCGCACTGCGAGAGTATACTCCGATGGCACCAACCCAGGCGCTACCGCAACAGTTAGACGTCCGATTGCCAGCCTGCGTTCGCCGAAAAAACCTCTCCCTGCGTCAAAAAGGCCGTTTCGGTTCCAAAACATCTAAAAAGGACCGCATCATCCCAATTCAGGCTCTCGCTGCCGATCCACCGCGATCGAGCAAGGGGAAAAAAAACACCCGTATTTAGGCTTTCATGGGGGCTCTGATCCCCTCGATTTCTCGATCCTTTTGACAATGGGGACAAATGTTTTTTCCGTTAGGGTTTTCCCAGGTCTGCAGAAGCCAAGCCTGTAAGAAATCCTGATGAAAATGTCGTTTAAATTTGCTTGACTTTGCACTCTGGCTACTAATAATCCGATACAAAGCAACCACATAAGCCTCCTTAGAGGCCTGCAACGAACCTAAATTGATGGACCTGGATTGAAGAGGTAAATTCCAATATGAGTAGCCTTTGCAAAAACGTTTTTGAAGCGATTCTCAAGTATGGACACGATGAGGATTTCGATCCAATCGCCGACGCAAAGTTCCTTCCAACGGATGCTCCTGCAGGCTCGCAGGAGAAGATCGATGTTCTTCGACGACGCGTTGAACTCGGCCAGCCACTTTGGCACAATGATGATCGCGTCGATTACAGCGGACTGACCGGTGCGATTCGCCCACGCGAGTAGTACAAACTCGGCTAGCAAAGCCAAACTAGAATTCTAAAATCGACTCAGACCGGTGCCTTCACAAGTACCGGTCTTTTTTTGTCCGGAGACGGTCGATTCCGCCATCGCATGAGGCCCCCAATTGAATTCTCAGACGATCCGAGATACCGAACTCTTCTTAGTGGAGGGAGAGTCGGCTGCTACGGCTGTTCATCGAGTTTGCAATCCAGAATTTCAAGCGGTTCTGGCGATGCAAGGAAAGCCGATGAATGCATGGAAGGCCTCCGAGTCTAAAGTCATAAACAATGCATTGTTTCAAGAGCTTATCAAGGCCATTGACGCAGGTTTCTCGGATCGATTCGAACTGAGCCAATGCCGATTCAACAAGATCATCTTGCTGTTTGATCCTGATGCTGACGGCATCCATGGATGCTCGCTGATGCTTTGGTTCTTCTACCGTTGGATGCCAGGGTTGCTCGATGCTAGCCGCCTGTTTGTCGCAAGTCCACCGATCTGCGAGTTGGTTGATCCTGTTGAAAAAAGGAGATGCTATCCAAGGCATCCAAGAGAGAGAGATCAAATTCTTGTGGAATGGAAATCCAATCGATCCCAGGAATCCAACGATAGGATTGAGAATCGCCCTTTCCGAGGGCTTGCAAGCCTGGGTCATGAACTCTTGTCAACAAGCTGTGTGAATCCTCAAACTAGGCTCCTGCGCAAACTGACAGTTCAAGACGCCCAAGCCTCATTGAGGGTATTTGGATATGACGATCGATCCAAAACGATCTAATTTGGAGGAATCAGGCCAGGCGAGTCAAACACCCAAGGATCTTTTGGGATTTTTTCCCACCAATAGGGAGACTCCTTAGCGATCGAAAGCAGATCCGATGCGCTCAGAGGGGCATCGCTGTTTGTCAGGCTCAGAGACTGCGCAATCGAGCCTAGGATCTGCTGGGGCTTGAAGCCCTGAGCGCGAAACTCTGCAAGCCTAGTGTCTCCGTGGCGCTTCGCGAGCCTTCTTCCATCCGGTCCCACAACCAGTGGAACATGCATCCAACTCGGGCTTGGCCAATTCATAGCCGTATAGATCGCGAGTTGGCGATAGGTGCTATAGACCAGATCGTCACCTCGCAGAACCAGCGTGATCTCTTGTGCATGGTCGTCTACCGTGACTGCGAGTTGATAAGCGGCAGGTCCGTAGTTGCGAGCGATGATAAAATCCCCTAGAAGTCTTTTTGCATCGAGTGCCTGAGGTCCAAGTCGTTGGTCATACCATGTCAGTAAACCTTGAGGCATGCGGAATCGCCAAGCGTAACGCAGTCCTTGGGCATCAAATCTCTGGGAGTCTTGTGCTGATCGATCGGAGCAGTGGCTCGAGTAGACTACGCCATCGAGATAGGATTCGTGGGGTGCGGACGAGCAAGCTTCGATTTGCGATCGGCTACAGGTACATGGGTAAACCTGTTGCTTTTGCTTGAGCACTTCGAGAACTTCTTGGTAGTCGCTATTTCGCAAGGATTGCAGTGGTGCGGTTGCATCCCAGTCGATCCCAAGCCACTTGAGGTCATCGATGGCTTGCTGATTTGCCCAAGACTTGGTGCGCGGCGTATCGAGATCCTCGATTCTAAGGAGTAGTTCACCTTCATGGCAGCGCGTGTAGAGCCAGCATATCACGAAGGTTCTGGCGTTGCCAAGGTGTTGCGCTCCGGTTGGAGAGGGTGCCAGTCTACTTCGCAGAATCCTTCCTGAAGCAACACTGAATGTCACTGCTCGTCGTCATCCTTGTTCATCTTTGGCATGAGTTGCCGGTCATGTTCGATCGGGCCAAGTGGAGCAGCTTTTGGATGCATC
The DNA here is from genome assembly GCA_040381975.1 of Pirellula sp. Classification (GTDB taxonomy): domain Bacteria; phylum Planctomycetota; class Planctomycetia; order Pirellulales; family Pirellulaceae; genus JBKCUI01. Next base: position 134,941 of record JBEIGI010000006.1, read on the forward strand.
AAAACCAAAGTGGCAGAGCGTGTCTGAGCGGTCGTCGGTGAGATCTGAAGTTTTGAAAGGGGAGATTCGGTCCAACCCATAGCGATCCATTCGCCGTGCTGAATCGGATAGCTATTGAAGATGAGCTTAAGGTTTTGCTCCAAAGCGAACGTATCAAGGTCTTGGCCAATTTGCCCTTCGGTCGGAAGTCGGATATCCCAATTGAGGCCCGACTCGATGGGTTTATCGAAGGTTCCTTTCTTTTGTTCACCGGGTTCGAGTGTTCCGACGACGGCTCGGAATTTTGCTCCTGTGTCATCGGATCCTTCGAGAATGACATCCCGGATGACGGCTTGGCTGTCGTTGGTGACTTGGAAGCTCTTGGCGTCTTGATCGATCGTCCAGGAGATTGCCCCCGTCAGCGAAACGACTTCTTCGGATTGAACCAATCCGATGGTATTCGAAAGAACTGGAAAGGACTGAAAGCCTGTTCCTTTTTCGTCGGCAATTTTGTAGGGGAGCAGGCCCCCAGCGGACAACAGGCTACGTTGTCGTGGCTGGGGCATTGGGCAAACGATCCCCTCTCCCTCGGGATAAACGATCTTGTAGTTGGTCGTCAGCGAGCTATACAGGGCATGGTGTGAGGACAGGAGGCCTCGGGGGTAGCGATTGTGAAGCTCGATGAACTGCAAGGATGTTTGGCTGCGGGAGAATCCAACGTCGAGTTGCACTGCTCTTGCGATAACAAACACTCCGGCGATTGCAATAAACGGGGCGGCTAGCCAAGCAAATTCGACCTTGCCTAGGAGTCGAAAGACCAACCAATTCATCGGTACTAGAACGATCAGATATCCGAGCAACCACTTGAGGATGGTGTTGAGGTTTGGGACGTTGATGCCAGATAGTTTTTTAAGGTAATTGCTCGATGTGTTGGTGACCAAGGATTCCGAGTTCCAGGCCCCATAGCTTGAGACCTTGCTCGATGGATTAGCCATGCTTTCCTTCGGGGCTGACGATGAGCTACCTACTAAATCTCTGGCCCATAAACGAAGCCTTGTCGTGAGCTTAGGATCGGTTTCACGACCCGAGCTTGATTCATCATAGACCAGTTGGAATTCAGGTTCGATGTTCACACGCCTAGCGGGTTTTCGGAGGATTGCATTCTGGATCAGGGCCGAATAGCTGGGCCAATTGACTAAGGCTGTATGGTTCATCGGAAAGCTTGTCATGACTATCCGCCCTTGTCCCACGAGTCGTTCTGCAACCAATCCTTCTAAATCGGTAATCCAAGAGCTATCTTCGGCCAGTTGGCCTTGGAGGATTGAGATCGACTCGCTGGGCTTGAATGCAATAGCATCCTTGGAAGGTGTTTTCGCATACCGTATACGCCACTTATTTAAATCGTTGAGTTGATCGATTTGATCTTGTGATAAAAGCGTCGAAGAAGTCTGCTGGATCGGTGCGTAGGTTTTGAGAATGGACGACTCGATGCCTGCGATTGCATCTGGGCCATTGATGATGATGGTTCCCCCAAAATAAAGCCAATCGAGGATCGCTTTTTGGTGATCCTCAGGGAGAGTGTTCAACGACACATCGTTGATTACCATATGCGAAATGCTCGTCATGGTCATGAGTTGATTTGGGATCGATTGACCCAAGTCCTCTTCTGCGATATCGATAACACGATGGGGTGCGATTCGACTGCTTTCATCATTTATTGCTTGAGGCCAAACGATGCAATCGAGTCCACGCCAGAAGATATGTTGTGGTGTGTTTCGGCTCAGTACGAGCATGTCGTATTGATAGTCTTTGAGGGGCCGAAGCAAAAACTCCTCGTCAATCACCGGAGCTCCCAATTCTCTTTGGGAATAACGCATGAAGATCGACAGCCTATTGCTCTTGCCCGTGGTGTTTGTCGGTTCCATAGACTCGAAAGGCCAATCGGTTTGTAAAAGCCTCAATTCGATAGTCTTTTCTTGACCTTTGGCTAGTGAGATATCTCGGTTGAACTGAAGGGGAATCCCGAGATTGCGGACCGTCGTCGGATTAGAATTTCCGTCGATTTGGTAGAGAGTCGCTGTGAGCGATTCATCGTTTTGGTTCGCTTTGAGCTTCTGCCTGGTTTGGTACCAGTGTCCTGGTTTGACCGAGTTGCCGACGATCTCTTTGGAGTAAGGAAGCGTTCGGAGTTCATCTGAGACGAGTCGAGATTTCTTCTTCTCAGGAGCTTGCTGAGTTTGGTTGTTTTTCGAGCATCCTCGACAACCGCTTACCAAGACCAACAGCAGCAAGAGCCAAGTGAGTTTGTGCAACTTGTGCATGAAAAGATGCATGATGAACGTGCTCCGATAGATCGCTTAATTCCCGAACATGCAGCCTCGTGCGCATTGAGATCGACCGCAGGTTCCAGAGTCGGACTCAGCAGACCTGGGGCTTGATCCAATCACTGGGGATCCAATAACGCTCAAGAGTTTCTCAAGTCGCTTTGAACCGCACTGTGGACACTCCGGCTTGGTATCAAGGTCCTTGACTAAAAGCTCCGATTCTCGATTGCATTCTTTACAGTGATATTCGTACAGAGGCATAAGGAAGATCCTTTGAGCAAAGAGCAGTAATCAGCCGATCCACCACATTGCAAAGGCCAATGCCACGGCGATGGCACCTAAGAACGTCAACGTCCAGAGTCCCGAGGCAACGGCTTGTTTGAATATCAGATCCATTCGTTCATGACGCGTGGCTGCCATGACCAAACTCACGGCAACAAGAACTGGAATCGACCACAATAGGTAGACCAAGGAAATAGCCATGATGAAAAAACTCCTGGTCGAATGCTAGTTGCGATTGCTGGGCCTTGCCCCTGTCGCAGTTAAAACAGCTTCCAAATCGACCCTGCGGGCATCCCCCCACAATCCTTCCAGGTCATAGTACTGACGATGCTCTTGGTCGAACAGATGGACGATGATTCCACCGTAGTCGATCGCAATCCATTGGCTCTCGTCATAACCAGACATCGTGATACGTGTCTCGCCCCGTTGTTTCAATTCTCGGTCGATCTCTTCGGCAATCGCATGAAGCTGTCGACGCGATGTTCCAGTGACGATTAAAAAGCAATCGAAGATACTGGTCTGTTGGGATAAGTCCAAAAGCACAATGTCTTGGCCTTTGTTTTCGGCAGCAATGCGCGCAGCGACCTTGGCCGATTCAATGCTGTCGGCAACGGTTTGTGCGTTGTTGGCCAATGTGGTCGGATCGGAGTTGACGGTGCTCATGCGCAAGTGGGCTATCTGTAAGTGCGGGCGAAGGTTGATGGAGAATCAGCGTATCGTATTCTAAGCCCAATTGCTTGGATTGTCACGACTTAAGTTTGCGTTGCCTCTCGAGGAATGCATCGTAGTCATCCCGGGTGTCGATACCACGAACCGCGTGGGATACGATCCCGACAGCAATGGGGTAGCCTGCCTGCAAAAAACGCAATTGTTCAAGCTTTTCGATCCGTTCGAGTGGACTCTCAGGAAGCTTATCCAAAGCCAGCAAAAACTCGCGCCTATAGGCATAGATGCCCAGGTGCTGCAAATAAGCATCCGAAAGATTCGAGTCGTCGCGCGGATAAGGGATCACCGAGCGACTGAAGTACAAAGCCATACCGTCATGGGATCGCACGACCTTGACACACGAAGGATCTTCGATGTCTTTGCGGCTATGAAGCGGTGTTGCAAGGGTCGCGATCATCGCCTTAGGTTCCCTCGCAAGTATCTCAATGAGCTTATCGATCGATTCCCCAGAGATCTCAGGTTCATCGCCTTGGACATTCACAAAAATGTCCACCTCAGGACGGCTTCGAGCGACCTCGGCAACACGATCTGTACCACTTGCAGCAAGAGGATTGGTCATAACCCAATCGGCACGAATCTGCTGTGCGACTTGAGCCAACCTCTGGTGGTCGACGGCTAAAGTAACACCTTGGGCCAAGCGGCTCTTGCTGGCGGCATCAAAGGTGTGAGCGATCAAGGGTTGGCCAGACTCACAGAGGAGCAGTTTCTCGGGGAGTCGTGTCGACGCCAACCTCGCTGGAATCACAATCCTTGCGCGAATGCCTTCACGTTGCATATCCGAAGGGTTGCTTGGCGACTGGCTCGAAAAGTCACTCTGCATCGACCTACCTCAATAAAACCTGAGCGTAGGTTGCTGCAACTGGTAAGAGGCTCCGGTGGGAGTTGAACCCACGCATGGCGGATTTGCAATCCGCTGCCTTAGCCACTTGGCTACGGAGCCTGTTGAGGTTTAGGGTTGTAGTGAAATTCATGACTTTGGTCAACACGAATCCGACAATCAAACATGGACTGCTTCAAGGCAAGGATTGCAAGGGTCAGCAAACGCCGGTAAACACCAGTCAACAAACAGCAAACAGCGTACCATTTTTTTCTTTTTTGGAAAACAACCCTGCCCGATCGTAGGGCTCAGGGGTAAAATTTGTACGAATCGGTCGCTCGGACGCTCCCGATGCACCTTCCACTTTCCCTGACACCTTCCATGCGACTTACGTTCGGACTCGAAGCTCGACAGATCCAAACCCAAAAACTGGCTCCCCGAATGATCCAGTCGATGGAGATCCTCCAGCTACCGATCCAAGCCCTCCAAGAGCGGATCGAGCAGGAGATGGAAGAAAACCCGATGCTTGAAGTGGCAGAGCGGGACGAAAATCTTCCCGATGAAGACCTTGAATCGGATGACTCGGCCAAATCTTCAAAAACCGAAGACGAGCGAGAACTTGTCGTACGCGAAGACTCCTCGAACGCCGAAGACTTCGAGCGCCTCGAAAATATGGGCAATGACATGCCCGATACCTTCGATGACTTTCGCCGTTCCTCTAGCCGTATCCAAGAGGACGGTGACCGCCAGCACGATCTGATGGCAAATGCGATGGAGCGGCCCGAGTCGCTCAACGACTTTCTTCTCCATCAACTGGCCGAACTGGATATCGATGACGACATCGAAAAGATCGCCGAGCGAATCATCTCCTGCCTGGATGCCCGTGACGGAGGCTATTTCCATTCCTCGCTGATCGATATGCTCCCGCCGGATCACAAGCCTGAGAATATTGTCAAAGCCGAAGAGGCCCTTCGGGTTGTACAAAACCTGGAACCTTCGGGCATCGCGGCAAGATCACTCAAGGAATGCCTGCTGAATCAACTGACCGATGATGCAGAGATGGTCGATAAACTTCGACTCATCATCAACAACCACTTGGATGATCTTGCTGAGAATCGCATGCTCGTGATCCAAAAGAAAACCGGCTATTCGATCGACACGATCCAAAAAGTGCGTGAGGAACTCCACAAACTAAACCCAAAACCGGGTGCTTCGTTCATGGAGTCCTTCGTGCCACTGGTGACCCCAGATGTGATCGTCGAGCAGCAAGACGATCAGCAGTACATCGTTCGCCTCGTCGACGAGTACATTCCAACACTCAGGATCAGCGAATACTACCGAAGAAGGCTCATGGATCCCAAAGCCACCGACGAAGAAAAAGAGTTCATCAAGAGAAAAGTGGGTAGCGCCCAGTGGCTCATCGAGTCGATCCAACAGCGACAACGCACCCTCTTTCGTGTCGCTAGCTCGATCGTCAAACATCAGCAGCGTTTTCTAGACGAAGGCCCCGAAGCCATCGTCCCACTCAAGATGCAACAGGTCGCTGACGAAGTCGGTGTGCACGTCACGACGATCTCCCGGGCAGTCGATGACAAATGGATTCAAACCCCCCGAGGCATATTCCCTCTAAGGCGATTCTTCGTATTTGGTACTCAAACCGCCGATGGAGAAGATGTCGCTTACGAAACCATCCGACTGAAACTCCAAGAGATCATCGATAAAGAGGACAAGACCCGTCCTTGTAGCGACGATGAACTCATGGAAGAACTTCAAAAACAAGGTCTAGGAGTCGCCAGGAGAACGATCACCAAGTACCGTAAAAAAATGGGCATTCCAAGCTCGCGACAACGCCGAGACTGGACGAAATAGCTCTCATTAAGTTGGCTTGATTGACGTCGGTTTAGTAAAGCCAACCCTCTCGGCTCATCGCTGCAAACTCCTCCTCCTGCGACTCCCAAGCCTTAGCAATCTCCTGCCAACTGGCACCTTGCTCGATGGCCAATCGCTCTTGGCTCGAACCAAATAGCAGATCGATCGCAATCGGATCTGATACAAACTCATAGGTCTCGGTCCGCCAAGCAAATCGCTCGGGATCTTGGTTGCGCATGGCAATCAAAAGCGCAAGCGAAGCTCTCACCGGAGTGAATCGCTTACGATCTACCACATGGATTTGGACTCCGCCACAATCTACCCCAACATGCTTCTGAAAAGTTGGACGAAACCATACCGGACGAAATACCACGCCGGGTAAATCCATCGCCTGCATCGTACGGGCAAGTTTCATCGCATCGATCCAAGGTGCACCGCTAATCTCGAACGGTCTTGTCGTCCCACGACCTTCACTCAAGTTGGTTCCCTCGAGCAAACACTGGCCAGGATAAATAATCGCTGTATCGAGTGTTGGCATGTTTGGAGAAGGCATCACCCAAGGCAACTCGCAGTCATCAAAATACATCCTCCTTGACCATCCCTGGCAAGGGATCACTCGGAGATCTCCGATCTGCTTGCCTTGGTATCTTTGCAGCAAATCGCGGTAGTACAATTTCGCCAGTTCGCCGATCGTCAATCCATGCCGTACCGCGATAGGATGAACTCCAACAAAGCTCTCGAAGTTGGCGCGGACCAACGGGCCTTCAACCTGCAATCCTCCGATCGGATTGGGGCGATCCAAGACGATTACGCTCAAACACAAAGGTAGAGCTACCTCCAGGCAGTACTTCATCGTCGCTTGGAAGGTGTAGTACCGACTCCCAACATCCTGCAAATCGATGATCAGATAGTCCAAACCATCGAGTTGATTTGGGGTTGGTTTCAGGCTTTCGAAAGTTTTTCCGTACAAGCTAACGACTCGGGTTTGGATCTGTTTTTCCAATCCAAGGGCTTCGTCGTCACCAACACCAATCAAATCTTGGGCCTGACCATGGAGTCCATGCTCGGGCCCAAAAATGCTCATGAGCCGAACTCCAGGGATCGAACCGAGGGCCTCGATGCTACTTCGTAAAGATCGATCCACCGCCGCAGCATGCGTCACCAAACCGATCCGCTTACCATGGAGCAACTGTCTTTCGGTGGCGAGCAGGACATCCAGACCACTTCGATGCATTCCTCAACTCCCTTAGTGTTTTCCTGATCAATCCAACGGCGAATCGAGGTATAGCGATTCGGGATACTCGACACGCATCAAGCACAAACCTCGAGCGGGTGCTGTTTGACTCTCCGAATCTCGCTCTTTGGCATCAAGCAAACCATCGAGCCAAATCGGGCCGAAGCGTCCTTTACCGATCTCGACCAAGGCTCCAGTGATGTTTCGTACCATGTTGTAAAGAAACCCGTCGGCTTGGATTTCGATGAGAATCTCTCTGCCCGCAAGGGCCTGAGCAACCTGCACCGATAGTTGATGGACCGTCCGTACCGATGTCTTGCGCGTCGAGCCGAGAGTTTCGAATGACTTGAAGTCGTGCGTGCCGATCAATCTTTTTGCGCCAAGCTGCATCGCTGGCACATCGAGCTCGCGTGGAATCCACCAGTGATGCAGATATCCCAGAGGATCCGGTACGCTCGAGTTGCGAATCGTGTAGCGATACGTCTTGGAGATTGCATTGCGAATCGGATCGAATCGAGCGACCACTTCCCGGCACTCCAAAGCGGCGATATCCCTCGGTAGATGTTGATTGATAGCGCGCACAAGCTTTTCAGCCGAGTGCTTCCATGCCGTGGTGCCAAAAGCGGCTACTTGCCCGCGCGCATGGACCCCTGCGTCGGTCCGACCACTCCCCTGGATCGAAACCGGTTGTCCTAGAACCCGAGCAAGACTCTCTGAGAGAACCTGCTGGATCGCAAGTCCATTGGGTTGAATCTGCCAACCGGCATACCGAGAACCATCATAAGCGATCGTTAACGCAAAACATCGCCAATGGGGATCATCGGTTAGCATCGCTGCGTACTCGGATGGATCGGATCGAAAACTCTGGGAGCTTGTCTTGAAAGCCCCTTAAGATCTGAGACTTCATGTAATCCAGTTCGGTCGCCACAACCTTATTGGACGCCACAACCGTCAATTGCCCTCGCTCGATTTTTCCAATCGTCGAATGCTTCGCAAGATGATCTCCGACGATTTCAGCCCAAGCCTTACGCAATTGATCGGCCGATTGAACCGAAGAGTATCCCCGCTGCTGGATGACTTTTCGAACCACCGAGGAAATCTTGGAAGCCTGGAACCTCGATCCGCGTTTCTCCGGGATCTGATTCAGATAATAGGCTTCCTCGTTATCATCCATACCGGATCATCCATTCCGCGTTACTTGCTCGGTCCCCGATGATTATCTCTTACGCTTTTTCTTGGGCGCAGTCTTCTTCACGGTTGTCTTTACCGTTGTTTTTTTAGCTGTCGTCTTCTTTGCGGTTGAAGTTTTTGCAGCAGCCTTCTTTGCAGCAGCCTTCTTTGGCGAAGACTTTTTGGTCGCAGTTTTTGTGGAAGCCTTCTTCGCCGATTTTCCGCTACCGAAGATATTGGCCCAGCCCTCAGCGTACTTCTCATTGGTTCCAACGCGCGTAATGGTCACCTGAATCTCCTCATTGTAATTTTAAGAACAAAGAATCCATAAGCGTCATTAGTCTAGCGAGTCATCAAGCTTTTTTCGAGACCAATGCAAGTCTGTTGCAGCGTTACTCAGATCCACCTTGGAGTTTGCTATCGGCTGACGGACTGCTAGGTGCCTGCGAAGCCAAATTGGCCATCTGCTGAATCACACTCGGGAGAAAAACAACACCCGAGTAATGATCGGCTGGGAGCTCGATGTGGTGGCCCTCGGGAAGTTTCGCAGCAAGAGCGTATTTCTTGGAACTCACCGGTGGGACGACTGTATCGTTCGACCCCGAATAGAGCCAGGTCTTATCGGCTGCCACGCGATGGGCCAATCTCAATGGCTCGATCGAGTAGAGTGCCTCTTTGGCTTGATCCATGCTGATGCCACTTTTGGCTAGCTCTTTGCGAGTTTTTTCCGCATCTCGGTCGCCATTGGCCAGCACTCCATACAAATCACCACCGGCCAAAAGAATCATCGATCGGTGGTAGGCCGGATCGAGGCCCGTCGTGGTCGCCACGACGAAACCGCCAAGACTCGTCCCTTGGATCGAAACTCTCTGCGCATCGATCTGGGGCAAGACTCTCACGGCATCGTAAGCTCGTCGGGCATCCGTGATACCTTGTTTTAACCCCGCAATGAGGGCCTCCCCCTCACTCTTGGTGCTGGCAGGGTTGCGACGCATGCCGTAGGTCGGAAGTTGCATCATCAGTGCATGCACGCCTTGATTACTCAGGCCTCGAGCAATCATCTTGCCGACGGTCATTCCCCTTCCAGATTCGTGAACCACAACAATCGCAGGAGCATGATCGAGCTTCTGGCCCTTCTTTGTGGCTTGATACCATTCCATGGCGACCAAGTCGTTGACGGGATCTCCGCTGGGAACCGGTGATGGAAATCGAACGATTCGATCGATCCCGCTTTTGCGCTGTTTCTCGTCTGCATCCTCGATGCGTACCTCAAAGGTGCCCTTTGCCCAGCCCAAGCCACTCAGGCAGGCTTTGGCATCGTCGGAAGTTTCCTTCGATATCTCCAAGGCAACTGTGTCGGTAGCCTCGAATGCTTTTTTATCCACCGAGACCGATGGCTTGGACTTGCCCGCAGCATCCCTTTGCGACTTGATCTCTTCGAGCAGTGCTCCAAGGTCGAACTTGGCGTACGGCATTTCGGCAGCAGGCTTCGAATGGCTGGCATTGGCTACATAAAGCAGCCCATCTTCGGGAACGAAAAGTACATTATGAAGGTTTGAATCCATGGCTACCGGGCGACACATAAGCTCCGTAGCAGCGGCCGTGTCGATCTTGCCGTACTGATCCTTGACCCGCTTCTTGAGCTCGGTGAGTCGCGAACCTGCCGAGAGAACCACCGCGTTGGGGATCCCATCGCCGAGCAGTTCGTGCGCTTGGCCTGGTGCTACGAAGTCGATTTTCTCTGGAGTCGCAGCCACGCCGACAGCCGACTTCTCTTGGCCATCAGCAAACACGTAGTAGTACTCGCAAGTCCTAGGGCTCTTTTGCCACAAGTCTTTGACCTCTTCGAGCGAATCGCATTCCTCCATCGCTCGGCGCATCAGTGTGGCCATCGGCACACCGTTCCACTGACCTTCCCCTCGACCACCCATTTCTCCAAGCGAAATTTTTTCGGCGTTCATGCCGCTGACCGAGCCGATGAAACCTGCATATCCGACATTGGCAAAAGGAATGTGACCATCGGGAGCGACGATGAATGTCGTTGCCGCGTCCTGCAATCCAATCGCGGTCATGTAATCGAGCACTCGACCGTGGTAGAGTTTTCCTCCCACGGTCGCATCGCCAAAGACCGCAAAGCCTGAGCAGTGGAACAGTTCGGGGAAAACGTTCAAGGTTTCAATCAGCTGCTGATCTAAGCCGAGCGACTTGGCCATCGCCCGGGTTTCGACCAAGTGACGCTCGGGGATATGGGGCTTGAGCTGCGCATAAGCCAGATCGAGATCTTGGCGAAACCACCGACCATTGGCGATCGTCTGAGCAAACCCAAATCCGTACAAGACCGAGTCGATGCACCGCTGAGCTTCGGCCTTAAGCAGTTGACCGTGAGCCTTACCGATCTGTTCGGGAGTGCCGTACAAAAGTGCCACACGCTGACCGTCGATCCAACGCAATTCACCGTTTTCAACTTTGCGAGCTTTTTGAGTCGGTTCGGTCAATCGATTCGAGGGAGCCAGGACTTCGCTAGCCCTTCGCAAACCTCGTGCGATGGTTGTTTCGATTTCCATACGCGAGATCTGCTGGGCATCGTAATCGCCCCAGTGCGTTGACAACCAGGCTTGCGGAGACTGCCCTTGCGCGCGAGCAAAGAGCACCCCATGCTCTTTACTGAGCTTGAGCGTCGCTTGAATCTCGTTGGCCGATATTGCGACGCTCGACTCATCACCGCTAGTCATGCGGACTCGTACATCGTCCGAGACGATCCACTCTTTAGAGTCGGACGAGGGTTTAGCTTGATTGGAACTCAGGACCAGATCGGCCAGAGCGTTTCCATCGAGGTATTTGATTAATTCAAAAGGTGCTGCGATCTGCGTGGTTCCCTTAATGGTACGTTTGAGGAACTCTTTGCTGTCGAGGTTGTCTTCTGCATCGACATCACCTTGCCCCCAAAACACCTTGCGATGTTTGGGCAGAACCACAGCGGTTAAATCGGCGGTTCGAACTAAGGTGATCGCATATTGCGGATGGTTTAGGACGAGTTCAAAATGGGCATCTGAATGCCGCACGAGCTTCATATCGATCTGCTGAACTTTATTATCAATCGGAACCGACCCACTGCCGCTTAGAGTGAACTGCTCGGTGCGCAATTGAAGAGCCGCCAGCCAGGGATCGAGTTGGGATCCGAGTTGCGTTGCGGGAGTGTTATCGGATTTGTCTTGGGCAAACAGGATGCAAGATCCTGTTGTTATTCCCCAACAGATGATCCAAGCAAGTGCGAGACGTTTGAGGGCGGCCATGGAAAGCAGACTCCGGGAAAGGAAAGCCAGTCACAAATTGACGAATCTTGTTTTAATTTAATGGTTGCTTAAAAGGCCCCGCAACACAAGAAGCCCAAGAAACTGCAAAAAAAGGGGAACTAGCCGTCATCGCGAGAGCGATTTTCAAGCGTTTTCCATGAGTGTTTTTGCGCGTCGGATCAGGTCCTCAGCCGA